>CAVBDE010000113.1:0-2274 GCA_963594055.1 Anaerovoracaceae bacterium | reverse complement strand
CTCATACTAACCACATAATTAATAACACTAAAACTAATAACCAATAGGTTGATGGCTAAGAACTAGCACTTGCTCAACCCGGATACAAAGGTAATGCAATTTTTTATATTTGCAAAATATTTTAATAAATTTTTCAAAAAATTTTGCATTTATTTTTCGCGGCCACGAAAATGTGCCTTCTGCGTGCATCAGTGGCCGATTTGAAAATCAAAATTTTTTTCTTCTTCATGCTGTCTGGCCGTATTTTCTATGGCTTCTTCGTGTCCGGTCAGCGCATTGAAGGCGGAAAACTGTCCGGCCCGGGCGTCGAGACTCATCTTCGGGTGCCGGCTTTTCGGCCTTTCGAGGTTTATTATCTGTTCGTATTTGGGATTCATGCCTTGTGTCCTCCTATCTGTTTGTTTCTTTCGCGGGCGGTGGCTCCTTCCTCGAAACTGTATCCCTTGAGTATGGAGTTGCTTCCGAATTTCTTTTTTATCGAGAGCAGCGCCTCCTGAAGCTCGCGCTCCTTTTCCGGTGCCGCCCGGCGGGTGTCATCCGCCGCATCGAAAAGCGAAAGCTGGCGATATTCATTCGCATCCGTTTCCGTGGAGAGCTTGTTCACGGCTATGTAGATGCGCCTGATGAGAAGGTCTCTTGAGACCTGGGTCTCGAAGATGTGTTTGACGGCGGCGGAAAATGCCGCACCGGAGGAAGTCGGTTCCTCCCAGTTGTATGTTCCCTGGCTGTGTTTCGGAACTTTTCTGCCGTAGTAGTCCAGTTCCGTGTCGCCCTCGAAATGCGGGTTGTCCTCGAGGTTCTGCGGGTCGTAGATGACGGTCAGCACCAGCTGTGGGCACACCAGAGCCTTCTCCACCAGGGTGAGCGACAGGGCGTCCATCATCTCGAGGGCGACTATCAGCGCTTCGTCATAATGGTACGGTCTGGCGAGCACCTGACCGCGGCTCAGGGAATTGGTCTGCGGTCTGTATGCCTTGATGGCCTGCATTGTGCAAGGTTCGTATCCCCAGGCGTGGTCTATGAGCAGCTCTGCATTCACTCCGAACTCCTTGAACAGGAATTCTTCGTTTTTCAGGGAGCACAGCGCGACATCACCCATGGTCATAAGTCCGAATTTTTCCAGATGTGCCGCCGTGCCTCTGCCCACGCGCCAGAAATCGGTGAGAGGCCTGTGCTCCCAGAGCTGCCTGCGGTAGGACATCTCGTCCAGTTCGGCTATGCGCACGCCGTCGCTGTCGGCCGGTATGTGCTTGGCCACTATGTCCATGGCTACCTTGCACAGGTACAGGTTCGTGCCAATGCCCGCCGTGGCGGTGATGCCGGTTTCGCGCAGCACTTCGCGTATGATCTTTATGGTGAGATCGTGTGCGGACAGTCCGTAGGCCGCCAGATAGTGCGTGGCGTCGATGAACACCTCGTCAATGGAATAGACGTGTATGTCCTCGGCTGAGAAATATCTCAGGTAAATGTCGTAAATCCTGGTGCTGCAGGCTATGTAGTGCGACATCCGTGGCGGAGCGACTATGTAGGTTATGGGGTCCTTGCGGTAGCGGTTCAGCTCCTTCACCCTCTGCTCGACCTCCCACAGCCGCGCCCTTCCGCCTATCCCGTAGGCTTTGAGCGAGGGGGAGACTGCCAGGCACACGGTCTTGTTGGTCCTTGACTCGTCGGCTACCACCAGATTCGCGGTAAGCGGGTCCAGGCCTCTCTCCACACATTCGACCGAGGCGAAGTAGGATTTCAGGTCTATGGCGATGAAAGTGTTCACGCCCTCTCTCCGAATATGGCGGTGCCGATGCGCACCATCGTGGCTCCGTGCCTTACGGCTACAGGCCAATCCTCGGACATCCCTATGGACAGCTGGTTGAAGTCGGTCAGCTCAGGGAAGAGGTCCTTCAGATAGGCCATGAACGAGTCTATTCTGTCGAAATCGGCCTCGACGGTCTGCTCGTCGTCGGTGTGCGTGGCCATACCCATAAGGCCGCAGAAGCGGATGCGGGTGTATTTTTCAGAATTGAAAAGCAACTCCAGAATCTCCTCCTCCCAGAAGCCCTGCTTGCTTTCCTCGGCCGCGATGTGCACTTCCAGAAGCACGTTTACGGTCTGTTCGTGTGCCAATCCCCACTTCTGTATCTCATCCAGCAGATGGGTGCTGTCAACTGATTGAACCAGTGACACATAGGGGAGTACGAGCTTGAGTTTGTTCGTCTGCAGGTGCCCGATGAAATGCCACTGCACGCCGGGGTATGCCTGCCTGTCCAGCTTTTCCGCCTT
>CAVBDE010000112.1:0-2366 GCA_963594055.1 Anaerovoracaceae bacterium | reverse complement strand
CCAGCCGCACCAGTTCGGTGGCCATTCCGTAGGCCAATGTCGAATCGGCCTGCTCGTAGATCGGCCTGAAGTTCCGGACCGGACAGCCCAGGTCACTGGCCTCGAGGTTCACTATGCCGAAATGCTTGAAGGTGTCGTCATAAAAGTACGCCTCTTCGGGCAGCACCTGGTCCTTCTGATTCTCGTAGCCGTTTATACGCTTGGGCAGCACGAGGTTATGGCAGTCCTTGATGGCAGTGACCAGTTCCGCGTCGTGCTTTTTCTGCTTCTTGTAGATGATGTCCAGGCCCACCGCCGCCGGCGCGCAGCCGTCGATCACATCAAGCACCTGCGTAATCTCCTCGCGCGAGCAGTCGTCCACGCTGACTATCAACACATCCTCGCTGTCGTAGGGAGTGGACATCCTGCTGGTGATGGAGTTATATATGTCGGACATCTTGAACTCCACACCCGCCATTGAAGAATTCATCGCGGGAATGGATGTCAGGTTATAGATCGTGGACTTGGAGAACAGCAGAGAGACAGCCGTAATCGCCACTATCTGCACCGCCGTATATATTAAACGTTTGACATTCATCGGACCAAAAAGCAACAAGACTGCAAAGATAAGGTTTTTGCGGGAAATATTTTATCGCGCCGTTTTTTCGCGACCATGTACGGGCCAACGCTCCGGAAGTTGCAGGCCCTTGTGCCTCGGCCCTCACTTCGTTCGCCTCCCACTCCGTGGGTCCTCCCGCCACTAGCACGGATGCTGTCAATCGCTGAACAGGGCAGAGGCTTTTCTGCGCTGTCGCTTCGCGACCCTATACGGGCAAACGCTTCGAAAAGTCTCCGCCCTGTCCGCTCGCGGCAAGCCGTCCCAGAAGGCACAGCCCCGTTCGCTGAAAGATACTGCCGTACACGCAGAGGGGCCCAAACGTGTACGGGGCGAAAAATTTTGAACGACTGCCGTACACATTTTGGGGGTATTTTGTGCACGGGAAAAGATAATCTGTCGATTTTTGATCGAAACTTTTCAGAAATATTGCGAATTCCGGATAATTCGCTATGTTTGTCGTCAGAAGCCGGAGCACGGTGCCCCGGTATTTAACCAAACAAAAGGTATATGAAAAATTTCATCAACAATCCCATGTCCCCATCGACATACGTTAACTTAATGAGTGACAGTGGCTTCAAGTCGGTCTACCTTGACAGGGCCAACAAGCATCTCCTTATCGAACTTATCAACTGCATCCTTCCGGAAAATGCTCAGGTGAAGGATATCGTTTCCTATGATGACCGTGAGCGGGATCCCGACATGGTCAGCGGAAAACGCACCTTCCTGGATCTGGTCTGCATGGGCGATGACGGAAGAACATTCTCGGTGGAAGTGCAGGGCGCAGCCGAAGAAGGATTTTTCGAAAGGTGCCTCTTCTACGCATGCGACATTTACCACCGCGAACTCGAGCCAGGGAAACTGTACAGCGAACTGAAGCCGGTCTATGTCATCGCCATCACGAACTATGCGATGAAGCACCCGGATGAAAGCCAATGGGATACGGACAACTTCATCTCCAGCTACGGGTTCACGGAATTGCGTACCGGAGACTTTGCACCGTCAACTATTTTTCTTAATTTCGCGGAAGTGGGGCGATTCACCAAGACGCTGGAGGAGTGCACCAGTGACAGGGACTACCTCGTGTACTGGTTTCTGAACGGATGGAAATACGACAAAAGCACCATTCCCGAGGAACTGGATGCCAAGTCCATTACAAAGCATCTCTGCCAGGCCTGCGAGATCGCCGCATTCACATCAGAGAAACGAACACTTTATAACAAGGCCATTATGAACGAACGTGACATACAGGCGCAGAAAGATTACGCAGTGAAAGAAGCTCTCGCCGAAGGTGAGACTAAAGGAAAGGCAGAAAGAGATCTTGAAATAGCGAGGAATATGCTTGCAGAAGGAATGGACGAAGTTCTTATATGCAAAATTACCGGTTTGTCGGAGGATGCTCTGCGAAACTTATGATGTTGCGAATTCTATAGACTTCGCGACGCCACCCCGGCAGAACTGGAGGACTTCTTCCTGTCATATTGCGGCATCCACTGGCCCGGCCTGGATGAAGACCTCAGCTTCGAAGGAATGTTCCAGGAAGACGACGTCTTCTACGAAGACCACGACTGAACATTCTTCCGGATAATTTTATATCTTTGCGGTGATGAAAAAGACTTTGGGCATAATCGCGATACTGTGGATTTTCTGGTTCTTCACAGGAAATCCGGCCAGCCGCGTGTCCGGAGCCGATATTCACGATCTCACCGAAGCGAACGCCATCCAGTCCGAAGTCTGCAGCGTCTCCGCCGCGCTCAAATGCACCGACATC
>CAVBDE010000111.1:0-2540 GCA_963594055.1 Anaerovoracaceae bacterium | reverse complement strand
TTCATCAAACTTTCAAATTTACGAAAAATTTCCTTACTTTTGAAAATTTTTAAAAACAGTAAAAACAATGAACAGACGATTGCACATCGCCGTTTTTGTCCTGCTCGCGCTCCTGTGCTCCTGCAAGAGAGCCGGCAAGACCTCTCCGGAAGAGCCTTCCGGATATGATACCCTGTTCACGGAACAGACTCAGGAAGGCGTGTTCAGCCTCAAGGATGAGTACAGCCGGAGCATCTCGGTTTTCGACCGGGACACGGACCAGTTCACCGCTTCGGGCAGGACCTCCAAACTGTTCTACAAGGCACTCGACCTCAAGGGTTCCCGCTATCTGTACATCGATTTCACGACCGCGACTTCCCTTTCCGAAGGCAAGACCGAATTGGCCACCGTCACGGGCAGCGGCATAGCCGGACTCGGGGAAACGCAGGAAAAAATCAGCCTGGAGATAGTGCAGGTCAAGGATGACCTCGCATATCTCAGAGACAACGTGAACAACATCGGTTACATCATCACCAAATAGACGGCTATGAAAAAGTTCCTTATCGTATCCGCAGCGCTGCTGCTGTCATCAATGCTCTGCCGCGCGGACTTCGTCGGCGAGGACAGGGCACGCGAAATCGCACGCGAATGGTTCTCGTCGGAAGATTTCGACATCACCCTGAACGAAGACCAGACCTTTTATTATATAAACGCCGCCCGGGGAGGCTGGATAATAGTGTCCGCAGAGGATGCCACCACCCCTGTCCTGGCATACAACGACTCCGGAAAGTTCAACCCGAAACGGATGCCGTCGAATCTCCACGCATTCCTGGGGGGATACACCAGGAGCATAGACGCCGTGAGGGAAGTCAGTCTCAAGGGCTCCGAAGAAGTGGTCAAACTCTGGAAGAATCCGGCGCTGAGGACCAAGTCCGCAGAAGGCAAACTTCTTCAGACCGCTTCCTGGGATCAGGAGGATCCGTACAACATATACTGCCCTACCGTTACCGAAAACGGCAGAACCTACACGGCGCTTACCGGATGCGTGGCCACGGCGCTGGCCATCATACTCCGCTATCACCAGTGGCCTGAGCACGGCCAGGGAACCATAGGCGGATATACCTACACATCAGACTATCACAGAAAAGTCAGCATCCCGTCATACAGCATAGACGACCACTGCTACGACTACTCGCAGATGCCGATGAAATACACCTCCTCCGCCACGACCGCACAGAAGGAGGCCGTAGCCATGCTGATGCACGACCTGGGCGTGATGTTCAAAGCCCAGTACAACTACAACGCCGGTACCGGAGCCTACAGCGAAGACATCCAGTCAGCGCTGTTCGAGCATATGGGATACAGCAGCCAGGCATACCTTCTGTACCGCTCGGCCTGCTCGTCCGACGCAGAATTCCTGCGCGTGCTCAAAAACGAGATTGACGAGGGGCGCCCTGTAGCCTACGGCGGTTCGGATGCGGTCAACGGAGGCCACCAGTTCCTCTGCGACGGCTACGACCAGAAGGACTATGTCCACATCAACTGGGGCTGGAGCGGCGAGGACAACGGCTATTTCGCCTTCAGTCTCAAAATTCCGGGCAGCTACACCTTCTCTGAAAGCCAATGCATACTCGTGGGGCTCGAGCCTGACCGCGACGGCAGCACAGTGAACAACGGCGGTCCGCTGAGCTTCGCATACACCAAGATCATGAAGGACTACCAGGGCATAACGATCACTGACGGCAGCATTGAGGAAGGCAGCTTCACCTGCAAAGTCGGAAGCATCTGGAACACAGATGCCAATGTCGGCTACACCGGAAGCATCCGGATGGCCGTCGTAAACTACAGGGGAGAGCTCAAGGAAATCATTTCAGAAATTAAAGACATCGAGCTCGAGAAGAACGAAGCCACCGGCCTGTCAGGCATAACCTGCACCATTGGCAAGGAACTCGTCCCGGGAGACAGGGTGGTGCTTCAGTTCCTGGCCAAGAACGGACAGTGGAAGACGGTGAACTGCGACAGCGAGACCGTCACCTCATTCACCAACGCCATATCCGTAATCGACACGCCGTACCTGTCGGTGGAAGAGACATACAAAGTGGGAGACAGTTTCATTCTGGACATCATTCCGGGCAATTCCCCTGTCACGAATTATTCCTGGACCTTCGACGGTCTGGCACAGACCCACATCAGCGTGAGCCCTCTGACCAGGGGAGAGCATATAATAAAGGCTAAAGTCTATCTGAAAGACGGCAGCATACAGGTCATCTCACAGCAGATTGTCGTGGAATAATTATCCGCGAAGTCTCTGAATCATATCTTCAGCATAAGCTCTGGACGCACATCCGTGCCCCAGGGCTTTTTCTCTTTCTCCGGATGGATTCAAATCATTTTCGTTAATCATGTTTATAACTAATTAAACATTAGCGATTTATGATAACCGAAAGTGATTTTATTTGGCCACAAGTGAAATAAATTTGGATTTAACAAAAAGTATTCATAAACTGGGTCACCTGCAAACTTCCGTGTGAGATTGCCCGAAGATTTTGCTTAGTCTGAAC
>CAVBDE010000110.1:0-2564 GCA_963594055.1 Anaerovoracaceae bacterium | reverse complement strand
CCCCGTATTCTCCAACCTGTTGAAATTCGTCTATTGCCACCAGACAACGTTTTTCGGAGCCTTCCAGATATCTGAAAATTTCGTCCAGCGTCGTATCTGGTTGTTTAATGTCTCCGATTCCGATATCCAGACCCGGCTCTCCGTTTATCGGGTCCCATTTGACCCCGACTTGCAGGGAGGATACTATGCTGAAGAATTTTTCCATCCGCTTTGTGCGATGCGGCTTGAGCAGGTCAAATACGGCCTTCCCTAAAAGATAGACAAATTCTGACAGACAGCTTGTGGCATAGATGTCAATGTATATGGTGTTGAAGTTGTTTGTCACGGATTTTTGGGCAAACACGTGCTGTATCAGGCCGCTTTTGCCCATTCTTCGATCTGAAATCAGTGCGACATTACGGCCGTTTGCGACCTGTTTTAAGATGAATTCGCTCTCTTTCTCTCTGTCGCAGAAATATTTGTCAGAGACGTATTTGCCTACAATAAAGGGGTTTTCAATCTTTGCGTTTGCCATAATGGATGTAATTTTATGGTAAAAGTAATTATTATAAATATAATAATCAAATTGTCAGGAAATTATTTCTGGAATTTCCCTGCCGCCTGCTTCGGCGATACGCCCGTGACGGCCTTGAAAGTGCGGCTGAAGTGGGCGGCAGACTCGAATCCGCAGGCGGCGGCGACCTCGCAGACCGGAGGCGCGTCATCTGTGCACAGCATTTCGCGCGCCTTCTGAACTCGGTATTCATTCAGGTACGCGATGAAAGTCCGCCCAGTCTCCTTCCTGAAAAATGTGCAGAAAGCCGACCGGTTCATTCCGACATATGCCGCCACATCGTCGAGGTGGAATTTGCGCATGTAGTTGCAGGCCACATAGATACGGACCTTTTCCAGACGTTTCTGAATGCCAATTGGCCCGCGTTCGCACAGCCTCGCCGTCGTTTCTTCCGGGGCCAATGCTTCGAGCAGCGACAGGACGGTCCGTGTCCGTCCGAATCCTTCGCGGCCTTCCATCTCTATCAGCAGCCGCGCGATTTTCTCCCTCTGCGCCCCTTTGTACAGCAGCGCCCCGTTCGTGTCCAGAAGTCTCATCAGCGGCTCCTTGAGCTCCGGGAACATCTGTGCCAATCCTTCCGGCAGTGCCGGCTTGAAATGGAATGTGATGTTCTCGATGCACCCGCCGCGGTCGGTGTCATTCTCATCGAACTGCCAGCTGTGCCTCATTCCCGGAGGCACCAGCACCGCCTCACCGCTCCCGAAAGGTTGCGAATCCCGGCCCAGCGTGCGTGTGCCGCTGCCGGTGACTATGTATGAGAGTTCGAAGCTTGACTGACTGTGCGGGCCAATCTGTCCGTCCGGTTTTATCCTTACGTGGTCGTAGATGCAGTTCATCGTGTCTTTCGTGTGTATTTGCAAAAATAAATCAATTTTTTGTAAAAATACATCAAATGACAAGTAAGCGGATTTAGTACCTTTGTGTGTTTCAATTAAAGACTTATGGCAAAGCAGGCTGAATATCTGGCATCCAAGCCCCGTTATGAAATCCTCGACGGCCTTCGCGGGGTGGCGGCCATTCTGGTAATACTGTTCCATCTTCTGGAGACCTATTCCACGGGTCCGGCGACGCAGATCATCAACCACGGCTATCTGGCGGTGGATTTCTTCTTCGTGCTCAGCGGATTCGTGATAGGATACGCCT
The DNA here is from genome assembly GCA_963594055.1 of Anaerovoracaceae bacterium. GTDB lineage: Bacteria > Bacteroidota > Bacteroidia > Bacteroidales > UBA932 > Cryptobacteroides. Next base: position 868 of record CAVBDE010000110.1, on the reverse strand, counting down.
ATGACGACAGATGGGGAAAGATGAGCACCTGGAGCTTTTTCAAGAGGCGCCTTATGAGGCTTCACCCTATGGTTATCGCTGGCACGGTGGTGGGAGCCTGCCTGTTCTTCTTCGCCGGAACGGCTTTCCCGCTGACTCAGCAGGTGGAATGGTGGAAATTCGCTCTCTGTCTGGTGATGGGCTTTCTGATGATTCCGTGCGGCCCGTCTCTGGATATCCGCGGCTGGTGCGAGACCAATTCATTCAACGGCCCGAACTGGTCGCTGACATTGGAATACATAGGGAACATACTTTACGCGTTCGTTTTCAGGCGTCTTCCGAAGGCGGCTCTCGCCGTGCTGTGTGCGCTGAGCGCCGTGCTTACGCTTGACCTGACTCTGGGCTGGGACATCTTCGGCCTGTTTCCTGACGGCCCGCAATTCAATGTGATCGGAGGGTGGAGCCTGACCGGTCAGCAGATATATATCGGATTTTCCAGGTTGTTGTATCCGTTTTTGTGCGGTCTGCTGATTTCCAGGATCCTCCCTTCGCATCGCACTGAGGCCAATCCGTCCGGCTCGCCCCTTCACGCCAGAGGCGGCTTCTGGTGGTGCGCATTGGCCATCGTCATCTCGTTCTCGATTCCGTGCATAGGGGGAAGGCAGTGTCTCGCGGACGGCCTGTATCAGGCGCTGTGCATAATCGTGCTTTTCCCTGCCATCGTCCTTCTGGGCGCAGGCTCGAAGACCACGGACGCCCGCAGTACGGCCGTATGCAAATGGCTGGGGGACATCTCATATCCTGTTTACATCACGCATTTCCCGCTGATCTACATGCAGATGAACTGGGTTGCGGAGCACGGGGACGCCCCTCTCTGGCAGCACGTGGC
>CAVBDE010000109.1:0-2577 GCA_963594055.1 Anaerovoracaceae bacterium | reverse complement strand
TCGTCCCCGAGGATGAAGCCGAGCGAGTCGATGTTCAGGGTCTCCTTCGTGCCGTCATACAGGCAGGTGTTCATACCCGTGCCAAGTATGGCCGCGAACCCAGGCTCGTCGCCCAGAAGCGCGCGTGCCGCCGCGAGAAGATCCATCGCCACGAACACTGTCCCGGCATTGGTGAACACCCCGCGAAGAGTCTCCCTCATAAAGTCATATTCCAGCTCGCTCACGCCGGCGCCGTAGAAATACACTTCGGTGACGTCCTCAGGACGGAAGCCTTCCGGCAGGTTCTTTCTTATGTCTTTCTGAATGTCGGGCCCCGAGATGTAGTTGGGATTATACCCCTGGCTGGTGAAGAAGCCGGGCTCGGCGCCCTTGCGCACATAGGCCCAGTCCGTCTTGGTAGAGCCTGAATCTGCAACGATTATCATATTATTTTCTGATTTTATAACCTTTGTATGCGTAATAGAAGATGAACAGGTAGCAAGGCAGACAGATCCAGTATGCGGCCTGGTTGCCGATGCCGTCCTTGAGGAATCCGAAGATCAGCGGAATGAGGGCGCCGCCGCCGTAGGATGCCACGACAAGCGATGATCCCACCTTCGTGAACTTGCCCAGATCGGTGATGGCGAGCGGCCAGATGGCCGGATTCATCAGCGAGCAGGCCAGTGCGATGAACGCCACGCACCAGATGGAGATGTGTTCAGGGGCGAGAACGATGAGGAGCGTACCTATCACAGCCACCCAGCAGCAGATTCTCAGGGCCTTCACCTGTGAGATGAAGCGCGGGATAAAAATGATTCCGAGCACATAGCCTATGGCCATGCCGATGCTTGGCCAGATGGCATAGATCTGCGGATTCGGAAGTTTCAGATAGTTCGCGTAATCCACTACCGACGACAGCGCGAGGGTCTCCACACCGGTGTAGAAGAACATCGCCAGCGCGCCGAGGATAAGGTGAGGGAACTGCCAGATGCTGGTCTTGCCGGCCGCATAGGGACAGTCCGCCACGTCATTCTCGTCTTCGCCCGCAGCCTTGACCTCCTCCAGAGGGGCGAAGGTCACGAGAATTCCGAGCACGATGAATATTCCGATTATTATGATGAACGGCCTGGTGACGTCTGCCAATACGGCCTCGTCAAGGCTCTTGCCGATGACTGCCGCGAGGAACACCGGAGCCACAGCCCAGGCCAATGAGTTGCAGATGCCCATAATGCTCATTCTGCGGGCGCCGCTTTCGATCGGACCGAGAATGGTCACATAAGGGTTGATGGCCGCCTGGAGTACGGTATTGGCAATGCCGCTCAGGAACGATGCGACGATGAAAAGCCAGAGGCTGCCGTTCTTCGCAGAAGGGATGAACAGGGCGAACGCCACGGCGAAAAGCACGAATGACAGCGACATAGTCTTCCTGTATCCGATGCGGCCGATGATCTTGGCGGACGGGTAGCTGAAGAAGAGGAATGCGCAGAATGTGGATGCAATCAGCAGGTAGGATTCGGCAGATGAGACCTCGAGGGTGGACTGCAGAAGCGGTACGAGATAGCTGTTGATTCCGAGAGCAAAGCCCACGACGAAGAACATCGCGCCGATAATCGCCAGGGGCAGAATGTAGTTTTTGTTTTTTGACATATTTTAAGCGTTATATATTCTTTAGAACGGAAGCTCGTCATAGAGTCCGTTGAAGGTCTTCATCCCTTTCCATACCGGAGTGCCGAAGGTGGAGCGGGAGTTGGTCGGGTCGCAAATATACCACTTTCCGTCGACATAAATCTGCGGAATGACGTGTCCGATGACAGAAGATGAGAAATAGCACTGTCCGTGGATGTAGCGGGCGGGGATTCCGGCGGCGCGGCACATTGCCACCACGGCGTGGGCCTCATCGCAGCAGTTTCCGCCCCTGGCGTTTATGGTGCCCACGGCGCCCTTCTTCGTGTTGTTGTAGTTCTCCCATTCCCACCGGTCGCGCGCGTAGGTGAAGATGGCCTCGGCCTTCTCGCGGTCCGTGGTCCTGTCCCCTACCGCCTCCTTCATCGCGGCCAACACCGCAGGGTCGTCTATAGGGCAGTTGTTCGCGGAGTGCAGGAAATCGGACCACCACACGGACACCTCCTCCGGAAGAGTGAGGTTATGACGGTAATGGTCCATCACCCTGGCCATAGCCGGAAGTGCCTGCTGGAAAAGCAGGTTGCCCACATATTCTTCAGTGTCGTAGTTGTATTCCACAGACGATTCTCCGCTGCGGTCATCCTTCCAGGTGCGGGTGCCGAAGCAGCAGTAGTTCGGATACATGCCCTTCTCGGCCGCATAGTTTTCCATCTTCTCTATGGCCCACTTGAGAGCCGTCAGCGAGATGGAGTCCTGCTCGAAGGTATTCCACTGCATTACGGTGCCTGCGGCGTATTTCGGAAGCTCCACGTCCGGCTGCTCCTGCCAGAAGTCAGGATAAGTCTCGATAAGGGACATAATCCTGCAGGCGGCCGCGAAATACTTGGCCTGAGAGTAGTTCATTCCCTGCACATTGACATAAACAGGCATCTGATTAGTCTCGAGGAACTCGGCGTAGGCGTCGGAAATCGCGAG
>CAVBDE010000108.1:0-2654 GCA_963594055.1 Anaerovoracaceae bacterium | reverse complement strand
GTGTCGCCGTCCATCTTGGTCAGCACCACTCCGTCGTAGTCTATGGCCTCGTTGAAAGCCTGTGCGCTGAGCACTGCGTCCTGACCTGTCATCGCATCCACCACGAACAGGGATTCCGTCGGGTTGATGGCGCTGTGCATCGTGCGTATCTCCGCCATCAGTTCCTCATCCACTGCCAACCGGCCCGCGGTATCCACGATAACCACGTTGTAGCCTTCGCCCCTGGCCTTTCTGATGGCTTCCTGCGCCACCTTGACCGGGTCGCTCTCGCCCTCTATCGAGAATACGGGAACTCCTATCCCTTCTGCCAATGTCTTCAGCTGCTCTATGGCTGCCGGACGGAACGTGTCGCAGGCGGCAAGCAGAACCCTGCTGCCTTTCTTCTTAAGGTAAAGTGCGAACTTGCCGCAGAACGTGGTCTTTCCGGAACCGTTCAGACCTGCCACCAGCACCACTGCGGGCGAGCCCTTCAGGTTCACTGCGCTCTCCTCGCTTCCCATGAACTCGGCCAGCTCGTCGTGCACGATCTTCACCATCATCTGCTGAGGCTTGACGGCGGTAAGGACGTTGCTGCCTATGGCCTTCTTCTTCACATTGTCGCAGAATTCCTTGGCCACCTTGTAGCTTACGTCGGCGTCCAGCAGGGCGCGGCGCACTTCCTTGAGAGTTTCCGATATATTTATTTCAGTGATTTTCCCTTCACCCTTGAGATTCTTGAGGGAACGTTCCAGTTTCTCGCTGAGGTTTTCAAACATACTCGATCGTTTAATTCTGAATTGGCCTGCAAATTTAAGGATTTTATATGTAATTTTGCCCGCGTTATGAAAAGAATTTCTGCTCTTCTTCTGGCCTCGCTTCTGGGGCTGTGCGCCTGTTCCAGGCACGACGGCGAGTACACTCTTCACATTCTCGCCACAAATGACGTTCATGGCAGCTGGTTTGACCAGGACTATGTCTCCGCGCGCAGGAAAACTTCGCTTCTGGCGGTGAATACCTGTATCGACAGCGTCAGGACTGCGGCCGGCCGGGACAATGTGCTCCTGATAGATTCGGGCGACTGTCTGCAGGGCGACAATGCGGCGTACTACTATAATTATGTAGACACAGTATCCGCCCATCTCTATCCGCGTCTGGCGGAGTATATGGGGTATGATGCCGTGACTGTGGGAAACCACGACATCGAGACTGGCCCTAAGGTCTATGACAGGGTCACGAAGGAATTGGCCGAAAGGGGAATCCCGTTCCTGGCAGGCAACGCGCTCAAGGCTGACGGCGATCCGTATTTCCCTGAATACAAGGTGTTCAGGCGGGCCGGCCTGAAGGTGCTTGTACTCGGATACACTAATCCGAATATGCAGGCCTGGCTGGACAAGAGCCTCTGGCCGGACGTGGAGTTCATCTCGCTTCTGCCTTTCGTGCAGCGGAGGGTGGACATCATCAAGGCCAATGTGAAACCGGACGTTACGGTGGTGAGCGTGCACAGCGGGACCGGACGCGGGGACGGATCCATCCTGGAGGCGCAGGGGCTCGACCTTTTCCGGAGCCTCAAGGGGGTGGATGTGCTTCTGTGTTCGCACGATCACGCGCCGCGCGTGGAGCAGGGGGACGGCATCTGTCTGGTGAACACCGGCAGCCGCGCCAGGCATCTGGGCGAAGCCGTAGTGACGCTGAATTATAAAAAGGGCAAACTCCTCTCCAAAACGCAGACAGCGCACCTTATCGACATAGACCCAACGAAAGCGGACGAGAAGATGAAGGAGGCGTTCGCCTCTGACTATGAGAAGGTCAAGGCCTTCACCCTTCAGCCTGTGGGCAGGATCTCCGAGGATATGTTTATGAAGGACGCCTTCACCGGGCCGTCATTCTATATGAACTTTATCCACAAGGTGCAGCTCGACCGGAGCGGCGCCGACATCTCCTTCAGCGCTCCGCTTTCTTCGAACGGACATCTGGCTGCGGGAACCCTGGTGTTCAACGATATGTTCACCCTGTATCATTACGAGAACAGCCTCTGCGTTCTTAATCTGACAGGCCGGGAGATAAAGAATTACCTGGAATTCTCCTACAACCAGTGGATCAGGACCTGGAACGGGCAGCATGTGCTCAACATCTCCGAGCGCAGTAGCGAGAGGTTCGGCACGAGCCGGTGGTCTTTCAACGGGCCAAGTTTCAATTTCGACAGTGCCGCGGGCATCAGATACACGGTGGATGTGACGAAGCCTTTCGGCGGCAGGATCAGCATCCGGGCTATGAGCGACGGCAGGCCGTTCGACCTGAACGCCACATACAGGGTGGCCATGACTTCGTACCGCGCGGCGGGCGGGGGAGACCTCATATTCAGGGGCGCGGGCCTTACCAGGGACGACCTGGAAGGAAGGACCGTGGCGCGTTATCCCGAGATACGCGATATGCTGTACCAGTATATAAAGGAGAACGGGGAGATATCTCCGGCACTGGTCAGCGGTGCGGGGGACTGGAAGTTCGTTCCCGAAGCCCTTTGCAGGAAGGCTCTCTCGGCGGATATGAAGCTGGTTTTCGAATAGGGTATTACCTGACATAACGGCAAGAGGCTGGCGGAGTGATCCGTCAGCCTCTTTTGGTCGGGATGAGGCGACTCGAACGCCCGACCCCTACGTCCCGAACGTAGTGCGCTA
>CAVBDE010000107.1:0-2686 GCA_963594055.1 Anaerovoracaceae bacterium | reverse complement strand
CGTTTGCCACTGCGCTTTTCGCCAGAGTCAGCTCAGGGAGGGAAATCTCAAGCACCGAAGCTGCCGCATACTCTGCGGTAGTCGTGTCCACAGTGAACTTTCCGTTCAGAATGACCATATCCGAGGAAAGGAAGGCGTTGAACGAAATCGCATCGGCGTGGCCGAAGTTGTTGGTATTGGAACTTATTGTCATAACGATGAGTCTTTATCAGGTGATTAAGGATTGATTAAGAAGCGGTTATCAATAGAACACCGATGTGCTTTCCATATAGGAAGGCGTCTCGTAATTGCCTCCACGGTGGGCGAAGGTGATTTCTTTATAGTTGGTGTACTGCCTTATCCAGATGGCGTAGGTCTGCGGCTGATAGTCGCCGTCTTCGCCTGCGCGGGCAAGCTGCATACTGTCTCCAGCAGGGATATCCGTCATCTTCTCGAGAGTCTGGCACTCGGAACTTGCGTAGCTTGGCCTGCCTTCAAGAGTGGCTGCCACACTCACAACTCCCGATGCCGGGCTGAACTCAAGGTCGAGTTCAGAGACATTGCCGCCGGAAGCAAGGTCAGATTCCTCAATCCTCTTGCGCGGCGTAAACACTTCTTTCTTGACGGCCGAGAGCTCTTGACAGATGACCGACACCATCATAGACTCGCCGGTAAAGCCGGTCTCGGTGTCCATCCACCAGAAGGAAAGGAAGTATTTCTGCCCGGCAACAGGCAGGAATCCGATAGTGGAAAGATACCCTTCTGTAATGTCCGCATCTCCCCAGTCAGGCGAGAGCGCCGGAGCCACGATTACGGTGTTGCCCCAGCCGGAGGAAACTCCCGTACTCTCCGTGCGGGACATCTTCATAACAAGGCGGTAACTGTCAGAAGGCACATTCAGCCCCACGAACACGATTTTCTCCGGCGTAACCCAGAAGTCCTCATAGTCCACCTCCGGCACGTCCGAAGTATAGGCCGGAGCGTCTGAAAGCAGCGGCATCCCTGCCAGGGCGCGGTTGGAATTGATTCTGATGAAGGCGTTGTGAGCCGTCATCTTCGCCGCCTCCCCGAAGGTGGAGATGCCTTTCATATGCTCTGACAGAACCTCCCAGCCGTTAATCTGGGAATCGGAAAGCTGCTTGTATGACCGGGAGATTCTGGCCAGAGTGTTTCTTCTCGCCGCCTGGGCGGGAGTCTTCTTCCTGGAATGTTGGGATTTGCCTGAGAGGACGGTTCTGCCGTCCACGCTGCGCGCGGTGACTTCCTTTGCGCTGCCGGCGAACTCGTTGAATGCTATGGATGGCTTGACAATCATATAACCTGATGTTGTCAAGCAGCCTTACGATTCCACTACAAATATACGAAATAAATTCTAATTATCAATTATTTGCGTGGCAATATGTGAAGTTTAACTTTAAGATTTGTAAAAGAATATGACATCCGACAGAGAGCCGGCAGACCTGCCTACAGTGAAACGGAAAACGAGCCGGCAATCCAGTCGTTGCGGTAGCCGGTGACGGTGTCGATGAGCGAGAGGCGGCAGTGCATCCGGTAGGAAGTCAGATCCAGATTCCAGAGGGTCTTGTAGTCCGGCACCTTGACCTCGACGATGCAGTCATCACCGGTGCAATTTCCCTCCGCCACGAACACCCGCATATATCCGGGGCGTTTACCTCCTTCAGGAGTGGTCAACTGCATCTTCGTGTGAAGCCGGTATCTGGACGGCTCCGTCTCCTGCGGCATCCTCACCCTAAATCTGACCACCAGAACTCCATCGATAGCCTCGCATCCCGACATCTCCACCGAGAACGGCGGGAACGCCCTCCTCGCCGTCGGCACCGGAATATGCTCGTCCCCCAGCTGCGCGAATCCGTGATAAGCAGATACGAACAGATTGTACCCGGAAATGTGGTGGTCTTTCCTGAACGGCGGCCTGTGGCTGTGCACCGGCACGGCCAATGCGTTCCACTTTTCCTGCACCTCAGAAGTCAATCCTCTCCAGGCTTCCAGCGCACGAAGATGCATAGATTGATGCTCCATCTGCGCCATCGTCCCAGGGAAAGCCGGGTGCGCCCGCTTCTTCCAGAAGCACACACCGTCCCGGTGGAAGAAAGTCACTTCTCCCACCGATGACCAGCAGTCCGAGAACCGGCTATTTGGCATATACTTCGGCATCCTGAAGGCGAATTTCATCGCGGAAGCGCAAGCTTGAACTCTTAAACTCAGAGGTATCTCAGAGGGAGGTCAGAAGCATCCTCCGCCAATGCAAATATACTGATAATTACCGAGATAACCGAAGGCAGGGCGCGCAGGAACTGCGCGACCATCGTGAATATGTGTATTTACCCAGGCACCCCTCCGAGCGGGCGAGAACGCTGCCACCACCGACAACGCTGAAGCGTACGTTCAATCAATCGCTCGAACTTTTGCGGACAGCCGACGTGACGGCGTCAGCCGTGACGCCGGATGCCCGGAAAAGTTGAGCAGGCAAGCCGATAGGCGCGACAGGAGCCGGACGGGAAACGGATGGAGCGAGAGATAACGGTCTTTCCGGCTCTTGCACTGCACCAAGAATAGAGGTACCTCGCCCACAACCTTCGCACGTGGCGGCCGGGCCGGCGGAAGGGACTTGGGTGAGGGAGTGGAGGCGGAGAGGTCGGAGCAGGCAAGGATGACGAGACCGCAGGGCTCGGCAGACTCTGCGGAG
>CAVBDE010000106.1:0-2825 GCA_963594055.1 Anaerovoracaceae bacterium | reverse complement strand
GGGCGGAGATTTTTTATAGTTGCCGGTAGAAGTCCCACCATTTTCGGTCAATGTCCAGCCAGAACTCCCGACCTTCCGGAGTCTTGCGCCAGTCGAAGGCGCGTCCGAGGAAGCATTCATCGATTACGAGGATGTCCGCAAGGGTCTCATCGAGCACATTGGCTCCGCACTGCGCATAGAACGCAGCATCAAATTGCCGCTCGCAATCATTGTTCCGGAGGAACTGCCGGAAGGCCGTATAGTCGCTGGTTGCCATTCAGGATTCAGTTTTCATCGGTGTTGCCACCGTTACCATAAAATTCCCAGTATTCCATAATTTACTTCTTGCCCTTCTTGTCTTCGTCATAGTACTCCTCGCTGAACTTCCTGCGCATCGCCTTCCTCTCTTCGGCTGACATTGAGGCGCAGCACGGGGCGGACATCTTGTCGTAGAAACGGTCACGGGCATTGTTCTCATTGACGAACATATCGTGAGTTCCCTGAGCGGTCTTCTCCCAGACTACGGTGTTGGTGATGGAGATTTTCATCGCGGTCTGCACGACATCTTCGCCGGCGCCGATGAACGAGAACATCCAGCCGTCCGCCTTGCACTCGTCTATGAGTTTCTTCACACCGGGACCGGTCCATTCCTTGGAAGCATTCTCATAGCCGTCAGTGATGATGGTCACGAGCACCGCCGCGTCCTCGACATCCTTGATGTCTTTCTTGAGGGCATTGATCGTCTTGCCGATGGCATCGTACAGAGGGGTGCAGCAGCAGGGCGCATACTGGTCCTTGGTCAGCTGCTCCGCCTGGGAGATGGGGGTCTTGTCATAAATCATATCGATTCCGCAGTCACAGAACGCGGCGAGGCTCACGAAATGCTCCTGCGTGTCGAGATGCTTGAGCTGGGCGGCCCTGATGCTGCCGAGGGTCTCGTTATAGCCGTCAATGGCTTCCTTGCGGATGCTCTGCATAGAGCCGCTCTTGTCGAGGATCACGAGATTGTAAACTTGGGTTTTCTTTACTTCTTCCATAGCGAATAGTGTTTAAAATGTTGATAATGATGGTTATTGTCTTTCGAGAAGCTCCGATTCACATCGTGACTGCAGGCCTCGTATGACTTTGGTTTCAAATTCTGTAACGATACTCTTCATCTCCTCCGGCAGAAGCTCCAGAGCCTTGATTTTCAGCTCTGAAGGCACTCCGTAATACGCCTGCGCGAGGCCGCCGACAATCGCTCCAATCGTGTCGGAGTCCCCGCCGACGACGATGCTCTTGCGCACTGCGTCCTCGAACGACTCGCTCGCAAGGAAGCAGCTTACCGCCACCGGCACCGCGTTCATTACTGTCTCATCGAACTTATTGCTGAAAGGCCGGTACTCAGGCAGCCAGCCGAAGGCTTTGACTACATTCTCGGCGGCGGTTTCTTTGGGAGCTCCGCAGCGAAGTCTGAAGATGGCTGTTGCTATAAGTTCGGCTCCGTCCATACCGTGCGGATGGTTGTGAGTCACGGCAGAGGACTTGCGGGCCTCAGCGGCCACTGTCTTCTCGTCATCGAAAAGCCAGCCGACCGGTGAAACACGCATCGCGCAGCCGTTGCCAAAGCTTCCGTATGGCTCGGGATTCTCACTCCATATCCAGCGGCTGAAATTCCCGCCATAAGAGCCCATAGGATGAGGATATTTCCTGCACCACTCCTGCAGAGCAGCACCGTAATCCTTACCGTGCAGAATAGCGTCCGCGACCGCCACCGTGCAAACGGTATCATCCGTGAAATCACACCCAGTATCCATCAGAGGAAAATCCTCCCTGCGGACATTGTTGAACTCATATTTGCTGCCGGCGATATCGCCGATGATAGCTCCGATCATAAAAAATACCTTTGCGAATTTTACTTACGCAAAGGTACGGCGGCGTTGTGACAGGTTTTGACAGCCGGAGATTATTTCATAAAAGTTTCCTTGATGTAGTTCGCGACATACTCCTCAAACTCAGGACTGTCCAGCACCCGAATCTCCTTTGCGAGGCCCACATAGAACCTGCAGGCGCCGGCGTAGTTGCAGATGTCCGTGTCCAGAATCCAGCTGTTCACCTTGCGTTTCAGGTACTTCTCCGCCAGAGGATACTCCTCGATGAGCAGGTTCTTCGCCATCACGCTCATCTGCCAGCGGATGTGCCCGACGTAGTTTCCGGTCATCCGGAACACGTCCATCCCCTGCCGATGGTGCGACTTCTCCGCCTCCCACGGCTCATCCAGAATCTCCACCTCATTGATTCTCTGAATCTTGAAGATCTTGTTCTGCTTCGCCTCCAGATCATACGCGCAGACGTCGATGTAGTCCGTCGTGAAACCATACGGCTCCACATAGCGGTCCCGGATTGTATGCGAATTGCCTGACTCATAGCCCTTGAGCAGCACTTTCTTCTTCTCGCGCGCCGCCTGCGTGAGACTCGTCACGTGCGCGGCGTTGCTGCGGCGGTCGACGTAATTCGCGATAGCCGTCGCGTCCACGACGACGGCCAATTTCTCCTTGATGCCTTTTCTGAGTGCATTGGACGGCACCAGGCCGTCCAATAAAGAATTAATCAGGTACGATTCCTCTTCGCTGAAGAACATCAGACGGTCGAAGTCGGGCGCGCCCTTCGGCATCTTCTCGAGCTTATAGACGTTCGCCCAGATTTTCGTGACCGCGAAGCCGGCGCCGCGGAAGGTGTCGATGTAGCGGTAGATTGTCCGCTCGGACATATCGAGCTTCTGTGCGAGTTCCTCAACGGAGTAATTGATATTGCCTGACATATACCTCATCAGGCGCAGCATGCGTTCTATTCTCGGCTGGTCCATA
>CAVBDE010000105.1:0-2914 GCA_963594055.1 Anaerovoracaceae bacterium | reverse complement strand
CGGTTTTGCATATTCGCGGAAATATCCGTATCTTCGTGGACTTTTTGGTTGTCAGTGAGCCGGGAACGGCAGCCTGAACGGTGGCGTGGTCGGACATCGGCCTTCACTGGGCGGCCGGACGAAATGGTGAAACAAATAAAATTTAGATAAAATGGCAAATAACAAGAAAAAGGAAGAGATTCGCGAAGAGAATGCAGCCGCTACCAGATCGGCTACTGAGAATTTCTTCGTTCAGAACAGGAAGGTGCTCATCATCGCACTTGTCGCTGTGGTGGTCGTAGGACTTGGCATTATGGCTTACAGCAAATGGATTTATGCTCCGTCAGTGGCCCAGGCTCAGGAGAATTCTTATGTCGCCGAGCTTAATTTCCAGTCAGGCGAGTATGATCTCGCGCTCAACGGAGACGGCGTGAATCTCGGATTTGCACAGATCTGCGACGAGTACGGCGCGAAGGCAGGCAAGGCCGTGTATCTGTATGCCGGCATCTGCTGCGCACAGCTTGGCCAGTGGGAGGATGCGCTTTCATATCTTAAGAAATACAAGGGCACTGAGCCTATTCTGGCAGCACGCGCTCTCGCGCTTCAGGGAGACTGCTACAGCGCTCTTTCAGACAACGATTCTGCCGCCAGGTATTATATGAAGGCTGCGCAGAAGGCTGACAACGCTTTCGCCGCCGAGTATCTGGTGAAGGCCGGACAGGCTTACGAGGCTCTTGGCCAGAAGGACAAGGCTCTCGAGGCATACAGGACCGTGAAGGACAAATACCAGATGAGTCTGGAGTATTCTCTTATAGACAAATACATTAACGAGGTTTCAGAATAATTTATGGGAAGAGCTTTTGAATTCCGTAAGGAGCGTAAACTCAAAAGATGGGGTCATATGGCCCGCACCTTTACTAAACTTGGAAAAGAAATTACCATCGCCGTAAAGCAGGGCGGTGCGGATGTGACCGGTAACCCTCGTCTTCGCGCCCTCATGGCTACGGCCCGTACGGAGCAGATGCCTAAGGAGAACATCGAGCGCGCCATCAAGAAGGCCGTCGAGAGCAAGCAGGGCGACTTCAAGGAGGTGGTTTATGAAGGCTACGGCCCGTTCGGCATCGCATACCTCGTGGAGACCGCCACTGACAATACCACCCGTACCGTGGCCAATGTCCGCTCATACTTTACCAAGTGCGGCGGTACCTTGGGAACCAGCGGTTCAGTGTCTTTCATGTTCGACCACAAGTGCGTGTTCCGCATCAGGGAGACCGAAGGAATGGATCTCGAGGAGCTTGAACTTGAGATGATCGACTACGGTGTGGACGAGCTGTTCGAGGAGATCGAGGTGGACAAGGATGACAACGAGACCAAGGTGGTCGTAATCTACGGTGACTACGCTTCCTATGGACAGATTCAGAAATACATCGAGGATCACGGATTTGAACTCGTGGCCGGCGGATTCGAACGCATCCCTACCACCGAGCTCAAGGACGTAACTCCGGAGCAGAGGGCTACCCTCGACAAGCTTACGGGCCTTCTGGAGGATGACGAAGATGTAACCAACGTATATACTACTCTCAAACCTTTGGAGTAATATCATAAGTGTATTAATTGTGGATGGGCCGGTGCCGTGAGGTTCCGGCCTTTTTCGTGTCCCGGCGTTTCGCATTGTGGGCGATAATTCCTAAATTTGTCTGTTTGTAAAACTGGAAATTATGGATAAAGTCACTTACTGTAAGATTCTGGATCTGCTTCACCGGGAAGTGAAGCCCGCGCTGGGCTGTACCGAGCCCATAGCCGTGGCGCTCTGTGTGGCGCGGGCTGTGGACGCTTACCGCACGGAGGTGAATCCTTCTGCCGGGGACGGTGACATCAGCAGGGTGACTGTATATGTTTGCGCGGGGATTCTGAAGAACGCGATGGGCGTGGGGATTCCTGGCACGGGCCAGACCGGTCTGCCGATAGCCGTAGCGATGGCTGCGGTCTGCGGTAATTGGCATTATGGACTCGAGGTGCTTAAAGATTTGGATGCCAATTCTATAGCGCGCGCGAGAAGCCTGGTGGACGGCGGCCGGGTCTGCGTGCGCGCGCAAGACTCCGACAAGGTGCTGTATGTGCGGGCTGAGTGCGAGTTCGCGGACGGGGTGCGCAGCGAGTGCACGGTGGAGGATGAGCACGACAACATTACTTATGTGGCCTGCGCGGACCGCGTGCTTCTGGATGGAAGATCTGCCGGTGCGAAGACCTGCGAGGGCTGTGACGGGCAGTTTCTGAGTCTGGAGCTCATAGATGAATTTGCCCGGGAGGCGGACCTTGCCGATCTGGAACTGATGCGCGAGCAGATAAGGCTCAATACGGCACTGAGCGAGGAGGGCCTTGGAGGGGATTACGGCCTGAGGGTCGGGAAGACCATAGCGGAAGGGTTCAGTGACGGAGTGTTCGGAAAGACTCTGGATTCCGTGTGCATGGCCCGCACTGCCGCGGGGTCTGACGCCCGTATGGCGGGATGCACGCTTCCGGCGATGAGCAATTCGGGCAGCGGCAATCAGGGACTTACGGTCTCGCTTCCGGTAATCGCCACGGCGGAATATCTGGACAGCGGCGAGGAGCGGCTCATAAGGGCATTGGCAGTGAGCAATCTGGTGGCCATCCACATCAAGTCATATCTGGGAAGGCTGTCGGCGCTGTGCGGCTGTGTGGTGGCGTCCACCGGGTCTTCGTGCGGCATCGTTATGCTTAAGGGCGGCGGAGTCGCCGAGATGGCCAGCGCCATAAAGAATATGATAGGCAGCATCACGGGGATGATCTGCGACGGGGCCAAGGAGGGCTGCGCGCTCAAGGTGGCCAGCGGGGTGTCCTGCGCCTTGCAGAGTGCCGTGCTGGCGCTCAAGGGCATCTGCGCCCAGCCGACTGACGGCATCATCGACGCGGA
>CAVBDE010000104.1:0-2915 GCA_963594055.1 Anaerovoracaceae bacterium | reverse complement strand
GTTTAACCACGAAAAGCAAATGGAAGAAAACAAAGTGCCGACATATCCTCTTATCGATATGTCAGAATTGAACAGGTGCCTGCTGTGCAGCGACGCGCCTTGTACGAAACAGTGTTCAAAAGGTCTCCCTGTAGGGGATATCCTCCGGTCAATATATTTCCGTAACGGTATGGGCGCACTGGAGAAGGCCAGGGGTGTGCAGTGTCTGGACTGCGACGCTCCCTGCGAGGCCGCCTGCCTGCTTGGCAGAAAGAGCCTTCCGGTTCAGATCAAGTCCATTATGGGCGCGCTGTACGAGGGGGCGCAGACTACGGTCGAGTCCGGAGCCGTGAGCGAGGACCAGATGCGCGGCGCATTTCTCGTGCCTGAAGAGCCGGACATCACCGCCGACATCTGCGGAGTGAAGCTCGAAAACCCGTTCCTGCTGTCATCGTCCGTAGTGGCCAGCAGTTACGAGATGTGTGCCAAGGCCTTCCGCGCCGGATGGGCCGGAGCCGCCTTCAAGACCATCTGCACCTTCCCGCAGCACGAGGCCTCTCCGCGTTTTTCCACCATTACGAACCATTCGAACTCCTTCTGCGGGTTCAAGAACATAGAGCAGCTCTCCGACCACAGCGTCGAGGAGAATATGGAAGTCTTCCGCCGTCTCAAGGCCGAGTTCCCGACCAAGGTGATCATCGCTTCGATAATGGGCCAGAACGAGCAGGAGTGGACTTATCTTGCACGCCAATGCGAACTTGCCGGAGCCGACGTGATAGAATGCAACTTCTCGTGCCCGAATATGGAATCCGACCAGCTCGGCGTGACGATTGGCCAGGACCCTGCGCTGATAGAGAAATTCACCCGCGCCGTGCGCCGCGGAACGAAACTTCCGGTGATCGCGAAGATGACTCCGAACATCACCGATATGGTGCCGATGGCTGCCGCTGCGAAGAAGGGCGGAGCCGACGGTATCGCGGCCATCAATACTATAAACAGCATTACCGGCGTGAACATCAATACTTTCACTGCCGAACCTGACGTGCACGGAAGCTCCATCGTGGGCGGTTATTCAGGTCAGGCCGTAAAGCCAATTGCGCTTCGCTTTATCTCCGACATGGCCAGAAGCGGGGAACTTAAAGGAATGCACCTCAGCGGAATGGGCGGTATGGAGAACTGGATAGACGCCGTGGAATTCCTTTCGCTCGGCGCCGGAAGCCTTCAGATAACCACTGCCGTGATGCAGTACGGTTACCGCATCATTGACGATCTGCTGGACGGTCTCAAGTATTATCTTAAGGTCAAGGGCTTCAGCAGTGTGAAGTCCATAATCGGCGCCGCTGTGGGAAGCATAGTGCCTCACAACCGGCTCGAACGCGACACGGTCCTTCTTCCGAAGTTCAATTACGACAAGTGCATAGGCTGCGGCAGATGCTATATCTCCTGCTATGACGGAGGCCATCAGGCCATCGAATTCGACATCGAGGACAGACGTCCGCGTCTTAATGCGAAAAAGTGTGTGGGATGCCACCTCTGCAGGCTTGTGTGCCCGTCCAAGGCCATAGGCGTGGCTGTCAAGCGTATCGACAGGGCCGTTTAGTCCTGCTGCTGCAGTTTTTTGTTCTCCTTTTCGGAAAGTTTTCTGATGTTGGCGGCGGTGGTGAGTATGCTCATTCCGCCGTCTTCCAGTTTGGCCTGGCTGCTGCCGTATTCCTCGCGGGCTTTGTCCAGGGCTTCGCCCATCTTCCGGTAGTGCTCGCGGAACTGGTTCACGCGGGTCACCATCTGCTCGGCCAGTTTGTACACCTCGCGCTGATTGGCAGCCTGCGCTATGTTGGTCCAGGACAGCCTGATGAGGCGGAGGGCTCCGTAAAGGCTCTGTTCGTCAGCGATATAGACGTTCTTGTCGGCAGCGTCGCGCCACAGTTTCGGATCGGCGTTGAGGGCGGTCCACAGCGCTCCGGTGTTGGGCACGAACATAATCACATAGCCGGCGCTCTGCTTCGGAGGGGCGATGTATGAGGAGTAGTCCTTCTCTGCCAATTCCCTGTAGTGCTTGCGCAGACTTTCGATGTGCATTTTCAGATATTTCTCGCGGCTCGTCTCGTCTTCGGCGTTGATGTAGTCCACGTAGGCGGTAAGCGACACCTTCGAGTCTATGATCACCTCCCTGGTCTGGTCCAGATGCAGGATGAGATCCGGACGCATTATGCCTCCGGCGGCATTCTTGACAGGTTTTCCGCACTCGTCGCAGATGGTGGCCTGCACGTCGAAATGCCGGCCTTCGGTAAGACCCTGGGATGAAAGCAGTTCCTCGAGCACTGTCTCGCCCCAGTCTCCCTGCACCTTCGTGCCGTGTCTGAGGGCATTGGCCAATTCGTCAGCACTCTTGCGGGTGTTCTCGCTTTCGGTCATCAGGTGGCGCAGATGCTCGCGCAGTTCGCCGTTCCGTTCGCTCTGGCTTTTCTCGTTCTCGGCTATTTTCTTCTGCAGGCTCTCGAGCTGTTCCTTGAGGGGATCCACTATCTGGCCAAGGCTTTCCCTGTTGTTCTTCGAAAGTTCGTCCTGGCGGGTCTTCAGCAGCTGGGAGGTCTCGTTCTTGATCTTCTCGTCGAGACCCTTGATGGCCTCGTCGAACTTGCCCTGCAGAATGTCTATGGTCTGCTGATGGGCCTTCTCCTTGTCGGCCAGACTGCCCTCAAGGCGTTTCTTTTCGGCCTCAATGGCGGCAGTGCAGGCTGCGTCCTTCGATCTCTGGATATTTCGGCAGATTATGGCGGCTATGCCGCCGGCAAGAATGGCTCCTGCGAGAAATGCTAGTATCAGTTCCATGGTTCAAAGATACATAAAAATGAAATGAGTTGTGACCTCACGGCGACAACTCATACTAACCACATAATTAATAACACTAAAACTAATAACCAATAGGTTGATGG
>CAVBDE010000103.1:0-2922 GCA_963594055.1 Anaerovoracaceae bacterium | reverse complement strand
TTGGTGGCCGGTTCTCCGCAGCGGGAAGCGATTTCCGACAGACGGTTCGCGCCGGTTCCGACGTATGACATTATCGTGGAGGTTTTCACAATGTCCTTGACATCATCCAGGAACAATTTCGCCGGCTCTTCATAAAGCATTCCATCAGCCGAAAGGATATTTCTGCGCATAGCCTCCTCCAGAGTGCCCAGACCTTCCCTGAGTTCCCAATAACGGGGCACTCCTCCCCACACGGAATATTCCTCAATTGCCTGGGTCGCATCCAGTCCGAGTGCCTCGCATATATAAGGAATGTGAATGGGATATAGCTTCAGCAGTGCGTTCGCACGGCCATACAGCGGCGAAGCCTCATCCAGGAACATCCCGTACATCAGATTCTGCGAAGAGCCGCAGACCACAAGATTGTATTTCAACTGTTTTTCGTCCACCAGTTTCTGTAGCACTGAAGGCAAATCCGGAGCCTGTTCCACAAGATAGGGCAACTCGTCAAGACAAAGAGTGAAACGCTCCTGTGTCCTGTAACCCACAGCGCGAAGCAGCGACTCCCAGTCCGGATATGAGACCTTGTCAAAATCCGGGAATTTCTGCGCTATGACCTTCGCGAGGAGTGAGCGCTGGTGTTGCGGCTCGGACTTGTCAGCAAGATAATAAATATCATCCTCGCCAAGCGCTTTCTTTATAAGTGTGGACTTACCGAGACGACGACGCCCATAAACCGCCACAAAAGCAGGTTTATCGCCCTTCAACGCTGCTAAAAGCCGCGAACTTTCTTCTTTTCTGTCAACAAATTCCATCTTCCAATTATTATGCACAGCAAACATAATGTTTCAATTGCATAATTCCAAATTTCGAAGGATAAAATTATGCTCCAGAAACATTATGTTTCCGGAGCATAATCATTAACCTGCAGGTTGATTCTGTTCTCGCCGGCCTTGATGCGGCGCGACCTTCCGTTCAGGAAGAGTTTGTGCGGGGCAATCGTGACGGCCAGCGCGAGGCTGCCTGTGAAGTAACCCACGGCGGCCTCGTGACCTCCGAATATCCACCAGAGTATGTTTCCCAGAATCTTGATTGCAAATAGTGCTATCTCATCAGTTCTGATGTTTTGTACCAGTAGAAAAACGCTTCCGGGTTCTGCACCTTCAGTAGATTTAAGTGTGTCGCAAACGTTGAAGGAATCTTCACAGAAGCAATGGAGTCCAGAACATCAGGGCCATAGCGTTCCGGCGTGACAACATTGGTCAAAGCACAGGCGGCAGCGTAGGCTGCCTTGGAGGCATCTCGGACTGCGCCGGTCATATTGTATCGCTCGCTGTGGATGAAGTTTCGTACCCGGGTGATACCGTCGGAATAGAAGCGGAAGTCTTCCTCGTGCCCGAATCCGTTGGTGGATATGCACAGGGCGGTGGCTATGGTGTCCTCGGTGACAGAACGGATGTCCCGACCTTCCATCCTGCGGTAGTCCATTTCCAGAGCGCCGAGTTTCCGGTATGTCTCAGCGGTCCACCTCAAGTCCTCCGTGACATCAAGAAGCGACGCGATATCGTACATCTGCTTTATGATTTCCATAGAGCAGTTACGCGTACCCTTATAGAATGGGATGCCGGTGGTATGCGGGGCGAAGGCCGTGAGCTTGTCGCCCAGCAAGTCGGCCTTGCAGGGAACGTTCACAAACACATCAGGACCTTCAGTCAGCACGAAAGGGCTCCTTATGGGTAGGGAATCCACGGCGTGGTAGTTACTATCCTCCATAAGCACATCCAGCAGGATAGTATCGATATCAGTGTTGGTCCTGTATGACACCTGATAGTGGCACTTCGCGTGAGTCTTTGGGACATCGCTTCTGTAGATGCGGTCAACAGCCTCGACCAGTGTGAAACCGTAGTCTCCGGCATACATCCCCCAGTATTTTTCAATGTCCGTTCCGGGCGGACAGATGATGTCGATGTCTATGCTGAGCCGTCTGCTGCTTCCGAAGTGGAGCATCAGCGACGAACCTCCCTTGAAGATGAACGGACAGCCGGAGCGGGCCAGCGCTTCAAGCAGGCAGAAAGCGCGGATGACCTTTTCCACGAGTATGGGATTGGATGTGCGGTTATCAGACGCAGCTTTCTTTATCCATTCCAGGGAACGGCTTTCAGGTAATATCATTTTTCAATCTCATTCAATATGGTTTTTACTTCTTCCGTACGGTTCCGCCTTCCGGCGTAACGGAGCAATGTCTTGCGGTTTACGGCATAGCGGTCAAGCGCGGCGGCGTATATGTCATAGGCTTCGGAGCCGGTGAGCGCGTGGAGGGCGTTGTCACAGAGGAAGTCCACAAGGATCTTCTCCAGCGTGGGGCAGGTCACGCCGTTCTCATCCTCTACCGGAGCCTGGCTCACCTGCGGCGTGACTACGACAAGGCTGCGGCCGGGTGCAAGCCTGGACAGGATGTCTTTCTCAGCGTCGCGGAGAATGAGCCGGTCGGTCAGGCTCTCCAATGCGTCCGCCACAGCGGCTGCCGAAAGACGTTCCGCACCGACGATAGTGAGGCTGAAATTCGGAATATCATGCATCAGGGGCAGTATGGCCTCTGTATTCCAGATGCTAATTTCCGTGAAAGGGAGGACTGCCTTGAGGCCGTTGAACAGTTTGCGGGTAGTGTCGTCAGGATTGGTGCGGAAGATGGGCTTGAAGACGTCGGTAGGGTATAGAAGGCCCTCGGCTTTCCGTATCCTTTGCTCCCTGACCAGACGGTTCAGTATAGTCGAGAAACTGTTCTCCGGGAAATCTTCCTGTTCCCGAAGCCGGTCCATCAAGGTCGCCGGGGCGATACCTTCCGGATGTCGTCCCACCGAAGATACTATGCGCTCTGTCAGTGTCATGCCGCAAAGATAAAACAAAATTGTCAAAAATTACAACTATTTGACAAAATTGTTT
>CAVBDE010000102.1:0-2949 GCA_963594055.1 Anaerovoracaceae bacterium | reverse complement strand
TATTATCCAAATTTTTCTGTCTCGTCCCGGGTCGGACAGACTGACTAAAATGCTATCTTTGCAGCATCGTAACATTACAATTATGGCAGGAAAGAAATACGCATTGGGAATAGCCTTCGGAGGCGGCGGGTGCAAGGCCGCGGCGCATTGCGGTGCGCTCCAGGCCCTGAAGGAATACGGCATAAAGCCGGACGTGGTGTCCGGAACCAGCGCAGGGTCGCTTGTCGCGGCATTTTATTCGGCAGGTTTCGAGCCGGTCGCGATGATACGGATCTTCCTGAAAATGAATTTCTTCAAGGATGTCGTGGAGGTGTCCAAGCCGGGTGGCGGCCTGTTCGACTCCAAGCCGCTTCTGAAGATCATCACCTCGCAGATGCCTTGCGAGAACATCGAGGACCTCCCCATCCCCACCTACATAGTGGCCTCCGATATGGACCACGGTAAGGTCAAGGTCTTCTCGAAGGGTCGCCTGGCCCCGAGGCTCGTGGCTTCCTGCTCTATCCCGATAGTGTTCAAGCCAATGGTTATCAACGGCGTACACTATATCGACGGGGGAGTGTTCCAGAACCTTCCTGTGCCTGCCATCAGGCCAATGTGCGACAAGGTCATCGCCTTCAGCGTGCGCCGTCTGGAGGAGGAACCGTACAAGAACACGCTTCTGCACACCGCCACCAGGGCCTACAGCATGATGTTTATGTCGAACATCATCGATTCGTCCAAATTGGCCGACACATATATAGAACTCGACACATCGGGCTGCGGAGTGTACGACATCTCGCGCATCAGCGAACTCTTTTTCCGCGGCTACCGTGACGCCTGCGCAGCGCTCGAGGCTGACGGATACGTGCGCATAATGCCTCCGGAGGAGATAGACCTCCCTACGAAGGACGAGATGGTGACGGCCCGCAAGAAGGAGATCCTGTCGAAGGCCCGACTTGGCCCGATCGCGAAGGCCATAGTGGAAAAGCGTCTGGAAGAGGCGGAAGGGGATTAGCCCACGAGGTCGGAGACGTCCTCGCCACCCGCGGAGAGGACCCTTATCTCGGTAGAGGACACGTTCACGAGCGGCAGATCGCAGAGGTGAATCCGGTAGTTCGGGTTCTCGCGAAGAAGTGCGTCCCGGTCCACCTCCATATCGAAGCCCTGGCGCGGGTACACGTCCACCCCGTAATTCAGCAGAATGTCTTCATAGTTGCGCCAGCGCGCGAAACAGTTCAGGTTGTCGGCCCCGATGGCGAGGGTCAGTTGGCAGTCAGGATAGAGATCGCGCAGAATGCCGAGCGTGCGGAAAGTGTACTGCGGTGCGCTGAGGCCGAACTCCACGTCGCACACCTCCACCCGGTCAAGTTCCGGATGACGCGCCAGAACCTCGCGCACTTGGGAAAGCCTCTGGTGGGCATTGTCGGCCTTCCCGCTGCCCTTGAACGGGTTCTGCGGGGACACGACGAGCAGCGTGCGGTCATAGGCGCCGTTCAGGTATGCCAATATGGCCAGATGCCCGACGTGCAGGGGGTCGAAGCTGCCGGAATAGACCGCTATCTGCATAGAAATGAGTCGATTTCGCGGTAGGTGTGGTCGAGTGCCGTACTCAGGTCGTCGTTCAGGATCTCGACGTCGAATTTGCCGCGTGCAAAGTCGATTTCGCTTTCGGCCTTGGCAAGTCTCGTGCGGATGTCCTCCTCGCAGTCGGTCCCGCGGCCGCGGAGCCTCTGCTCGAGCACTTCCAGGCTTGGCGGAAGGATGAGGAACGAGCGCGCACGGTCGCCGAAATACCTTTTCAGGTTATATCCGCCTTTCACGTCCACGTCGAAGATGATGGTCTTCCCGTCCTTCCAGATACGCTCCACTTCGGATTTGAGAGTGCCGTAGAAGCGGTCCTGATAGACTTCCTCGTGCTCCACGAAGGCGTCCTGCGCGATGAGCTCGCGGAATCTGCCGGCCTCTATGAAGTAATACTCCACGCCGTCCTTCTCGGTGCCGCGCGGCTTGCGTGAGGTGGCGCTTATGGAGAATTCGAATTCACCCGGATAATGTGCGAGAATGTTCCTTACTATCGTGCTCTTGCCCGCTCCCGACGGGGCGGAGAAAATGACTGTTTTTCCTTCCATAGTGCAAATATAGTCAAAGAAAGGTTTAAGTTCTTACTTGCGGAACTTGGGAGATGGAGATTTCGTTATTTTTGATTAAATTTGCGGCGCTGAATGAAAAATCGTTAATACTTATATTCATTATGGTATCATTTAAAGAACTTGGCCTTGTAAACACCCGCGAGATGTTCGCCAAGGCCGTTGCTGGCGGTTATGCCATCCCAGCATTCAATTTCAACAATATGGAGCAGCTCCAGGCCATCATCCAGGCTTCTGCCGAGACAAAGTCTCCGGTCATCCTGCAGGTCAGCAAGGGAGCGCGCAACTACGCTAACCAGACCCTTCTCCGCTATATGGCAGAGGGCGCTGTAGCTTATGCCAAGGAGCTTGGCTGGGAGCACCCTCAGATCGTTCTTCACCTCGACCACGGTGACAGCTTCGAGCTTTGCAAGAGCTGCGTGGATATGGGATTCTCTTCTGTTATGATCGACGGTTCAGCCCTCCCTTACGAGGACAACATCGCTCTTACGAAGAAGGTCGTTGAATATGCTCACCAGTACGATGTTACCGTAGAGGCAGAGCTCGGCGTACTCGCAGGCGTAGAGGATGAGGTTGCCGCTGAGGAGTCTCACTACACCAAACCTGAGGAGGTTATCGACTTCGCCACCCGCACAGGATGCGATTCGCTCGCCATCTCCATCGGAACTTCACACGGCGCATACAAGTTCAAGCCGGAGCAGTGCACACGTGACCCTAAGACAGGCCGTCTCGTTCCACCTCCACTTGCATTCGACGTTCTCCACGAGGTTGAGAAGAAACTCCCTGGATTCCCTATCGTTCTCCACGGATCATCTTCAGTTCC
>CAVBDE010000101.1:0-2957 GCA_963594055.1 Anaerovoracaceae bacterium | reverse complement strand
AGCACCGGATCGGACTCGAGCAGACGCTCAAGCTGCGCAGGCGGCATAGTGGCATACCATTGGCCCGCATTCTTAAGGCCAATCTGCTTTCCGGCCTGTTCGAAGAGATAGCAGATGGACGGGTTTTCCGTGAAATAGCAGATGCCCTTCGTGCGGATCACGTTCGTAGGCCAATTCCGTGAGACGAAGAAATCGAACTTGTTGATATCGAACGGCTTGCGTCTGTAATACACGAACGTGCCTATGCCGTATTCCTCGACCTCGCCGCCTTCGTGTTCGTGATGGTGGTGGTGATGGTGCCCGTGCTCTTCGTGGTCATCATCGTCATCATTGTCGTGGTGATGGTGTTCTTCTTCATCATCATCGTGGTGATGATGCTCGTGGTCGTGGTCATCATCTTCATCGTGATGGTGATGTTCGTCGTGGTCTTCGTCGAAATGTTCGACCTCGTCGTCATCAGGCGCACCGCCTTCGACCTTCTTTATCCAGGTGGCGCTGGTGGCAACCTCCTCGAAATTGAACAGATGAGTGTTCAGAAGAGAATCCAGGTCCACGTCGCCGTAGTCGCATTCCACGATCTTCGCGGTCGGCTGAAGCGTGCGGATGACCTCCTTGACCTTGCCAAGCTCGGCCGGACTGATCTCGGAAGCCTTGTTCAGAAGTATGATGTTGCAGAACTCTATCTGCTGGATTACCAGACTCTCCAGGTCCTCCTCACCGATGTTCTGCCCTATGAGGGAACTTCCGCTCTCGAACTCGTCACGCATACGCAGCGCATCGACCACCGTCACGATGCAGTCCAGCCGCGCTATGCCGTCCTTGATGTACTCGACGCCCATCGACGGGATCGAGCAGATGGTCTGCGCGATAGGTTCCGGCTCGCAGATGCCGCTGGCCTCGATCACGATGTAGTCGAACCTGTGCATCGCGGTGATGTCGCATATCTGCTGGACCAGGTCCATCTTCAGAGTGCAGCAGATACAGCCGTTCTGAAGAGCCACGAGCGAATCGTCCTTCTTGCCCACTACGCCGCCCTGTGCGATAAGGTCGGCGTCGATGTTCACTTCGCCTATATCGTTGACGATGACGGCGAACTTTATGCCTTTCTTATTTGCGAGAATTCTGTTTACCAAAGTGGTCTTGCCACTGCCGAGATATCCTGTCAGAAGCAGGATGGGAATTTCATTCAAAGCCATATCTTTCAAGTTTACCTCCTGTATTTTAAAGGACCTCTAATTTAATGATTTTCGCGCTCAAGAGCAATTTTTAAGGGGACTTTTGAGATTTTATACTAATTTTGCACTCCATTCAGAAAGCGTGATGAAAAAAGACCTTATACTAGTACCGCTGCTGACCGTACTGTCCATTACTTCCAGCTGTCAGGAACCAGCCGCACAGATGCTCGTCGCATCATCCACCCCGTACACCGTACTCTATTCTTCAGACAAGAAGACAGGAGACCTTACTGCGTCCGACTTCGCCGTAAGAGGTTCCGGCATAACGGCTTATCCGGAAAGTACCGTCCAGGTGGGCGACAGCACCTATGTAAAGGTCAAAAGCCACCGCTCCCGGACCTATTATATCAACCGGCTCAACCTCACCTCCGACAGCCTGGATGTGGTAAGGGAGAAGAAACTCTGGTCACGCAGCACCGTTTCGCTCATAACGGACACGCTCCATTCGAAGATCGGCGGCCAGGTAAAGAAGGGCTCCAGCGTGCAGATAATCGGGGCCAGCTACCCTGACCACAAGGGCGAAGTTTACCGCTACAAGGTCAAGTCGGGCGGCGTAACCGGCTATGTATATGGCAAATACCTCACACGTTCACAGAAAAGCGCGGCCGAACGCTATATGAGCGAGAAATACGACTCGCTGCATCTGGCAGTCAGAAACAGCTTCGGCGGCGGCAAGGCCATAGACTGCGAATTCCAGCCCTATGAGAAGCCCGCATTTGAGAACAACGTGATGCCGGAGTCCTGCTACAGCCTGTACATCAATTTCGCGCCGGGCAACATCGGCAACATCGACGCCTACATAGCCCTCGCGAAAAAGACCAAAATCAACACCTTCGTCATAGACATCAAGGACAACGAATGCCCGGGCTTCAAGGCGGACGCGATGAAACGCTACTCCCCTACAAACTACGCCAGAGCGTCATCCAAGGGCGAGGAACTCTACCGCAATGCCGTAAAGCGTCTGCACGAGGAAGGCTTCTACGTGGTCGGGCGCATCACCTGCTTCAAGGACACCTACTTCGTGAAGGACAACCCGTCGAGCGCCATCACCGAGATCGCCACGGGCCAACCGTACAAACACAACAAGTCATATTGGCCAAGTGCCTATGACAGAAGCGTCTGGCAGTTCAATGTCGAATTGGCCAAGGAGGCCGTGCGCAAATTCGGATTCAACGAGATCAACTTCGACTATGTGCGTTTCCCGGACCGCATGAACAGCATCGCGAACCTTGTGGACTACCACAACAGGTACGGCGAGAGCAAGGTGCAGGCCATCCAGCGCTTCGTGCGGTACGCCTGCGACGAGATCCACGCCTGCGGAGCCTACGTGTCGATAGATGTCTTCGGCGAGAGTGCCAATCCGGGCTACACCACCGCCTACGGCCAATATTGGCCTGCCCTGTCGAACATAGCCGACGTGATGTGCGGAATGCCTTACCCTGACCACTTCCCTGACGGATTCTACGGCATCCACAAGCCGTGGAACCACCCTTACGAGCTTCTCTACCAGTGGGGAAGACGCGTGCAGGGACGCCAGGCGGCCACCCCGAATCCGGCCCGCGTGCGCACCTGGATACAGGCCTACCACGTAATGAAGCACGTGGATCCGAACGGAATCGACTACAATGCGGAGAATATGGAAAAAGAAATCCGCGGACTTTTCGCCGCGGATCTTACTGACGGATACATCACCTGGCTCTCTTCCTCAAGTCTCAAGCGCTA
>CAVBDE010000100.1:0-2994 GCA_963594055.1 Anaerovoracaceae bacterium | reverse complement strand
AACTGAAACATCCGGAGTCCCATAGTTCCAAGCCGCCTCATACTGCTCTCCATACTCCAAGACCATTTTTAGGAACTCGGCAACGGAGACATCTCCCGCTACGGTAAAATTAGAGCTTGACAGACAATAGAACACCACCTTGGGCGAAACGCCGCCCGCAGACGGGTCGGAGGCCATATTCACCGTACCTTTCAAGGATACCTTGCCGGATGCCAATTCAGCCGTACCGGTGATCACCGACATTTTCGGCATCGCCACAAAGGACTTCAGTTCTCCCGAATACTCTCTGTCCCCCACCTTTACATAAGCGGCCCAATAATATGTCGTACCAGGCGTAAGATTGCCGACAGTTGCCTTGAACCTATCTCCCTCGAAAGTAGCGTCTATCCTGGTCGCCGAAGTGACGAAATAATCGTCTGTAGTATTAAAGAGAAAATACACCTCCACTGCCTGGTCCTGCATTGATGCCGGCATATTGAGGGCGCCGTTGAGAGTAACGCTTCTGCCGTCAGCGGACATTGAAGACTCGTCGGTACTGACCCCGCCGGTAGTGAAGCTCTTGACTCCGCCCCAATGTTCCTCACTGCCCACTTTGGCATAGGCCACATACCAGTATGTCTGCCCGCTACTGAATCCGTAGCTGCCGGAAAATGACCCGTCGTCTTCGAAATCATAACTGGCGACACCGTAGCTGTCGCCGGACGATTTCAATTCCTCAACCGTCTTGTAAACGGTGCTGTAATAAAACTTCGCATTAATATACAGGCCATCCATAGACTTCGGGACGCTGACTTTCCCGTTCAGTTTCGCCCACGTAAAGGTAATCTCACTGGCATCCAGAGTGGTGACGGAAGCCGATAGGGATGAACCTCTGTTCTGACCACCTGCCTCACCGCCCACGATAAGATCCGCCCAGTCGCTCCAAGCCTGCTTGTAGGCAGACAGGCCCTCGTCCGGAACCTGAATCTTTTCCAGATATTTGCAATTTTCGAATACTCTCGAGCCGATGTAAGGTGGATCGATGCTCTTCATATGCACCCCTTCCAGATAGGTACAGCCATAAAATGCCTCCTTCCCTATGCCGGCCACGGTGTATGGAATGGTGATTTTCTCGAGTTTGTTGCAAGATCCGAATGCATTGCTTCCTATATCCTGCAAACCGTCCGGAAGAGAAACCGATGCGAGAGCGCCACAGTTGTTGAATGCCTTTACCCCGATGGAGGTCACTCCTGTAGGGATGTCGATGGAAGTGATGGTGCAGTCATAGAAAGCCATATCGCCTATGGTCTTGAGAGACGGCGGAAGCGTTATGCTCTTGAGCGTCTTCTGACTGTTTGCGGAGGAGAAGTATTCGCATATGCTTCCCTCCTCGAAGAAGATTTCACTGACATCTCCGCCAAGCGGACCGTCAATGCGCTTTACCCCATTGCCGACGGTAACTTTGGAGATCTTGTCATAATAGAACGGCCTGTCCAGAGTGATATCTTCCGCGTCTATCCTAACCTCGGAAAGCTCAGAATTATATGAAAAAGCTGAAGCATCGACTTCCTTTACACTCTCCGGAATGGTTAGGCTCTTCAGCGCGCAGCCGGAGAAAGCCGATTCACCTATGGTCTGCACATCACCGAGTGAGAGGGACTTTAGATTATTGCAGCCAGAGAACATATTGTTCGGCACGGTCTTGAACCCGGCAGGGAAAGTGATGCTCTCCACATCCATTCCGGCAAATACGCCGTCCCCGTATTCCGCTTCCGGGTCGAGAATTATCCACTTGGACGGACATCCCTCGAAGCATTTCTCGCAGTATTTCTTAATCTTGGCAGGGCCATTTATTGAAGTGAGCTTGGCACAGCCGGAGAACATTCCCCTGGAATATTCGGTGATGGTTGAAGGCAAAGTCACCTCCTCCAGCCGCTCACAGCCCTCGAACAGATACTCGGTACTGATGTATTTCACCGTTTCCGGTATGGTTATCGTTCTGAACGGGGTGCCGTAGAAGGCGTTCTCCCCTATTTCGCGAAGGTTGCTCGGGAGTACGATGGTCTCAAGCGAGGTACAGCCCCAGAGGTGCCCCATCACATAAAGCGTATAACTGAGGCCGGTGGATGTATAGGTTTCACTGCGTTTGAGTTCCTTAAGTTTGCCCCCGTCCGGGAATATAAGGGTCTTGAGCGAAGAGCAGTTCAGGAAAGCTCCCGCCTGGAAGTCGGAGACGCTCTCCGGCAGCGTAACGCTTTCGAGCGAAATGCAGTCCTTGAACGCGCCGTAATATCCTTGATTGCTAAGGCCAATCACAGGATTCGCATAGATGCGGCCGCAGATTGTGCTGACAGATGACTCTGTCCCCCAGTCTATCTCCCTAAGGTTGATGCACTTGTTGAAACAAGACTCTCCCAGCGTCTCAACTTCGAGAGGCATAATCACCTTCATAAGGCTAGGTACGCAGCAGAAGAAATTCCTGCTCTTGCCAATAGCAGAAGACTCGGTCTTCATCTCCGACAGGTCTAGCGTCTCGACCACCCAGTCGCACTCGAAATGAGCCGGATCGCTGCCAATATATACGCCCTGCCCCACCCAGACACCGCCTTCGAGAACGGCCAGATCGTCATCATTGAGCGTCCCTACAATCTTAAGATTCAGCACTTTGTGCAAATCTTCCTCGGACATCTGCTGCGTGAGCGTGCCCGGGGTAGTGACGGTCACGGTCACCTGCTCGGCGTTCGCGCCCTGAAGTATTTTGAGCGAAAGCGTCTGGTTCTCCCCGAGGAGCTTGAGAACGGCTGTCCTTGGAGATATGGTCTCGTTCTTCGTAGCCTTCAGTACGATGGTTTCATTTCTTATAGCCTTGGTTTCAACGATTGACAGCCAAGCGCCATCCTGTTCAATAGAAGGAGTATAGCTAAGATTCGTACTTACCGGTATCTCCACCGTGCCTCCCTCGAAAGATACGCGATACTCGCTTTTTTCGCCCGTAAACACATCGTTCTGTGCCTG
>CAVBDE010000099.1:0-3093 GCA_963594055.1 Anaerovoracaceae bacterium | reverse complement strand
AGCTGCATCTGGACAGCGCCGCGATAGATGCCGACCGTCACTGGTGGGTACAGGCTGAGACCGTGGTGGGATGCGTTAATGCATATCAGCGTACGGGGGATGAGGCGTGGCTGGAAAGGGCTGCGCAGACGTGGAAGTTCATAAAGGGACATCTGGTTGACCGTGAGAACGGTGAGTGGTTCTGGAGCGTCAGGGCCGACGGCAGCGTGAACCGCGTCGACGACAAGGCCGGATTCTGGAAATGCCCGTATCATAACAGCAGGATGTGTCTGGAAATACTTGAACGGCTTGAACGGTAATTTATGGAATACAGAAAACTGACTTTAGAGGAAATATCTGAGCTTGAGGCCCGTTCGTGCAGCGCATCGGACTGGAATGATGTGGAGGTGGTCGATGGCTTTTCGACCGCATTTGTGCACTCGGTGCGGTTTTCCGGGATGGTGCGCATGGGGGCGTTCAACCGGGAATTCACGCTTGCCGGTGGGATGAAAAAGCATTCCGGGCTTTATCACGCCACGCTTCACAACGTAACGATTGGCAATGACTGCTGCATAGAAAATGTCAAGAATTACATAGCCAATTATGAAATCGGCGACGGGACTTTCATTGAGAATGTGGACATAATCCTTACAGACGGAGTTTCTTCCTTCGGTAACGGGGTGGAAGCTGCGGTCCTGAACGAAACCGGAGGACGTGAAGTGGTGATTTTCGACCGCCTGACCGCCCAGACAGCATATATTATGACGCTTTACCGCCATCGTCCGGAACTCATCGCGAGTCTTCGCCGGCTCATCGGGGAGTATGTGGAGAAGGTGTCATCTCCGGTGGGACATATCGGGAAAGGGGTTGTCATCGTGGACGCCGGCTATATAAAGAATGTGAAAGTGGGCGACTTCTGCAAGATTGAAGGGGCGTCGCGGCTTAAGAACGGAAGTATCAATTCCAATGAAGTGGCCCCGGTGCACATAGGAGTGGGGGTCATTGGAGACGATTTCATAATCAGCAGCGGCTCTTCGGTGGAGGACGGGGTGACCTTTTCCCGCTGTTTCATCGGGCAGGCCTGCCGCCTTGGCCACAACTATTCCGCTTCCGACTCCCTGTTTTTCAGCAACTGCCAGGGCGAGAACGGTGAGGCGTGTGCGATTTTCGCTGGTCCCTACACCGTTACCCATCACAAGTCCACGCTTCTTATCGCGGGAATGTTCTCGTTCATGAACGCCGGGTCGGGGTCGAACCAGAGCAACCATATGTACAAGCTTGGCCCTATCCATCAGGGCATTATGGAGAGGGGCGCGAAGACTTCATCCGACTCCTACATCCTCTGGCCGGCCAAGGTGGGAGCGTTCTCCCTGGTTATGGGCCGCCACGTGAGCCATCAGGACACTTCCGACCTCCCGTTCTCTTATCTTATTGAGAATCAGGGTACATCCTACATAATGCCGGGTGCCAACCTCAAGTCTGTCGGCACCATCCGCGATGCGAAAAAATGGCCCCAGAGGGACTGCCGCAGGGATCCGGACAAGCTGGATATGATAAACTATAATCTTCTCAGCCCATATACGGTGAACAAGATGCTTCGGGCCAGGGAAATCCTTCAGAACCTTCAGAAGACTTCCGGCGAGACTTCCGCGTCCTACTCCTATCAGAGCGGGGTCATCAAGCGGAGTTCGCTTCTGAACGGCCTTCGCTACTACGGCCTCGCGATCGACAAGTTCCTCGGTAACTCGTTCATCTCCAGGCTGATGAATTCTTCATTCGGAAGCCTGGAGCAGTTGCACGAGGCATTGAAACCGGAGTCCGGGACGGGTCTGGTCCACTGGGTGGACCTCGCGGGACTCATCGCGCCGCGCTCCGCTGTGGAGGCTCTTATGGATAAAATCCAGAACGGGGAGGTGTCCTCCGTGGACAGCATTACGGAGGGCTTTGCAGAGATTCATCGCAAATACTACGACTACGAGTGGACCTGGGCCTACAGGATAATCCGTGAATATTACGGCCTTGACCTTTCAGTGGCCGGCATAGAGGATATGCTTTCGCTGGTCGGGCGCTGGAAAAGTTCCGTCGTCGCGCTGGACAACCTGGTCTATGAGGACGCGCGCAAGGAGTTCAGCCTTTCGGCGATGACAAGTTTCGGAGCTGACGGCGGGGAGCAGAGGCGCAGGGAGGATTTCGAACAGGTGCGCGGCTCGGGTTTCGAGTCCAATTCATTTGTAAAGTCTATCCGCGAGCACATAGAGGTGAAATCCCGCCTTGGGGAGAAAGCGGCGGAAAGGCTCAGAAGCGTTATCGAAAAATAAATCCATAAGATTATGACACTAAAAACTTTAACCATTACGGCGGGAATCGTGGCG
Source organism: Anaerovoracaceae bacterium (assembly GCA_963594055.1). Taxonomy (GTDB): domain Bacteria; phylum Bacteroidota; class Bacteroidia; order Bacteroidales; family UBA932; genus Cryptobacteroides. The sequence goes on along the minus strand of CAVBDE010000099.1, from coordinate 742 downwards.
ATGATGGGGCTGTCGGTCAGTGCATCAGCCAGAATCCGCCTTCCGGAGCAGCTCAGTGACCATTGCATCCTGCAGCAGAATACGCAGGCCAATCTCTGGGGCGAGGCTGCCGCCAATTCAAAAGTGACCGTAAAGACATCCTGGTCCAAAGACAAGTACACCGTTACGGCCGGAGCGGACGGGCGGTGGAAATTGGCCGTCAGGACTCCTGGGGGCAGTTATGAGCCGCAGGCTGTCGTGATTTCAGACCGGGACGGTTCGGTGACGCTCAGTGATGTGCTGATAGGGGAGGTCTGGCTCGCCGGAGGGCAGTCGAATATGGAGATGCCTCTGATGGGTTTCCACAGCTGTCCTGTAGAAGGGGCGGTCGAGGCGATACTTACTTCCACGCAGTACGGTAACAAGGTCCGTGAGGTGAAGATTCCCAAGACGGCTTCTCCCGAGGTGCAGGAATATGTAAGCGGCCGCTGGGTCGAGACCAATCCTGCCACGGCCCGCGAATTCACCGCTGCCGGATGGTTCTTCGCCACCATGCTCAATGCCGCGCTGGACGTGCCTGTGGGCATAATCGCCTGCAACTGGGGCGGGTCCGCCGTGGAGAGCTGGCTTCCGAAGGATATAGTGTATTCTTATCCTGAGAATACCATCCCGAACGGTACCCACGAATATGTGATAGTTCCGGAAGGATGGTATCACCATATGTCCAACTATGTGATGTACAATGCGATGCTCCATCCGGTAA
>CAVBDE010000098.1:0-3119 GCA_963594055.1 Anaerovoracaceae bacterium | reverse complement strand
CTATGAAAAGCAAATTGCTTCTTTTTGCTTCGCTTCCCTTCGTTTGCGGAGTGTTCATAACCTCTTACCTTCCCCTGAAGGCCAATGACCTCTGGCCCTGCGGCGCCCTGTGTGCGGCTCTCATACTGGCCCTGCTAACCCTGTTCTGTGCCAGAAGGCGCCTGCCTGCCGCCGTTCCCGTCACGATATTCTTCCTGTGCGGGGCCCTGTGCGCCATAAACGGCCGGCTCGGGTGCGGGATCAACCTCTTTCCGGAGCTGCAGGACAGACTCTTCCGCGCCCTGAAGAGAGCCGTGAGCGGAGTCCCCTTTTCCGGTGCCAACACCTCAGCCCTGCTGCAGGCGCTTCTGTGCGGCGACAGGACACTTCTTCCCGCCGGCATACAGGCCGACTTCAGAAACAGCGGCGCGGCGCACATCCTGGCCCTGTCCGGCCTGCACCTGGCCATACTCTCCGGAATGCTTAAAAAGAGCCTGTTCTTCCTGGGGCACAGTCCCCGGGCCAATGTAACCAGAAACTGCATCGTAATCGCGGCCAGCGGACTCTACACGCTCGGAGCCGGAGCCGGAGCGTCGCTTGTCAGGGCGTTCCTTTTCATCTGCATCACGTCCCTTAAGGAAATGCTTCCCGGCCGCAGGACCCCCGCCGGGGGACCGCTGCTTTTCGCAGCCATGGTCCAGCTGTCATTCCACCCGGAATCCGTCAGGACGCTTTCCTTCCAGCTGTCCTACCTGGCCTGCATGGGGATAATCACGCTGAACCCGCGGCTGAGTTCATGGCTGCCTGCAGGAAAGGGACTGTCCAGAAAGATATGGAACAGCCTCTCGCTGTCGCTGAGCTGCCAGATATTCACGGCGCCTCTGGTCTATCTCAGATTCGGGACTCTTCCAAAGTATTTCCTGCTGACCAATCTGCTGACCCTGCCGGTGTGCGAACTCCTTATGAACGTGAGCGTGGTGGCCATAATACTAAGTACCCTCGGAGTTCATCCGAGGGTACTCATATCGTTCAGCGATCTTCTGGCAGAGATGATGCTTGGCATCCTGCACATCATCGCGTCTATTCCTTGACACACCTTATCTGGGCGGCGAAATCCGTCTCGGAAGGCTCCTCCCAGTTCAGCACATTCGGAGTGGCCACATAAATGTATTTGCATTTGGGCTTTCCGCCGTCATTCACCCAGTAGAACGCGTAGTCGTTGAATCCCGTGAAAGTATATTCCCCGTCCACAACCGTGGCATAGCCGAAAGGCATAAGATAAAGGTTCAGCCTGTTCGTAACCTTCACGTCAGGCCAGAATTCCCAGAGACGGGAGCCGTTGAAATATGCATCGCACATAAAGTCGCCCGCAGTGTCGCCGAGCGCATTCCATTCTTCCAGAGTAGGGAGCCTCCAGCCTGAAGGGCAGGCGGTCCGGGCATCCTCCCAGCTGTAAAATCCTCCCATAATGTCCTCCGTAGCCTTCACGGCCTCGTAGGAACTTCCGAAAGTATAATTTCCGTCAGCATCCTTTTCGTAATAGGCCAGATTCTCCGCAAACCACCATTTTCCGTTCACTGTCACCTGACGGTACTGTCTGCCGTCCCTGGAGTCCGTAACCTGCGAAAGGGATGAACGGTCGCAGCCCGTAAGGGACTTGGCACTTACCACGGTAGTGGTCTGGGTGACCGTCTTCGTGTAATATCCGCTGGCCTCGGCTGTGGCGGTGACGGTATATTCACCGAGCATTTCCGGAATGGTCACGGTATATGTGGACACGGTATCCTTCACATTGTCAACCGAATTCTTATAGGTGAAATAAAGCTTCACATCCTCGCCAGTTTCGGATTCCGGAAGGGACACTCCGCTGGACTCGAAGTTGAACACGTCGCCCGGATTCACGTACGACGGCATCTCGGCTCCCACGCTCAGACTTCCGCTCAAAGAATAATATGTAGATGAGCTGTCGTCATCATCCTTACAGGAACTGACCAGGATGCCTCCCAGGGCCAACACCATAACCGCTTTCGAAAACTTCATATGTATATTCATTAAATCGTACAAAGATGCACATTTTGGAGCAAAAAACCCTTATTTTTGTGCAAATACTTTGCCGACATGAACAGGATTCCGGTTTCACCATACATTTTTTTCGCAATTTTTCTTCTGGCAGGCTGCACGGACCGCAACTTCTACCGCCTGGGCGGCTATGCGCAGGGCGGAACATACAGCGTAAAATACACCGGAGCCGACGTGCGCCCCGAAGTCCTGCAGGTGCAGGTGGACAGTCTTCTGCGCGAGATAGACTTCACCCTGTCCGGATACAACCAAAAGTCGCTGCTGAGCAGATTCAACGCCGGCGACACCGTCACCCTCTCCCCGATGTTCGCACGCATCTACGAGATGTCCTACCGGATGTGGGAAGAAAGCTGCGGAGCGTTCGACACGGCCTTCGCACCGCTCTATGACATGTGGGGCTTCGGATTCAAATCTTCACAGATGCCTTCCGGCAGAGAAGTGAGCCTGTGCCTTTCTTCCTACGGAACCGCCCGGCTCAAGTCGCCCGATCTCATCAATGCCCTTACGGGCCGGAGCGTCTGCAGCGCGGACTTTCTGATTTCCGAAAAAAGCCCCCTCCCCCAGCTGAACTTCAATGCCATAGCCCAGGGATTCAGCTGCGATCTGGTGGCCGAACTGCTGGAAAGCCACGGCTGCCGGAATTATCTGGTGGATCTGGGTGAAATCTACTGCAAAGGGAACGGCCCGTCCGGCAAGGGCTGGACCATAGGAATTGACAACCCCGTGGACGGGAACGACACCCCGGGAGCCGACATCAGGCAGACCTGGAACACGGACGGACAGAGCGTGGGAGTCGTGACCTCGGGCAACTACAGAAAATTCTACATCAGGGACGGGCGCAAATACTCCCACACCATAGACCCGCGCACAGGCTATCCCGTATCACACTCGCTTCTCAGCGCCACGGTCATCGCGGAATCGGCCGGCAAAGCCGATGCACTGGCCACATATTTTATGGTAATCGGGGAAGATGCGGCGAAAGAATACCTCGCCGCCCATCCTGACATCAAAGCCTGCCTCATCACGGCAGACAATGTCTGGACCAACTGGTAATCAGATCT
>CAVBDE010000097.1:0-3546 GCA_963594055.1 Anaerovoracaceae bacterium | reverse complement strand
CCTCTGGAGATACTGGTCCAGGGCTATTCTTTGACGCTCAGAAATTCGGAGGCCGAGCAGGTGGAAGTCAAGGTGGTGAACGCCGTGGATTCCGGCAGCGAGCAGTCTCCTGACATAGCATACAACCTCTCCGTGCACGGAGACAACTCCCATCCGGGATTCGGTGAGGAAGGCAAATACCATTCTCCAGACCACGCGCATCCGCTTCCGAAAGGCGAGGCCCTCACATTTGCCCTCGTCGGTCAGCAGAACAGCGGAAAGACTACGCTTTTCAACCAGCTGACCGGGTCCAATCAGCACGTGGGGAATTTCCCCGGTGTGACAGTGGACCGCAAGGACGGGCAGATCCGCAACCGTCCCGGCACCCTGGTAACCGACCTTCCGGGCATCTATTCTCTGTCCACCTACACGCAGGAAGAGATCGTTTCGCGTGATTTCGTGCTCAAGGAGAAGCCGAAAGCCATCATCGACATCGCCGATGCGAATAACATCGAACGCCACCTTTACCTCACGATGCAACTTATGGAACTTGACGTTCCTGTCGTATTGGCCCTCAATATGATGGACGAGCTGGAAGGGAACGGCGGCTCCATCCGTGTGAACATCATGGAAAGGGAGCTTGGCCTTCCGGTCGTTCCGATCAGCGCCGCGAAGGGCGAGGGCGTGGACGAACTGGTGGAGCACGCCATCCATATCGCGACATATCAGGAAACTCCGGCCCGCCAGGACTTCTGTTCTCCGGAGGACCACGGAGGGGCGGTGCACCGCTGCCTTCACAGCATAATGCATCTGGTGGAGGATCACGCAGCTCGCGCCGGAATTCCGCTCCGTTTCGCGGCATCCCGTCTGGTGGAAGGCGACGAGGAGGTCCTGAAAGCCCTTCAGCTCACTGACGGCGAGCGGCATATCCTCGAGGAGATAATCACTCAGATGGAGAAGGAGCGCGGGCTTGACCGCTATGCGGCCATGGCGGATATGCGTTACGCCTTCATCCACAGGCTCTGCAGCCAGAGCGTGGTAAAGCCGCGCCAGAGCCGTGAGCGCATACGCTCGAACAGGATAGACAAGGTACTTACCGGCCGGTTCACCGCCATTCCGGCCTTCATCTGCATACTGGGTCTGGTCTTCTGGCTCACTTTCGATGTCATCGGAACACCGCTTCAGGATCTTCTGGACAGGGGCATCACAGCCCTTGGCGAGCTGGTGAACAGGGCTTTCATCGCCTGGAATGTGAGCGAGCCTATCCGTTCGCTCGTGGTGGACGCCATTTTCGGAGGCGTGGGAAGCGTACTCAGTTTCGTGCCTATCATCATAGTGCTGTTCTTCTTCCTGTCGATGCTTGAAGACAGCGGCTATATGGCCCGCATCGCCTTCGTAAGCGACTCGTTCCTTCGAAAACTCGGTCTTTCCGGGCGCAGCATAGTGCCGATGCTGATCTCTTTCGGCTGCTCTGTGCCGGGCGTGATGGCCGCGAGAACCCTGCCAAGTGCCCGCGACAGAAAACTAACCATCCTGCTCACGCCGTTTATGAGCTGTTCTGCCAAGATCGCCATCTACGGATTCTTCGCCGCCGCGTTCTTCCCCAGGCACGCCGGACTCGCGATGATATCGATGTATCTGCTGGGCATAGCGCTCGGCATACTGGTCGCCCTCGTGCGCAAATGGGTCCACCGCGGCACCCAGGCATCGCCTTTCGTGATGGAGATGCCGACCTACCGTCTGCCGCAGGCCCGCAATGTGGGACACCTTCTCTGGGACAAGACCAAGGACTTCGTCCAGAGGGCGTTCACGGTGATATTCCTCGCCACCATCGTCATCTGGTTCCTGCAGTCGTTTGACTTCAGGCTGAACCTCGTGTCTGACTGCTCGCAGAGCATTCTGGCCAAGGTGTCCGGTCTCATTGCGCCGGTCTTCGCGCCTCTCGGGCTCGGCGACTGGAGAGTGGTGACTTCGCTGGTGTCAGGATTCCTGGCCAAGGAGAGCGTGGTGTCCACGATGGAACTTCTGGATGTCAATGCCGTCCTTACCACGGCTTCAGCCGCAGCGATGATGGTGTTCTGCCTGCTTTACACGCCTTGCGTGGCCGCCATCGCAGCCATCCGCAGGGAACTTGGCAGCAAATGGTCTATCTTCGTGGTGGTGTTCCAGTGCGTCTTCGCCTGGGTTATAGCCCTGCTGACCTATCTTATTTTCCTGTAGAGGATGAATCTGGCTACCTTCATAGTAATTGTCGTCATCTGCGCGGCGGTGGTCATCGCCGCTGTGGCCACCCATAAGTCCAAAAAGAAAAAGGGCTGCTGCGGCTGCCCGCTTTCAGGCTTCTGTCAGAAGAAATAAAACAAAAACCCCGGCCAATTCGGTCGGGGTTAAGTTTGATCTCAAGAGTAGGATTATTTTCCGAGTTTGTTGATGTAAACCTGGATTCCGCTCTTAAGGTTTGCGGCTTTATTCTTGTGAATAACGCCGATTTTTGCGAGCTTGTCTATCTTGGCGAAAACTGCAGGAGCTGCAGCCTCTGCTGCGTTCTTGTCTGTAGTGTTTCTGATGTCGCGAATCGCGTTTCTGGTTGTTTTTGCATAATACCTGTTATGCAATCTGCGCCTCTCGCCCTGACGAGCTGCTTTGTCTGCTGAAGCTGTGTTTGCCATATTTTTACTTTTTTATTTTTTTCGTAGTCGGTAGGAGAATCGAACTCCTATTGCAAGAATGAAAATCTTGAGTACTAGCCGTTATACGAACCGACCAAAAGGATTGCAAATATACGTATTAATTTTTATTCTGCAAAATTATTGTTTCCCTTCCAAATCCTTTTCCCAGGTCCACGTATAGAGCAGCGATTCCGCCTTTCTGAGGTGCTGTCTCTTGTTGGTCTTCGGGGCGTAAACCCACGCCTCGGCCACTATGATTTCGCTTCCGTCAGGCGAATAGAAGCAGTGCGATACGAACGGTCCGCCCATATAGGCGCCTGCGAGATCCCATTGGCCGTGGGTCTGGGCAAATTCCCTTCCGCGGTACTTTATGTATTCGGTGGTAGGTGTCCAGTAGTCGGCGGTCTTCATATACGAGCCTTCGTCCGGTCCGGGCACATTGGCCTCGAGCGCCTTGTCGCGCTGTGCGATGATGGCCTGGCCACTGAGCGCGTCCTTGCCGGCAGGGTAGCGGTAGATGAAGATGCCCTCGCTGTAGTTGCGGGTACTGTATTCTATCCAGGCGAAGTCGCCTGTGAGCTTGCGGAGTTCATACCCGGAAGGAACTCTGACCGAGCCGCCGAACACCGGGAAGATCCGCGCGGACACTTCCTTGTTCTCGTATTTTATGGCGTTGCGCACGATTCTGTTCCGCTCGGCCTGTTCGATGGCGGAGATTATGCGCTTTTCGTTTTCCTTATAAAGCGCGATGGCGTCATCGGAACTGTGCGCGGCGATGTTTATCACTATCTGCGGAGCGGCCCACTTGTCCTGGACGAAGGTCACGCCGGGCTGCTGCACCTGAGGGTTGATGTCGAAGAAGATGATGTTCCTGTGCACGTGGAACATCTCGATGAAG
>CAVBDE010000096.1:0-3560 GCA_963594055.1 Anaerovoracaceae bacterium | reverse complement strand
GCCCGGTAATGTCTGACGATGCAGAGTCTTTTCTCCGCTGTCGCTTCGCGACCCTGTACGGGCAAACGCTGCGAAAAGTTTCTGCCCCGTCAGACATCGGAAGCTGCCGTCCATCCTAGAGGCCAAATTATGGACGGGACGGACAATAAAATGCAAATGGAGCGAACCGGGCTGTGCCTTCGGGGACGGCTTGCCGCCGCTGGCTCCTGAACGGGAGGGGCCCACGAAGTGGGAGGGATAGCGCGAAGCGCGTATCGTCCCGAAGGCACTGACCCGGTTCGCAAGCAACAATACAAAATATATTAAAAGTCAAGTAGTTGAATCTACAGATAAAGTAAAACTAAACCAGTTTAAGTTATGTTTTTTCACGTTTATGGAGATATGGCCATCTACCAGTGGCTGGCCATGCTCGGAGTCCTTCTGGGACTTATCCTTCTGAACGAATTTGCCAGAAGGACCAAATTCGGCGGCGCCGTGATGTTCTTCGTGATTCCGGTAGCTCTTACCGTTTACTTCGCAGCCATCCAGATAGGTGCGCACACCGGAGCTGAATGGGCGCTCAAGAACCAGACTTACGTCTATATGAACGGCTGGTTCCATTATGCCAAGCTCTACGCAGCCCTTACCGGATGCATCGGCTTCATGATGATCAAGTACGGATGGGGCATCGGCAAGCAGAAATGGTTCAAACCGTTCCCGTTCATCATCGTGGCCATCAACATCCTTATCGCTGTGGCATCGGACTTCGAGACCGCCATCAAAGGCTGGTACGCGTGGTACCTCTCTCCTGAAAAGGTATGGCTCTACGGCGGCTGGCACAACGTAATGAACGGTATCGCAGGTCTTCTCAACATCTTCTGTATGACGGCCTGGTGGAGCGTTTATTCGTCAAAGGACAAGAAGGATATGCTCTGGCCTGACATGACCTGGGTTTACATCGTGGTTTACGACATCTGGAACTTCGCGTACACCTACAACTGTCTGCCTACGCACTCGTGGTACTGCGGCGTAGCCCTTCTGCTCGCTCCTACCATCGCAGCCCTCTGCTGGAACAGGGGCGGATGGATTATGAACCGTGCCAACACCCTCGCCATCTGGTGTATGTTCGCCCAGGTATTCCCGCTTTTCCAGGCAGTCTTCCCGGACGGAACCATGGCCACGAAATGGTGCACCCTGCCGAAGCTCTACGCTGACGGCACGCTTAACGGCATCGAGGCTGGCACCAGCGTGAACGCCGACCCTACCATGATGACCGTCATAAGCGCTCTCGCACTTCTCGTGAACATCATAGCTCTCGGCTACATCATCTGCCAGGCCAGGAAGCGTCACATCAATCCTTACAAGGAAGACGTCTTCGTCAACCAGAAGTACTACAAGGACGCCGCCGCCCGCATCGGAGAATAATCCGCGGCAGGTATCTGCAAATCAAAAAGAGAGTGACGATCATTTCGGTCACTCTCTTTTTTCGTATGGATCTGCTCACCGGACAGGGCGGAGAAAAGACTCCGCCCTGTCCACTAAAATCAGATCTTCATGCAGCGGACGGCCATTCCCCAGCTGCGCTCGTGATCGTTATACAGGCCTACACCTCCACCGGAACCCATATCGAGACAATACGCATCATTGCTGTCGCTCGAAACGGTAACTGACCAGTAGTCTCCGTAGGTGCCGACATCCATCAATGTACCATAGGCATTAAGATAGCCCACAGCCGGATACCAGATGGTGGACGCTTCGCCAAATCTTCCGCCGAAATTCAAACCATAAGTCGAACCGGTGAAAGTACTTGAAGTACTGCCCAACGCCTTCACCCAGATTCCGGTTCTTCCTCCGTCAGGAACCCTCCATCCCGCAGGACACGGATCATAGACAGTCTTGGTCGAAGCCCAGCTGTCGTCAGGCATATAGTTTTGTGTCCCGTAATAGAAAGCGACAGGGTTCTTCCTCGCCGTCTCCTGAGTCATCTGATTGGAACTCCTGCTCCACGGATTTGTCGAAGCCGCCACGGTGCTGCCGCTGACAGAAGACGAGCCCAGGAACGGATCCTTTCTTCCCCACTGGTAGAAGAGTCCCAAAGAACCTGCCGCACGCTGAGTTGCCGAGGTCGCACCGAGGTTGCGGTCCATCACAGTGCCGGCACCGTTATAATAGGTCTGTTCATTCCAACCTTCGGATGCGCACCAGATATGCCAGGACCAGAGGATAGTCCCGCTCGCGTCCTTGGCAGCGATGACTGCGTTGCCGTCCTTGAAGGTGGACGGTGTCGAGAACTCCACATATCCCCCGCTGTAGGTTACGGAAGATATGAGAGCCCCCTTGGACGGAGCCGTGGCCGTGCCGAAAGATTCCCAGAGAACTTCCACTACCTGAACCCTGCCCACCGATGTAGAGGTGTTGCCCTGAACCGGACGGAACGCATAGTTGCCCGCTTCCTTAATAAGGTAGCAGTTGGCAGTCCCCGGTGCGGAAAGATCCGTCTTCAGAGCGGAAGTCAAAATGGTCGTCTTGATGTTCTTGACGTCATTGCTCTTGATATCCCACGAACTGACGGTGCTTTTGTATCTCTGCGTACCGTCAGTCATCGTGAAAACGAGCCTGAAGCCGTTGGAAAGAGTTCCCGGCAGAACAGCGAAATAATAGGTACCTGCCGCGATGGTACCGGACTCGGCCACGAGAGAAATCTCGTTCGACGCTCCGCCCGCAACTGACACTGCCGGCGTATCGCCGACGGTGACAGTGGCGGTACCTGCGATCTTGTCAGAGGTGTTGTTGCTTACCAGGGTGACCTTTTTACACTCGAAATCGGTCGTGAACTTGATAAAGCCCGCGATGTTCCTGAAGACGAGATCCCCTCCTGCAGCCGTGCTCTGTCCGCACATCAGCGCGGCCTCGGGATCGAAGCTGCCCTTGACGGCCTTCTGCTCACTTTTAAGCACTACCCCGCTTATCCTGGCGCCGTCATAACTGGCGCCGCTCTGATACGGATAGAGGGCTGTGTAACCGGAAGTTGAGGTCTTGGTGACGGTACCGCTGAATTTGCCGCTGGACTTGCCTGCATCGGTCTCGTCCAAAGTAAATTCACAGTTGGTTCTGTCAGCGTCGAACACGCAGAGCCTGTCACCTTTGGTCCAGAGGATGACCTTGCTGTTATCCGGATTGACCGAAGCCTTGGATGGGGCCTGGGAGGCCTCCTGTCTGGCCGAAAGGGTCAGTTCGATCAAAGTTCTCTCTGCTACAGGAGTTTCCGACATTCCGGACTGCTCCTTGGCACAGCCGGAAAATCCGGCGAGAACTGAAATAACGATGATTGCGTTGTTGATCTTTTTCATAACTTCTCCTTTTTACATATCCACGTCTTCTTCGTTAAGATTCTGGGTACTGAAGTTGCTGCTTGCAAGTACGGAGTTTTCGATTTCAACATCCACCACTTCAACGCGCGGCGGGATGTAAGGTTTGAGATTGTTCATTTTCATTTAGCTAAAAATTAATGAGTTAATAAATATGTAGTAATAAAGAATTTCGGTTCTGACCGGTTATCCTTCCCACTCCACGATGTCGGG
>CAVBDE010000095.1:0-3694 GCA_963594055.1 Anaerovoracaceae bacterium | reverse complement strand
ATGGCTGCGATGAAGGAGAAGGACACTGTCCGTCTCAACGCAGTACGTTCCATCAAGTCAGCTATCCTGCTGGCCAAGACATCCGAAGGCGGAAGCAGGGAACTGACGGACGGCGACATAGTCAAACTCATACAGAAACTTGCCAAGCAGAGAAAGGAAGCCGCCGAGCAGTACACTGCCGCCGGCAGGCAGGAATTGGCAGACAACGAGATAGCCGAAGCGGCAGTGCTCGACACCTATCTCCCGAAGCAGCTCAGCGAGGCTGAGGTGGAAGCGAAGGTACGCGAGATCATAGCACGCACCGGCGCATCCAAGCCGTCCGATATGGGCAAGGTGATGGGCGTGGCCACCAAGGAGCTGGCAGGTCTGGCAGAAGGCCGCACAATCTCGGGCATAGTCAAGAATCTTCTGAATCAGTAGATGGAAAGGACACTCGTCATCATAAAGCCGTGTGCTCTCCAGAGAGGGCTCGCGGGAGATATCCTTGGCCGGTTCGAGCGCAAGGGACTCAAGATCGTGGCGCTGAAGATGTACCGGTTCACGAAAGAAAAGTGCGCCGAGCACTATTCACATCTGACGCAGAAGCCGTTCTACCATATTATAGAGTCGTCGATGATGGCGGCCCCGGTCATCCTGGTATGTCTCGAGGGGATTGACGCCGTAAGCGTGGTACGCGAGATGACGGGAAGCACGAACGGCAGGAAGGCGCTGCCGGGAACGGTCAGGGGCGACTACTGCATGAGCCATCAGGAGAACATAATCCACGCTTCGGACAGTCTCGAGAGCGCGCAGGCCGAACTCAAAAGATTCTTCTGCGAAGAAGACTATTTCGAGTACGACACTCCCCTTCTTCCGTACCTCTACGCCGAGGACGAGCTGTAATTTCTGCCGAAATTGTTTCACTTTTTTATTATAAATTGTTACCTTTGACGGTACAAAATTAGTTAGTTGTAGCCTACTTACCTGAACATCAATACTATGATTCACTTAAGGTGTGTTACCTACCAGTAAAACAACAAATTTAATACAGATGAAAATCAGATCATTTCTTTTCGCGGGCATCGCTGTGCTTGGATGCCTGGCAGGATGCAACCCTTCCGAGGTGGAAGTTGCAACCACATTTGAGATTTCCGGCCTGGATGAAAACAGCCTTGCCTTCACGGCAGACGGAGGCCTGAAACAGTTCACCCTCAAGACAGACATTTCGTGGACCGCAAACTGCGATGTGGACTGGCTCACCATAACCCCGGGCAGCGGCGAGACATCAAGCCTGACCACCACCAAAGTCAGAGTCAAGGCCGCCACAAACCCGGTTTCAGAAGACCGCATCGCCATCATCACCCTGGTCGCTGCCGATGAAGACATTGACATTGACCCTATTGTCATCAACGTAACCCAGCAGAAAGGCCTCACCTTCTCTTTCAGCAACGAGACCGAAGAACACTCCTACATCGATGCTGACATCAAGGTTACACCGGACGGAGGTTCTTCAGAGAGTTACTGGACCTACACCTGCCTTTCCGTATCCAATTTCGAGAAATACGGTGCAGATGAAGTGGTTAGCCAGTGTATCAGCTACCTGAACTCCTATTATTCAAAATACGGCATAGACGATGTCTGCTACACCGGAACACAGATCGTAAGCATTGGCAGCCTCGAATCAGAAACAGAATATGTCCTCATAGCATTCGGTGTCAAAAAATCGTCGAAGTTCGAAGCCACCACTTCCGGATTCACATTCAATTTCACCACTGATGCAGCTCCTGCCGCAGACGAGGCATACCTTGACTTCATCGGCACATATTCCATAGATCTCATCGACTATTTTAAGAGCGAAATGGATGATGAAGGCAAATTCACCACAGAAGTCCGCGATACCGTCACCATGGTCGTAGAACAGGAATACATCAACGAAACATACTGTTTCTACTTCCCAGGCGATGACTTCTCCCCGGTCAGCGGTGACTACGTGGACACATTCGGTGCCGATTATGATGAAACATCAAAAACCCTCTCCCTCATAAATAATCAATATGGCTCACTGGGCGGCGTATGGGACTTTGGCAAACTCGGCTATTGCTGGATGGCCTTTACCGCAGGATGGTGGTATGATGAAGAGGGCAAAGTCAATTCTGTCGACTTCACCCTGTCAGATGACAAGAATACCCTCAAACTCACCAACGAGTCCGAAGTGGCTGACGACCGGATCTTCATTCAATGTCTGATCTGCGATGAAGACGGAGAGGAGACAGATTATGCAAATTCCGTATATCTCTTCGACGAGAAGTCCATCCCTACACGCGTAGAAGAAGCCACTGCGGCATCAGTATCTGCCGACAAGATCATTGTCAACGCCAAGAACGACAAAGTTCGCGGCATCAAAGCCAATGGCAAGCTTCACAGGAACGTCATCAGGTAATTTCTGACGACATACCGATTAAAAAGCCGACTGGAATTCCAGCCGGCTTTTTTTATCCAAGTTTCTCGCGAAGTCCGCGGGTGTATTCCCTGCAGTCCTTCACTATGGCTGCGCTTTCCGTCAGAAGCGCCTCTATCCTGTCCACGCTGAAGGACGGATCCTTTACCTGAGCCTCTATCTCCTTGAGACGCTCGATGTTACGTTTATAATCCTGCTGATTCATATATCTGTCTTTTCTATCCTGCAATCCCACCTGCCGTCCCTGAACCTGAGCGAGAAATCATCCCCGACCTTTCCTGCGGCGGCGCTTTTCAGAACCTTTCCCGAAGCGTCCGATGCCAACACATAACCCTGAGAGAGGATGTTCAGCGGGTTCGAAGCCGCGATCGATGCCGCGAGCAGATCCACTTCGCTCTCCATCTTCGATATTCCCGATGCCAATGCGAACCTGATGTTGTCCGCACACCGGAGCATCTCCTCCTCCACTCCGGCCACCCAGTCGATAAGAAAGCCCGCGACCGCGGTAGGCGTCTTGAAATGCGCATTGGCCACCATATCGGCGATATGGAAGTCCCTTTCGTGCCCCACTGCCGTCAGCACGGGGATGTCACAATTGGCAATGGCCGCACAGAGATCATAGTCATCATAGCAGAAAAGGTCCGAATCCGCACCGCCGCCGCGCAGAATCACCGCGAGCGAGTATTGGCCCGAAGAACTGACCTGCTCGAGCGCCGCACGGATGGACGCGCTGGCACCCTCGCCCTGCATCAGAGCCGGGAACAGCGTGTGCGTGAACACGAATCCGTACTGGTTCAGCTCCAGATGCCGGCAGAAATCCCCGTAGCCCGCAGCCCCGTCGGAAGAGATGACGGCCAGGTCGAACGGCAGGAAAGGCAGGGCCAGCTCCTTCTGGCTATCGACCAGACCTTCCCTCACGAGCCGCTCCAAAGTACGGCGACGTTCGAGTTCCCTCTCGCCGAGTGCACAGCTGGTATCGATTTCGTTAATGACAAGTGTCAGTCCATAGACGGGATGATAATCTACGGAAGCGTTCACGGTTATGGACAGGCCCGCATCCAGAGACTGGCCGGTGGCCCCGGTGAAGTCCGTCACGATGCGCTCGTTGCTCCTCCAGATGCGTGCCGAAGCCTTCGCGACCACCTGCCCGTCCCTCCGTTTTTCTATGAGGTTAAGATAATGGTGACCGCCTGAAACTCTGTGAGATTCAATCTCTACCTTCACCCAGCACTGCATAAAGCCGATCCTGGATTTCAC
>CAVBDE010000094.1:0-3694 GCA_963594055.1 Anaerovoracaceae bacterium | reverse complement strand
CGCACTGCGAATAGTTGCGGGCCCCGTCGGCGGCACGGCCCATCTGCACCAGTCCTCGGTACGAGTTCTCGCTGTGCCCGGCGCTGATACCCTTGGACACTATGCGGCTCTTCGTGTTCCGGCCCAGGTGTATCATCTTCGTGCCGGTGTCGGCCATCTGGTAATTGTTCGTGAGCGCCACGCTGTAGAATTCCGACGAACTGTTGTCGCCCTTGAGTATGGTGGACGGGTATTTCCATGTGATGGCGGAGCCTGTCTCCACCTGCGTCCAGCTCAGATGCGAGCCCTCACCGCGGCAGATACCGCGCTTGGTGACCAGGTTGAGAATGCCGCCGCGGCCGTTCTCGTCGCCCGGATACCAGTTCTGCACGGTACTGTAACGCACGTCCGCTCCGGCCTCCACGATAATCTCCACCACTGCGGCGTGCAGCTGGTTCTCGTCGCGCTGAGGAGCGGTGCAGCCCTCCATATAGCTGAGGGTCGAGCCCTCGTCGGCCACTATGAGAGTACGTTCAAATTGGCCCGTGCCGCTCGCGTTGATGCGGAAATAGCTCGAAAGGTCCATCGGGCACTTTACGCCCTTGGGGATATAGCAGAACGACCCGTCGGAGAACACGGCGCTGTTAAGGGCAGCATAGAAATTGTCGCCCACAGGCACCACGCTCGCCAGGTACTTGCGCACCAGGTCCGGATAGTCCCGCACGGCCTCGGAGAACGAGCAGAAGATTATGCCCTTCTCCGCGAGAGTCTTGCGGAAGGTGGTGGCCACGCTCACCGAATCGAACACGGCGTCCACGGCCACATTCGAATAGCCCTTGCCGGAAAGGAACTCCCTCTCCTTTATGGGAATGCCAAGCTTGTCGAAAGTCTGGGTAAGCTTCGGGTCTATCTCGCCTGACCCCTCGGGGCGCCTTTTGGGCGCGGCATAATATACGATGTCCTGGAAATCAATCTCCGGGATACGCAGATGCCCCCAGGTGGGAGGTGTCATCTTCTGCCAGCGCCGGAAAGCGTCCAGACGGAAATCGAGAAGCCAGGACGGCTCCCCCTTCCGCTCGGAAATCATACGGATTATCTCCTCGGAAAGGCCTTTCGGCACATATTCCTGCTCGATGTCCGTTACGAAACCTTCTTTATATTCTTTGGAAGTTAATTCCTTCAGTTCTTCGTTCATTGCGCGCAAATATACGCAATTTACGGAACAATATAAGCGCTGGCATCCAGTGGAATTATTCCTCTACCTTAAGCGATTTAATTACTCCAGGCGGAGTAGCAGTTCATCGGCGGTGTACTCCGTCATTAAGGTGACTGCAAACCATTTTTTGCCGAGGTCCTTGATGCATCATAGGTCTGACCATCGAAGAAAATCCCCTGCCGAACCGGCTCATTCTCTTCAAACTTGGCAAATACCTTCTCAAAATTCTGCTCATTCTCCAGTTGCTTTCTATCAAGACTGTCCAGGCGATGTAGTATTTGGGCATTTGAAACAAGATATCGGCGCATAGCGACGAATGCCTTCATAATGGCAATACTTGTCGTTACTGCCTGCGGGCTTCTCAAAAGCGCTGATAGCATGGCGACACCTTGCTCTGTAAATGCAAATGGCAATTTACGGACGCCACCCCAACTTGATATCACAAATTGTGATTTCAAGTTTTCAAATTCCCTGGCAGTTATCTGAAAACGGAATTCCGCCGGAAATCTTTCTATATTCCTGGCTACGGCTTGATTTAACACTCTGGTCTCAACCCCATACAATTCAGCCAGATCCCGGTCTAAAATGACCTGCGTGTTCCGAATAGATAAGATTCTATTTTCTACTACTACAATGGGACATATCTTTTTTTGAGAGGTGTCACATCCTGTGACTGAATCCGCAGAATGTATTTGAGTCTTCTTAGCCATAAGTATCGGTTCTTTCTGCAAATGTAAAAATTTTCTGCGAGCGGATAAAGAACTCATTGAAGATTCTGCAAGACAACACTGCCGTCCACTGTTACCGCTGATTAAGCCATATCACAAAAAAGAGGGCGACCGTTTCCGGTCACCCTCTCATACATAACTATAATGTCAGATTAGTTGAGCGGAGCAAATACACACTTGAAAATACCCTTCTGGGTACCGTCAGCGATATAAACATTAAGATTACCGTCGACAACCTCTACGTTAATGTCCGCACTGGTGCTGCCTGTTCCTTCAACACCCAGAACAGGATATCTGGCCTGAAGTTCAGGAGCAGACGGTTCATCAATAATGAACAGATCGATATATGATGAATATCCTGTGAAGAAGCTGTAGCTGTATGCAATGAGATACTTGTGCTCATTGAACTCAGCAAATTCCATAGCAACGATGCCGTCAACCCAAGAACCGCCGCTTTCGCATCCAACAACCCAGTTTGCGCTGGACATAGACGGATTGTAGAACAGTTCATAATTATCTGCATAACCGCCATAATACAGTCCACCGTCAATATCTGCTGAAAGATGTCTTGCTACACCCCACTTGGAGCCCCAGATAGTAGATGTGGTGGTGATCGTTACATAATCAGTGTACTGATTATCATCAGACCTCTTGCCGTCCTTCAGAGCGAAGCATACATTGTAAGAGCCGGCAGCTGAGAACACCTCGATAAGGGCATCGCCGCTCAGCACGTTGCCGTTTGCGCAGATATTGTTATAACCCATTCCGTAGAACTGATTGTAGCAGGAGAAGCCTTCCACATAAGTGCTGGCGTCAAATGGAGTGGCGGCAGGGATTAAGTATGTTACCATAGGAGCTGCATCTTCTCCATATGCGCCTCCGGTCATAAGAATGATGTTGCCGGCATCGTCGTTGCAAAGTCCGGTTACTTCACCTACAGCAGGGATAGCCTGTACATATTTGCCGGTAGCCTTCTCGTAAGCGTGGATGGTAGCAGTTCCATTAGCCACGAGGAAATAATCTCCTGCCAGGGCGGTGTTATAGGTTGTTCCCTCTACAAGAGCGTCAGTGAATTCTGTAAAATAAGCAACTTCAGCACAGCCATCCTGATAAGCGTAAACTCGCTCAACGTGAGCTGCAGTCTCGCCGGTATCGTTGCCGTCTTCGTCAAGGACAGGGTCCTGGATATCCTCGATGGTGAACTTAACGCGGTCGCTTACTTCTGCCCAGGCCGTATTGGCAGGCATGGTGAATGTAGCCTCGGTGAACGCCTCATTGACCTGGATCGTACCTACGGTAGGAGCGTCAACGGTGATCTTCGACTTGTCACAGTTGGTGTCGATGGTGAATGACTGGCTGCCGCCTTCCTTTCCGAAAGTCAGTTCAGATGTGCTGACCTTGAAGTAAGCAACATAAGGTCCGTTCTGTGTAAAGACTACCTTTACGCCCTCTCCGTTCTCAGGAGTAAGGGTAAGGGTGATGACACGTGAAGCGTTGTCCTCGGTAAGAGGAGTAACGGTAACCTTGACTTTCTTGTCATCTGCAGTGCCGGAAGCTGCACTTACATAAGCGACTTCCTTCTCCACATCGACAGCAGCCGTCCAGGCTACGTTAGACTCGAAATCAACGGTAAAGATACCGCCGTCCTTTTCAACTGTAATCGCGGTCTCCGAAGAAACCTTGAGTTCAGGAACGACCTTAACCTCTTCTTTCTGGCAAGCGGCGAAGGCCAATACTGTTGCGCAAAGCGCGATAAAAGATTTTTTCATAA
>CAVBDE010000093.1:0-3720 GCA_963594055.1 Anaerovoracaceae bacterium | reverse complement strand
GTTCAGCGTAAGTGTACAGAATTGGGAAAAGGTGGAACTATGAAAAAGTTGCTTTATGCAGTCCTGGCGGCATGCGCTGCATGTGCCTGCGAAAAACTGGAACAGCTCGAACCTCAGATGGTCGAGGTGGAGGTGCGTGCCTTCGGAAAGGGCACCAAAAGCGCCGCGAGCATTCAGGAAACCGCGATTTCCGACATGAACATATATGCCTATTGTGACGGCGTGCTGCACGGCAGCGTGTATGCTGAAGGGTCGAGTGCGGTGATCACGCTTGACCGCAGCAGGGATTATACCGTGTATGTATTGGCCAATGTGGGTGAAGTTATGGTACCTCACGAAGAGTCGGAACTTTGTGACGTGTCGTGTGCGTGGAATTTCAATTCGGACGGGACTCTGCCCATGTGCCTCAGGGAAGGCTGCAGCGTGAACCTTTCTGCTGGTGTCAGGTCGTTGGAATTGCCTCTGACCCGTCTGGTATCCAAGTATTCGCTCAGCATTGAGCCGCTGCTGGAACATTGTGACGTGCAGTTCAAGTCCGTGCGGATATGTCAGGCAGCCTCGTCCATATCGCCTTTTTCCGGGGCGAGCCAGGCATCCGTGACTGGCCCCGGCGATTATGCCGGTCCGGAGGATCTTTCCAGGCTGAACGCGGGGGAGAGCGTGGACTTTTATGTGCCGGAGAACTGTCAGGGCGTGCTCCTGCCGGACAATGCCGATCCGTGGCAGAAGACTCCGGACTCCATTCCTGAGAAGGCCGGCCTGTGCACCTATATGGAGATTGCCGGGGACTGGACCACGTCCGGGGCAGAGGCGGATCTTAAACTCAGACTGTATCTGGGCAGCGACAACGTGACGGATTTCAATGTGGTGCGGAACACCAATGTCCAAGTAGGTCTCACCCTGTCCGATGACGGAACGCTCAGAAGCAGCTGGAAATCCGCCCTGGAAGGTCTGTCGGATTCGAGAACGCTCAAGTTCTCCCAGTCATTCCAGTATATATACGAGGAGGACGGGTGGACTGAGCTTCCGCTGCAGGTGACCCCGTCCGATATGACCTTTTATGCCCAGGTCGCAGATGAGCAGATAGACGGCAGTCTGGAGCTCAAGACCGGCGGGGGAAAACTGTATGCGAGGTCCCTTTTCGGCGGGATAACCCTGCCGGAGGCCACCGTGAAGGTGGAATCCTGGGACGGGAAGCAGTCCGGCGAGATGAAGCTGGGCCTGTCATACCGTCCTGTGGAATTCACTTCCTACACGGCCCATATACCGCAGTGTGCCGCGGAGTACGGTTACATAACGTTTGATGAGGTGGAAGGCAAGGAGGTGATCGTGGATGCGGGCGGAGTTTCCTGGAATCTGGACGACGGATCGATTTCTGACTGGCAGACGCAGTATGACCGGACTTCTGGCGACTTGTTCTGTCTTAATCCGTCTTCCCGCACGCTGTATATTCACAGGCAGGATGAGAATGGCGGGGCTGCGGAGATCGGTGTCAAATGTTTCAAGGCGGAGAAGACATTCAGTCTGGCGGCCTCGTACAGGCCTGAACTGAAAGTGGGGGACGGGTTCATCACGGAGGCCGGGTGCTACAGCGTGACTTCTTCTGGGACGTATTACGATTCAAGCATTACGGCATCATTGGCATACAGTGACGGCACTTTCCTGAGTATGAAACATTTCCGTATGCCCGACGAACTGATGGCTTATAACGGGGTCACGACGCTGGCGAAGGCGTATTCGTCTTTTGATTCCCTGTACGGGATGCCTGCTTTCACTTCCGATGCGGGCAGCAAGGCCTGGTTTATCCCGGCCTATGCCGTGGCAGACAAGAGATATGACTATTATGAATCGACGGGATTCGTGCAGGAAGTCAAGGCTTATGGCAAGGAGGAACTGGACGAGGCGACGGAATACAAGCTGACTTTCAAACTTAACAAATCCACGCTCAGTGCCGTGGCCAGACTGCAGTGCGTCAAGGCTTTTCCGGGGCAGGGACATCTGGGTGACGTTTACAATTATCAGGTGGCTCCCGGCAATCTGAGAAGCCTGACCGCCGCCATTCCGTTCCCGGGCAAGGGACCTTCGGAGCATCTGGTGAACTGGAGCATTGTGCACAGCACTTCGGACCTGACAGCCACTCCCCAGGAGGCATTCACGGCAGGATCGTCGGACATATATTCTTCGGCTGCATCCGTGAGCGGGAGGAGCCTGAGTTTCACCGCGATGTCCACCACCGTATTTCCGGCGTGCGGGCAACTGGCCCTGAAGGGGGAGGTGACCAATCCTTATACCAAAAAGTCCTATACCGGGTACTATACGCTCGATCTGGTGCTCTACGTGAGCGTGGGATGCCAGTACGATTTCATTTATCCTTCTTCTCCCGCCAAACTGGGCGTCTCCTGGGTGCCGTTCTGCGAATATTCGACCAAGGCCTATGCTTCCATCTGGAGTGACAACCTTCCTTTTTTCATCATGATATGTTCGCACTATGACAACAGCATATCGAAGGTGAAGATTCCTGCCACGGCCAGCGAGAATTCCTGGTTCGACACTTCAGAGGACTACACGCCGCGAGCGTTTATTCAGGATGCGGCGCCCTATCTGGTGCAGCACAGGGAGATTTTCGAATTCGATTTCTATCAGATGACCGACAGGGTGACGGAAATGGTCTGCAACAGGGAAGGATACGGGAATTATCTTCCCAACGAGATGAAGCGCTACAGTGACGGACGCCAGGGCTATTATCATTTCGTCAGACAGTATGATGTGGGCAATATGCCTGCAGGGACATACAACAAAGGCCTCGACAATTATCTCGTCGAGGCCGCGTATGGGAGCAGTTATTAGGCTATGCTTCTTTGTCCGCTTTTTTCGGCTCCTTGAAGCAGAGCGCGAAGAGGACGCCCACTGCGAAGGCGTAGCCTGCGAAAATGTACCAGGCCTTGCTCCATGACGGAGAGGCGGCGTTGTAAACGCACGCATCGACCACTGCACCTGCTGCGAGCGTTCCGATGGTGGCGCCAAGTCCGTTGGTCATAAGCATGAACAGGCCCTGGGCTGAAGAACGGATGTCGTTCGAAGTGTTCTCGTTCACGTAGAGTGAGCCTGAAATGTTGAAGAAGTCAAAGGCCACACCGTAAACCACGCAGCTGAGTATGAAGAGGATAACTCCCGGCATGCTCGGGGTCCCGAGCCCGAAGAATCCGAAGCGGAATACCCAGGCGAACATCGCGATGAGCATCACTTTCTTGATGCCGTATCTCTTCATGAAAAACGGTATGAGAAGGATGCAGAGGGTCTCTGACAGCTGTGAGAGCGAAATCAGGGCGTTGGAGTTCTTTACCGCGAAGGTATCCGCGTATGCGGGGTTTTCGGCGAAGGAGCCCAGGAAGGTATTGGCATAACCGTTGGTGATCTGAAGGGATGCGCCGAGCAGCATGGAGAATATGAAGAAAATGGCGAACTGCCTGTCTTTGAACAGGGTGAAGGCCTTGAGGCCGAGGCTGTCCGCAAAACTCTTGCTTTCTCCCTTCCTGGTAGGGCACTCCGGCATGGTGAGCGCATAGGCGCAGAGAACCAGGGAGATGATGCCTGAAGAGATGAGCTGGGTGTATGAGTCCTGCATATGCACGCCCTTGATGGTCAGGAAGTTCGTGGTGAGCATGCTTATGATGAAGCCGACCGTTCCGAACACGCGGATAGGAGGGAAGTCGTTAACCG
>CAVBDE010000092.1:0-4055 GCA_963594055.1 Anaerovoracaceae bacterium | reverse complement strand
ATGAACTGTTCCGGCACGTTCAGGCCTATCTTCGCCACGAAGATGTAGGTCGTGGTGACCGAGGTCATGAACGCTGCCGGGAAAAGGGTCAGCAGATAGCTGAACTTACCCCTGTTCTTTGAAAGCCAAGCGGTTATCATCCAGAGCGTCAGCGCCGCGAGTGTCTGGTTCGCCCAACCGAAATACCGCCAGATCTTGTCGAATCCGTCGGCATCCGACACATTGAACCACAGGAGCGTGCCGGTCACCAGGAAAATGGGGATGCTGATGGCGAGCCTGTTCTTCACCGGACCCTGATCCAGATGGAACGCCTCCGCCACGATAAGCCGCACGCTTCGAAGCGCGGTATCTCCGCTCGTGATCGGAGCGGCCACCACGCCCAGTATGGCGAGCAGTCCGCCTATGGCCCCGAGCCAATGCCTGCTCACGATCGTAACCACCTGGGGAGCCGCGGTAACGTTCTCTGCGCCCATCTCCACATTGCCCCCGCAGAAGAAGAAATACGAAGACACGGCGGCCCAGATGAGAGCCACCAGCCCTTCGGTAATCATCGCTCCATAAAATACCGGCCTGCCAAGCCTTTCCTTGTCCACACAGCGCGCCATAAGCGGAGACTGGGTGGCGTGGAATCCGCTCACCGCCCCGCAGGCTATGGTGATGAAAAGTGCCGGGAACAGCCTTCCGCCGGACGGATTCCTGTTCTCCAGACCGTCCCAAAGTTCAGGCAGGTCGGACGGCCACTTGACCACCAGGCACACGAACAGCGACACCGCCATAAACAGAAGCGCCACCGCGAACACTGGATATATGCGCCCGATAATCTTGTCAATGGGAAGGAACGTGGCGATTATGTAATAAACCAGTATCACAGCCACCCAGATGAAGGTGGTGTCAAACGTCTTCGAAGTCAGATCGCCTATGATAAGCGCCGGGCTGTACACGAACACAGCGCCCACCAGGAACAGCATCAGCACGGAAAAACCTGTCGCAAAAGGCTTTACTTTCTGGCCAATATGCTCTCCCACCAGCTCGGGGATACTCGCTCCCCCGCTTCGCATCGACAGCATTCCCGTGAAGTAGTCATGAACCGCCCCGCCGAAAATGCATCCAAGAACTATCCACAGATAGCACGAAGGTCCGAACCTGGCGCCCAGAATGGCTCCGAATATAGGCCCCGTTCCTGCGATGTTAAGGAACTGAATCATAAAGGCTTTCCACGAAGGAAGAACCACATAGTCCACTCCGTCGGCCTTCGAATGGGCCGGAGTAAGCCTGTCATCCGGTCCGAAGATCTTCTCCACGAACCTTCCGTAAAGAAAATAGCCCAGCAGAAGGGCCGCGATGCTGATCAACAGTGTTATCATAGACAGACACAAATTTAGCAAATCTTTCATCATTACTATGAGGATTTTTTCGCAATTTTGCACGCGATATGGCCCAAAAGAAGAAAACCAGCTTTTCAGATCTGCTCGCCAGGGAGCAGGACCTCAGGCTCAGAAAGATGACTGCCAAGCTGCCCGACTGGGCCGGCTGCGACGGGCTTCTCGTTCCGCAGAGCCTTCCCCTGGAGCAGTGCTCATCCTCGCAGACCGCCTCTTTCAAGGCCCGTCTGCTGGAAGGCGTTCTGCCCTCGCGCGGGACTGTAGCCGACCTGACCGGAGGCCTGGGTGCGGACAGCTGGGCTCTGAGCCACGTCTTCAGGCGCGTGCTCTACTTCGAACGCAGTGAAGACCTGTGCCAATTGGCCCGTCAGAACTTCGAAACCCTCAGCGCGCGCGAAGGAAAAGCCCTTAACATCGAATGCCGTGCGGCGGAATCCGGCCCGGACCTGATCGAATCCCTGGGACAGGTGGACTGCATCTATGCCGACCCCGCCAGACGTTCCGAAAGCGGACGGAAAGTCTTTCTGATAGAGGATTGCAGTCCTGATATGACAGCGCTCATCCCGCATATCGCGAAGGCCAGCCCATATCTTCTGCTCAAATACTCCCCCATGGCCGACATCACGATGCTGCGAGGCAGACTGTCCCTTCTGGAAGACTACCCGGTAAGAAGCATCGGGGTAATCGGTCTGAACGGAGAGGTTAAGGAGCTTCTGGTGATGCTGAGCGCAAACCCGGTATCGCTCCCGCAGCTTTACATCGCCGATGCCGGGATGCAGAACATAAAATCCCTGGACGGGATCGCAAAGGATGCGCGGTTTCTGTCGCCTGACGAGCCGCTGGAGGGCAAAGTCCTTGTCGAGCCGGGCGCAGTTCTGCTGAAATCCGGCTGTCAGGATGCCATCTGCCACATTTATGAGGCGAAAAAGGCCGGCAGGGACTGCCATCTCTATGTCTCTGATTCCGGGCAAAGTGAAGGGGAACTTGACGCCTATGTCAAGAAATTCCGGATAATCGAATCAGCACCGCTGAATAAATCGGCATTAAAGGAATTTGGCCGGAAATACCCGGTGGCCGAAGTCAGCGCCAGAGGGCTGCATCTGAAAAGCGAAGAACTTTCCGGTCTGCTGGGCTGCAGGAGCGGAATCGCCGAAGACGGCGCTCACTTCCACATCTTCGGACTGACCATAGGAAAGCAGAAGTTTGTTATAGCGGGTCGACGTCTATAATGTACAGGGCGCCGTACTGAAGCGCTATCTTTTTCTTGTTCTCTTCCAGGGAGGAATCCCTCTCCAGAACCTTCCTTTCCACCAGCTGGCCTGTCTTCCTGTCCTTTATATCCACCAGACGGGTGTATGGAGGCATACGGAAGGCCTTTCGTTCCGAGAGAAGTTCATCCTCGAAATCGATGTTCATTATGGCTTGATAGACCGGATGGTCGCTGTGCGTGCACTGGATGAAAAGACGTTCCGTATGCAGCGCGAGGTTTCTGAGATTCTGCAGCGCCTTCTCATCCGCCCTGAAATCATCCCTGTCGAAGAAGGTATCCGCATTGAGAACAGCTACGAGGGCCCCCGTGCCGGTCAGATATTTGGCGCCCTGAGCCGTAAGTATCTGCGGGTCAAGCCCCGGGAAACGGGTCTGAAAAAAGTCCAGAACCGCCTGCTCGCTTGTATATGAACGTATGATGGTGAGCATCCCGCCAAGTTTTCCGAAGCGAAGAGTCAGCTTTTTCGAAAAGTCCCCTTCCATTCCGCGCTTTCTTCTCTCTGCGGCGATATTCACCACCTCGACCCTGCAGGAAGGGGCAGACCCGCCGTCCACCAGGATGTATTTGCCTGCCCGACAGTTATAAAGGCTCTCAAGAGACGGAGTGAACGTGCCAAGTATCACCTGGCAGTTATGGATACTGCACAGGACCACGGCCACGTCTCGGGCATTGTAGCGCGGAGCCGGTTCAGACTGCTTGTGGGATGCATCCTGCTCCTCGTCCACCACGATAAGGCCCAGCTTTCTGAACGGAAGGAAAAGCGCGCTTTTGGTACCGATTACCACCACAGGCTTGTCCGCCCTGCGGAGATCATCCGCGAGGTTCCTCTTCTTTGCGGGGGTTATGAGGCTGTCATACAGGAACACCCTGTCCTCGAATTCGGCCTTGAGGGCATCCTGAAGTATGAAAGTGTATTCCAGTTCCGGGACCAGCACCAGCGCGCTGAATCCCGCATCCAGGGAAGCGCGTATTCTCTCTATGTAATACGACACGCGGTCCTTCCCCCTGTAGAGGACAGGCTTGCCTGCGCGAAGAGATTCAGGACGGTCAAAGTCCCGCACAGCCGGCGCGGGAGCGATTTTCCTGCGCTTCTTCTCACTGGCGATTCTATATCCGGGATAAGCGGCGGCATAGACCTCTCCCAGAGTGCACAGATAATATGAAGAGATGAATTTCCAGAGCCTGAGTTCCTCAGGCGTGATGTCCGCCACGGTCTCCGGGCAGGTGCCGCTGATCTCCAGCACACGGTAGTCCGGAGCCGCGGAGCCGTGATATTCCGAGATGACCACGGCAGTGTAATCCTTCCCGCTGAAATTCACTTCCACCCTCTGACCCGCACGGAGAGACTCCTGACTGCCGTAAAGCGGAAGCCAGTCGAGTTTCAGCGGAAGCAGCAGGTGGTA
>CAVBDE010000091.1:0-4171 GCA_963594055.1 Anaerovoracaceae bacterium | reverse complement strand
TGGTGAAGACGGCCTTCAACCAGCGCCGCAAGACCCTTCGCAACGCGCTCAAGCCATTGCTGCCGGATGGAATGGACACGACCGATCCCATCTTTGATCTTCGCGCTGAGAAACTGTCAGTCGACGACTTCGTCCGCCTGACCAATCTCCTCCAATGACAGACCGGTAAGTTCCGCGATAAGGGCTTTGTCGAAGCCCTTGGCCAGCATATTTCTGGCGGTTTCCTGTTTACCTATTAACTTGCCTTCCTCACGGCCTTTCTTTTCACGAAAGTCTTCGCGTGCGATTATGTCCCGTTCGTGCATAACAGATCTATCGTAAAGTGTTCGTTTTTTTGTATCAAACGCGGCGATCTCACAAGCTCTGGCGAGGTCTTGAAGGACTGCGCAGTCACCGATGATTTTGGGAAGCGAGTCCTTTTCAAAACGCCAGCTGTTCAGAAACCAGTAGAACAGCAGGTCCTTTTCGCTTTTACAGTCTTCTAGAGGCTTGTTGAAACGCGCAATTTCTGCGAAATTAACAAAAATTGTCGATGGCGCAAATTCTCCCGTTCTCTGTTCAATCATTCTGTAATGCGCTATGAAATTATCTGTTCCCCAAAGACTTTCATCAGTGTGCCGGTAATTGTAGTTGGCAATCGCTATCATATAGACCGGACGCAGTTCTGAATAAGGGCGTCCGCTTTCCAGTTCGCGGTAGTAATGCTCACTTGCGTAGTACACGCATCTCTGAAAGAAATAATCTTCTTCCCCATTCTGTACTTCTACAGAAAATATGCTGCCGTCTTCCCCTTTGCACACAAGATCCAGAAAGGTCTTTTTGCCGCGGCAATGTCCGGATCGTGTTCTTTGTCCAGATAGGAGATAATGTCCTTAACGTGCACATCATCCGGGAGAATGCAGTTGATGAGATCGATCAGACATCTCTTATTGGATTTATCGGCATAGACCGCTTTAAAACCAGAATCCATCGTCAAGTCTACGTACGTCCTGGACGCAGTAGAGTTCTTTGAAAAATCTTTGTTCCCCATAGTTTATCATATTTTGTAAAGTCACTAGTGACAATGTAAGGTAAATCATTACAAATATGCTTTGTATCAATGATTTACCAATGCAAATATAGGAATAATCTGGATGTTTCCTACGGGCGGCATTGTTCTTTTAACTAAAGATCTCTGTCAGACCTTCCCGTAGACGGTGAATTCATAGGTGAGGCCGCTCGTTATCGTTAAAAGTTCTTATCTTTATGGAATCAATCGATAACACTATGGCACAGGACAGCAGAAAACAGGCGGCGAAGGCCTTCGCGGCGCAGTGGGCGGGAAAAGGCTACGAGAAAGGCGAGACCCAGAGTTTCTGGATCTCCCTGCTCCACAACGTCTTCGGAATAGACGACCCGACCGGAATGATAAAGTTCGAGCTCCCGGTGAAGACCATCACCAAGGAAAAAGGCTCCGACTTCATCGACGCCTACATCCAGTCCACACGCGTGCTTATCGAACAGAAGAGTGCGAACGTAAACCTCTCCGCCAAGTCCCGCCAGAGCGACGGAGACGAACTCACTCCCTTCCAACAGGCACGAAGATACGCCGCCGGACTTCCGGTTTCCATGGTTCCGAGATGGATCGTCGTCTGCAACTTCACCACCTTCGAAGTCCACGACATGGACCGCCCGAACGACCCTGCGGAAATCATTCTGCTCCAGGACCTTGAGAATGAATACAACCGACTGTCCTTCCTGGTCAGCGAAGAGAGCACACATCTGAAGAAGGAACTGGAGATCAGCAAACAGGCCGGCGATATAGTGGGCATCCTCTACGACAAGCTCCTCGCTCAATACAAAAATCCTGACAGCCCGGAAAGCCAGAAGGCTCTCAACAAGCTCTGTGTCAGACTTGTGTTCTGCCTCTACGCCGAGGACGCCGGCATATTCGGCCGCAAGGACATGTTCCACGACTACATGCAACAGTTCCCGGCCAGGGACTTCCGCAAAGCCCTGATAGACCTGTTCAACACCCTGGACACCAGGCCGGAAGACCGTGACCCGTATATGGAGGACGGGCTCGCCGCTTTCCCGTATGTCAGCGGAGGGATGTTCGCCGGCGAGATCGAGATCCCGCGCATCGACGATGAGATCCGCGACCTGATTCTCCAGAGGGCCTCCGACGGCTTCAACTGGAGCCAGATCTCCCCGACCATATTCGGAGCCTTGTTCGAGGCCACTCTGAACCCTCAGACACGCCGTGCCGGCGGAATGCACTACACCAGCATAGAGAACATCCACAAGGTCATCGACCCGCTGTTCCTCGACGCCCTGAAGGCGGAACTGGACGCCGTCAAGGCGACCGGTGTCATCCGCACCCGCCGCGAAAAGGCCCGGGCATTCCAGGCCAAGCTAGCCGGCCTGCGGTTCTTCGACCCGGCCTGCGGCAGCGGCAATTTCCTCACGGAATCCTACACCTGTCTGCGGCGGCTGGAAAACGAAGCGCTGCGGATCTTCTATGGGGACATCAGGGTCATCGGAGATCTTGAAGAACCCATACAGGTCAACATCAATCAGTTCTACGGCATAGAGATAAACGATTTCGCATGTTCGGTAGCACAGACCGCCCTCTGGATAGCTGAAACCCAGATGTTGCAGGAAACTGACGAGATCGTCGGCTTCAACATCAATCCGCTTCCGCTGAAGGCCTACACGAATATCCGTGAAGGCAATGCCCTGCGCATCGACTGGAACGAAGTTGTCCCGGCCTCCCGGCTGACTTACATTATGGGCAATCCGCCGTTCGTCGGGGCCCGAATTATGGACAAATCGCAGAAAGACGATGTCATTGACACCTTCGGGGCCAAATGGCACGGGGTCGGAGATCTGGACTACGTCTGCTGCTGGTACAAGAAAGCCGCGGACTACATCGCGTCTTACCCGATCCGCTGCGCCCTCGTATCCACCAATTCCGTCACCCAGGGCACCCAGGTGGCAGACCTATGGAAGCCGCTTATGGACAGCGGGATACATATCGACTTCGCCTGGAGGACCTTCCGCTGGGACAGCGAAGCGAACATCAAGGCCCACGTCCACTGCGTCATAGTGGGATTCAGCAGGACGGAAAACCGGGCCAAGAGAATAATCTACAATTCTCCGGAGGACTTCACCGTGGCCGGGAACATCAACGGCTATCTCATCGACGCTCCGGACATCGCCATCGACAGCCGCAGCAAGCCTCTGTGCCCGGTCCCGGAAATCGGCATCGGCAACAAACCCATCGACGGAGGCAACTACCTGTTCACCGAAGAGGAGATGGAGGCGTTCATAGCGAAAGAGCCGCGGTCCCGCGAATACTTCCGTCCGTGGTGGGGCTCACAGGAGTTCATAAACGGAAAATGCCGCTACTGCCTGTGGCTCGGAGACTGCAGCCCTGCGGAACTCCGTTCCATGCCACAGTGCCTCAAGAGGGTGCAGGCGGTCAGGGACTACCGTCTGGCCAGCCCGAGCCCCGGCACAGTCAAGCTGGCGGACACGCCGACAAGATTCCACGTGGAAAATATGCCGAAGGGAAACTATATCCTCGTTCCAAGTACTTCCTCTGAAAAAAGGCAATACGCCCCTATGGGGTTCCTTACAGAAGATAATCTGGCATCAAATGCCACACTCCTCCTTCCTTCCGCCACCCTCTACCATTTCGGCATCCTGGAATCCTCCGTCCACATGGCGTGGATGAGAGCTGTCTGCGGGAGACTGAAGTCCGATTACCGTTACTCTAAAGACATAGTTTACAACAACTTCCCGTGGCCGATGGAGGGCACGGACATTCCTGAAGGATATCCGGCTGTAAGCGCGGAGAAGATAGAGAGAATCGCGCAGACGGCGCAGGGAATCATGGACGCGAGAGCGGCCCACCCTGACTGCAGCCTCGCAGACCTCTACGACAGCGCCCTGATGCCGCAGGACCTCCGCCGCGCCCACCGGGCGAACGACAAGGCGGTCCTCGAGGCATACGGCTTCCCTCCGGACATCGCCGAGCCGGACATAGTCTCCCGACTCTTCTCCCTTTACAGCATGCTCACGGAGAAACTCTGAAACAGTCCTGACAATCAACCTTATTTGAAAAATCTGCAGAGCCAGTCCTGGTCGACCTTCACCAGGCCTTCGGCGGCGCGGCGGATCTCGGGAT
>CAVBDE010000090.1:0-4267 GCA_963594055.1 Anaerovoracaceae bacterium | reverse complement strand
GAGCTCCGAGAGGATTCTTTTGTTCTGGACGATTACTTGCTGTGCCGGTATGATGTCCGAGTCCGGCTGTCGGGGGTTCTTTGTCATATTCATTCGTTGTTTTATATGTGCAGGCCCTTCTTTTTTCGCTCGTCGTCCCTGCGTTTGCGCGGCTCTGTAGGCGTAGGACCCGAACCGATTGCACTCAGAAGCACATCGGCGGTGGCGGAAACGATGGATTCCTGAGAGGATTCAGCCGCCTGCGGCTTTTCCTCCTTCTCGTCGTCAAAGTCGTATGCCAGGCGGCAGAAGGTGTGGGAGCTGCTGTTCTCTTGAAGGGCGGAGTCGATGTGGCCGAAAGTGTAGCTGCGCCCGACCTTGCTGCCGGTGAACTCATACATCCGC
Organism: Anaerovoracaceae bacterium; assembly: GCA_963594055.1. GTDB lineage: Bacteria > Bacteroidota > Bacteroidia > Bacteroidales > UBA932 > Cryptobacteroides. Next base: position 3,883 of record CAVBDE010000090.1, on the reverse strand, counting down.
CCGTCTTCGTCGCTCCGCTTGCTGAACTTCACTCCCTGAGGGGTGTCGTCGCCTCGATAGACTATATCCATCCGCACTCCGGCCCGGCTGAGTTTGTCGCCGAGTTCCTGCCAGCTGCGGCAGTAGGGCAGTTTCCGGTCTATGGCGTTGCTTATCTGGTAGCGGACCCGCTCCGAGGCGTGCAGACGGTTGACGTTGGTATTGGAGCGGCCGGCGGAGAAGTGAAGGCTGAACTTTGTCGTCAGTTCCTTGCAGACGAGACCGTTGCGCCTGAAGTCCTGCCAGGAGTTCAGTTTCGCGCCGTTGTTGTCCACGCGGTTGAAGAAGATGTGTAGATGCGGATTGCCTCCTTCCTTGTGATGCCTCACGACCATAAACTGCGTGTTGTGCCAGCCCATCATCTGGAGGTACTCCACTGCGATTTCCGTCATCGCCTCGTTGTCCAGAAGGGGAGCGTCCTCCTTCATAAAGCTCAGGGCCACGTGACCGACACTCTTTTCCACGGCGGGATTCAGACTGGACTGGATCGTGAAACTTGTGTCGATGTGGGTAGCCATCTCACGGGCAAGGGTCTTGCGTTCAGCTCCGGAAGTCCCGGAGAGCCTTGCGGCATCACTGAGGCTTATGTCCAGACCCTCCCAGCAGAGGATTTCGGCATTGTCGTGGTCCAGACAGTAGGTGGCGCAGCCGTGCGCTCCGCTGCCGGAGTGGATCTTACCTACCATAGCGCAGCACCCTCCTGTAGTGCGAAATGATTTCAGAGAGGCTTGAGCCAGCGGCCTTCAAGTCGCTGTCGTAGTTGGTGTTGCCTCTTGCGTTCAGCGCCCTTGCAATCTGGTTGAGATTGTTGCCGATGTTCCAAAGGCCCTGCAACAACTTGCGGTCCTCGTAGGTGAGGGCTTCCCGGATTTCCTTCCTCACCGCGGCCCTCCGGCAGTATGCGGCCGGAGAGAGTCCGGAGAGGATGGCCTTGTCTTTCATCAGACAGTATTCCTCCTCGCTGAAGGCTACAGTCACCTTGCGGCTTCGTTTGAGCGCCCCCTTAGGCGGGCGGCCGGATTTCACTTTGCGTTCCATAATCTCTTCTTTTTTACTGCGACCGTGGGGAGTAGCGAGGGCATTTCGGCAATGCCGGAATATAAACTCGCTAATACTCCTTCACTGACTTTACTTCGTACGGTAGCTCTGCCCCGTGAAGGTAATCTTGTCGTAGAGTTCGTTGAGTCGGTCGGCCATCCTCACCCCGTAACGGGCGCGAATCTGGTCGTCGTCGAGATTGGTGGTTATGACGGTGGGAAGGAGCCTTTCGTAGCGGGCGTAGATGAGGTCCAGAATGGGCTCCCAGGGCGTGCCGAAAATAAGGCATCTTTCCGGTTCGCAGCCGAGGTCGTCCAGAAGCAGCACCTGGACGGTCTTCAGACGGTCGTAGCGGTAGCGCAGGGCCTCGTCGCGGAACATCTCATAGACCTCCGTGGCGGTGACGGAGGCTATGCCTTCGAAGTTGCGCCCTTCCTTGAGAAGCTCGGCTAGAGAGCGGAGCATCGTGGTTTTGCCCACTCCGCAGTGTCCATAGAGCAGAAGGCTCGGCTTTTCCCGCTTGGCGAGCCATCTGGAGGCCTTGCGAAGCCTCTCGCGGGTGGGTTCGTCAATCGCGCGCCTTATTCCCCGGCGTGCCATCGCGGCTGTGTATGCGGCTGTCAGCACCCTTTCCGCATCTTCCCTTGTCAGGCCGGCGGCGTTGCCTTCCAGCTTAGAGGGTGTCCTGTCCGTGGAACTCTCCTCCAACCGAGATACCCACCGGCGTACCAGTTTTTCTTTTTCCTCCATTTTCATCAGGTGTGTCTTTTTTTGAGTATTTATTATGTATATGGGGTGCACCGTGTGCACCATTAAAAGTGCACCGCGTGCACTGCAAAAGTGCATCGTGTGCACTGCTGCAGGGGTGCACGGCGTGCACCAAAAGGAGCTTTGCCTCCGTGGTGGTCTGGCAGAGGGGAATGGCGGGTTCGTAGACAGCGGCGTTTCTTCCGCGTCCTCCCTTCTTCCTCAGAATCCCGATGCCCATAAGGCACCTCAGGACTTTTTTCGCTTCGCGGGTCGACAGCCCGCATTGCCGGGCTATGAACTCCTGTCCGAAGACGGGTTTCCCGCGGATGTAGAGGGTGAAGATGTAGGAGAATACCCGGATCATCATCTCGCTTAGTCCGAGGTCGGTGCGGAGGAAGCTGTGGACCTTTGTGTAGTTTTCGGTCTCTTCCACGGCTCGCACCTTTAGCGTTCAACGCGGCGCAGTTCCCTCTGCTCCTTCTGGTACTCGTCGGCGAGTGCGCGCGCTTTGCCGATGTTGAAGATGATTTTGCGCCCGACCTGCGAGACGATGGCCCCGTCCAGCACGCCTTCTTTCTTGAGCGCGTAGATGGTGCTCTGGCAGCAGCCGATGGCCTGCGAGAGCTCGGTGATGCCGTAGGCGTACTGCACAGTTTCGGCGGGGGCGGCATCTGGGGCCGCTCCGTCGCGGTTGAGTTCGTTAAGCTGGAGGAACTCTTCTCCGGTCATTTGCCAGATTGGCTTGGTCAGCAGATTGCTGAGAGTGGTTTTTGCGTCCATATAACTCCTGTTGTTAAGGGTGAATTTTCAACTGCCTCCAATTGGAAGCGGCTGCAAGGTAGGAAGGAGCGAATGGAGTCCCAAAGAATTATCGAACGATTTGGAAAACTTTTCCGAATTATCGAATCAAATGCCGAACGATATACGTAAATGATTATATGTCTGCAAGTTAATAAAATTGGGCGAAAATCTTTCGATTCACGCCCAACTCGAAAAAAATACTGAGATGTTTGCTCGTTACTTGCCGAGAAATTCTGCGTTGATTATCTCTGTCAGTCTCTCATAGACAGCATTGCCGGGATTAGGAGTGTTTTCGCTAATCGTCCCCTGACTTGTAATTATTTCCATATCCGGATGTAGGACTTTCAATTTCTCAAGGCACGTAATATAGTCCCTGTATGTAGTGGTGTCTGGGTCTATTATTTTGCAGCGCATCATCGCTTTAAAGATATAAGTGCAATTCTTTCCGTAGGTTATCTTCTCGCTTTGAGAGAGCTCGTAAGAAATTTGTGAACAGATAAATGGAGCTGTGGTCCATTTGGCAAGCAGTTTTTCTGCCTTTTCCCTGTTCTTTTGCGTGTTGTCTGTCAGTATAGTGTTGAGACTTATCCTAATGTAGGCTTCTTCTTTTGTTTCATCCAGATACTTCTCTGCGACTTCTTTTTCCAGAGCCTTGAATGTTTTTCTGTTGAATACACTGCAGATGACATAATCATACATCAAATTGTCGTTAGCAAGGACATATCGCACGAAGGCTCTATTCTTTTTGGCGATATTGTCTTCGTTGGGGTCTTCATTAAGAAACCCAAAATTTATCGTGCGGAGCTTGGCAAGAATATCCGGTTTCTTCATATTCGCATACAGCATTGAATAGGCTTCGCGATTGATTTGGGATATCCAGCTGCGACGTTCACTGAAAATAGAGCTATGCAGAATAAATACAGAATACGCCATAACAACTATCAAGATAGCCACAATATCACTGAGGACGTTAATCAGAAAGTCCGCTAAACCTTGAAGCCAATTGCTAATCTCCTGAATGGAAGAATGCGTAATCTTGTAGCCATATAATGCCAGAAGTCCTATCACGGCTATTATCAATAAAGCTATAGCAGTGCGTCTGTCACGATGAATCGTAAGGGCTACTTCCTTTATTTTGTAACTCCAGTTTTGCATAGTAGCGTTTTTGCTCCGATTGCTCATAATCATCATTGCTTGTAAGTTAATCATCCAAAAAGTTCATCTTTGACATCTCGCTGGCCTTGATGCTGTCCAC
>CAVBDE010000089.1:0-4538 GCA_963594055.1 Anaerovoracaceae bacterium | reverse complement strand
GCATTGTTATACTCCAGCTGATTGGCCTGTCCGAGAGACAGCTTCCTCTCCAGCGATGCGGCTATGTCGGAGGCATTCTGCACGCGGATCTGCATCTGACCGATAAGGGCGTTATAATAAACCAGATCTATGCAGCACAGCTCCGCCTGCAGGAGTATGGACTGCCTTTCGGAGCGGAATCTGCTTTCCGCCAGGTCATTCCGTCCATCTGCGGCGCGGCGTCTCGCCCCCGACAGCGTCGCATAATCAAAGGTCTGGCTGGCAGACACGTCCTGACGGTTTCCGATGGCCACGGGACTGCCCCACAGGTAGCTGAATTCTATCTCCGGGTCGGGCAGGCTGGACGACAGGCTGTTCTCCAGCTTTTCCGCCTCCAGTTCGGCGGCCAGGGCCTGTAGAGTTATGTTATTCTTCTCCACGCTGCCGAGCACTTCCTCCACACTGAGACTCTGAGCGTAGGACACGGCCGGGCAGAGAAGGCCCGCAATCACAATTCCGTAAACAGCACAGTTCATATCTTCTCCTCCTTCAAGGTATTTTTCTTATTGGTAATCAAATACATAATCGGCACTATAAATCCGTTCAGGAAGGTGGATGTAAACAGACCTCCCAGGATCACCTTGGCCATAGGGCTCTGAATCTCGTTTCCCGGCAGGTCGCCTCCTATCACCAGCGGAATCAGCGCCAGAGCGGAAGTCAGAGCCGTCATAAGGATAGGATTGAGCCTGTCTTCCGAACCTGTCAGCACGCTGTCCATCAGGGACATACCGCCGGAACGAAGATCATTGTACCGCGCCACCAGAAGCATACCGTTGCGCGTGGCTATGCCGAACAGCGAGATGAATCCGATAATAGCCGGGATGCTGACCACCCCGTCGGTAAGCCAGATCACCAGCACGCCGCCTATCAGGGCCAGCGGCAGGTTGAGCAGCACGACGAGTGCCTGTGTGGCATTGCGGAACTGCTTGAACAACAGCAGGAATATTATGATTATCGCGAAGATCGACGTGATGAGCAGAGTGCGCGAAGCGGCCTCCTGACTCTCGAATTGGCCTCCGTATTCAATGCGGTAGCCCTCCGGTAGCACTATCATTTCGTCTATGGTGCTGCGGATATCGGACACCACGCTGCCCAGGTCGCGGCCGGCCACATTGGCAGAGATCACGATCTTGCGGGCCACATTCTCGCGGTTGATGGTGTTCGGGCCGGTAGTGGAGATCACGTCGGCGATGTATCCGAGAGGCACTTTCTGTCCGTCGGCGTCCACCATTAGGTTCCGTATGTTCTCGGCGGTGGCGCGCCAGTCGTCGTCCACCTTCAGAAGCAGATCGAACGAGCGGTTGCCCTCATAGACCAGCGAAATCTTCTCGCCGGAAAGCAGCACGCTTATCATCTTCTCGAATTCCGGTATGGTGATGCCGTAGCGCGCGAGCATCTCACGGCGCGGAACTATCTGAAGCTGAGGCCTTTCGACCTGCTGCTCGACATTGAGGTCCGCCACGCCTTCGATACCGGAAATGGCCTGCTTGATCTGATTGCCTATCAAATACATCCTGTTAAGGTCCGTACCGAAGAGCTTTATGGCGATATTGGCCTGGGTGCCGGAAAGCATAGCGTCGATGCGGTGCGTGATCGGTGCGCCGACCTCCACGTTGATGCCCGGAATCACCTTGAGCCTCTCGCGGACTTCGGCGGAGAGTTCGTCCTTCGAGCGCCCGCCCAACACATACGGGGCCTCGATCTCGGAGGCGTTCACCCCGAGCGCGTGTTCGTCAAGTTCGGCGCGTCCGGTCTTGCGGCCGACGGTCTGTATCTCCGGAATGCTCAGCAGGATCTCCTCCACCTTGGCGCCAATCCTGTCGGACTCCTCGAGGGACACGCCCGGCATAGTGCTGACGTTGATGGTAAACGACCCCTCGTTGAACGGTGGCAGGAAGCTGCTGCCAAGCGACAGGAAGATGATCACGGTGGCCACGAACACGGCCAGAGTCGCTCCCAGCACGCCTTTCCGGTGAGCAAGCGACCAGTTGAGCGCACGTGCGTACACCTTTCTGAGCCACCTGGTCAGAGCCGGCTCGCGGTCCGCCTTGTCGCCCTTGTACCGGCCGAGCAGATAGCTGCAGAGGACAGGGGTAAGGGTAAGGGCCACCAGCGTCGAGGCACAGAGCGAAGTGATGAACGCTATGCCAAGCGGGGCGAGCAGTTTACCTTCCATTCCGGAAAGGAAGAACAGCGGCACGAAGCTTACTATTATGATAAGGGTGGAGTTGAGAATTGGCATACGGACCTCGCGGGAAGCCTCGAACACCACCGAAAGTGTGGATGCGCGGCGGTCCGGCGGCAGGTTGTGGTTCTCGCGAAGCCGTTTGAAGACGTTTTCCACATCCACTATGGCGTCGTCCACGAGCGAGCCGATGGCGATGGCCATACCTCCGAGGCTCATCGTGTTGATGGTGAGGCCCATAAGTTTGAGCGTCAGGATGGTGATGACCAGAGACAGCGGGATGGTGACCAGCGAGATCAGCGTGGTGCGCACGTTCATAAGGAATATGAACAGGATGATCACCACGAAGAGGCCCCCCTCGAAAAGCGACTTCTTCACGTTGTCGATGGAATTGTTGATGAAGCGCTCCTGGCGGTAGATGTCGGTGGACATCTTCACGTCTGCCGGAAGGGTCTTCTGAAGTTCTGCCAAAGCCTTGTCTATCTGGGCGGTAAGTTCTATGGTGCTGACATTGGGCTGCTTGGTGACGGTGACCATCACGGCCGGATGCCCGTCGTGCGAAGCCACGCCCATCTTCGGGCTGTGGGAGCCGACTTTCACCGTAGCCACGTCACGCAACGTAACAGGCTTGCCGTCCACGCGTTTGACCACCGCCTGGCCGAGAGCCCCGACATCGGAAGTGGACAGGACCCCGCGCACTATGTATTCGTTCCCGTATTCATAGAGGATACCTCCTGAAGTGTTCTGGTTCATATTCTCCACCGCGCCGATTACGTCACTGAGCGACACACCGCAATGATTCATCCTGCCCGGATCGAGCAGAATCTGATATTCCTTGATGTCGCCTCCCATCACTGCCACCTGCGCCACACCTCCGGTAGCGAGCAGCCTTGGCCTGATGGTCCAGTCCGCAATGGTGCGCAGGTCCTGCATCGAAGTGGTGTCGGCGGTGAGGGCCACGAACATCAGCTCTCCGAGAATCGAAGACTGCGGGCCAAGCGTCGGGTTCCCCACGCCCTCCGGCAGTTCGTCCTTCACCGTGGCAATCTTCTCGGAGACTATCTGCCGGGCGAGATAAATGTCTGTGCCCCAATTGAATTCCACCCACACGACGGAAAATCCGGTGGTGGAAGACGACCTCACGCGGCGCACATCCGTGGCACCGTTCACGGCAGTCTCCACAGGGAAGGTCACGAGCCGCTCGACCTCCTCGGGCGCCATACCCCTGGCCTCGGTCATAATCACCACGGTCGGGGCGTTGAGGTCCGGGAACACGTCCACTTCCATATGCGATGCGGTATAGAGGCCGCCGATCATCAGCAGTACGGCGGCCAGCAGAATAACCACGCGGTTATTGAGCGAGAATCGGATAATCTTGTCCAGCATACCTGCTAATGATTATGTGTGTGACCCGGAATGGCGGATGATGCGGTGGCCAATTTCACATTGTACGCCCCGCTGACCACTACCTTGTCGCCTTCGTTCAGGCCGCTGAGCACCTCCGTCCTGCGACCGTCATTTCTGCCGATCCGGACTTCCTGCTTGCGGAAAATCTCCTCTTCCTCCTGCACGAACACGGACATAACGCCCTGCTCCTCGATGAGCGCGCTCACCGGAACGCTGATCACGCCGTTCTGCGCCTTGCCCTCAAGATATACCTGGGCATAAAAGCCCGGAACCAGCTGCGGCTTATTATCAAATTCGAAAACTATCTGAATATAAGCGCCTTGCGCGGCTTTCGAGAACGATGCGACACGGCCATTCAGTTCTGCCGTACTGTAAAGAGTGTCATCGTAAACCGTCTTGAAATTGGCGCTCTGAATCTGCTTCAGGAATCGGTAATCGCTCTCAGGCACGTCGGCGCAGAGGGCCAGACGGCTGTTGTCTCCCAGCACCAGCACCGCATCTCCGGTCGACACATACTCTCCGGCGCCCTTCTTCACTTCGGCCACATATCCGTCTGACGGCGCCGTGACTGCAGCACCCTTCTCGGAATAACTGCCGGACTGACCTTCGAACGAAGCCTTCGCTATCTCATAACGCGTGCGCGCCTGCTCAAATTCCTGCTCGGAGATGATCCTTTCGGCCACCAGAGCCTGTGCACGTTCGTACTGCTGCCGTGCGGCCTCGAATTCAGCCTTGGCCTTCGCCATCTGGTCTCCCTCTGCCAATGTCTTCGCGGACACGTAATAAAGGACATCGCCCTTCTTCACCTCCATACCCGCGTAAATGCCCCGGCCCGCAAGCGCGACAGTGCCGTTCGACGGAGCGACCACAGTCTTCTGCGCCCCGGCAAGCGCCTCCAGCCGGCCGC
>CAVBDE010000088.1:0-4762 GCA_963594055.1 Anaerovoracaceae bacterium | reverse complement strand
ACTCTATTTGAACAGTTTGTCGATCTGCTTGGCGCAGGAAGGGACGGTGAAGACGGCGACCTTGTCATCGGGCTGAATCTGGGTGGTTCCCACGGCGATGAAGGCGTCATTGCCGCGAAGGACTCCGCCGATCACGGCGTCAAGCGGGAAGTCCACATCCTTGAGCGGCTTCTTCGTGATGGCACTGCCCTCGGCGGCGGTGTACTCCACCACCTCGGCGTCAATGCCGCTCATATAGCGGACAAACTTGGCCCGGTCGCTCAGCGTCAGCCTGTAGATGCGGCTGGCTGTGACCAGCTTCTTGTTGATGACCACGTTCACTCCCATCTCCTCGGCCAGCCGCACATATTCCATGTTCTCCACCTCGGCTATGGTTCTGGCCACGCCGAACTTTCTGGCAGCCACGCACGCAAGGATATTGGCCTCGTCGTTGCCGGTCAGAGCCACGAAGGCATCGTAGGAACTGAGGCCCTGGTCATAGAGGAAATCGGTGTTGCGCGCATCCCCGTTCACGACCTCCACGTTCCCGGGAAGGTCCTCCACGAGCTCCATACAGCGGTCGCGCTTTATCTCGATGAGCTTGACGCGCGAGATGTCCTGTGCGAGAAGCGAGGCGGTAATGGACCCGACCGCGCCGCCGCCCATAATCATAACCTTCTTTACTGCAATATCTTCCAGTCCGAGATAGGTGTTCAGGCTGCGTATGCCTTCCTTACGGATGATTATATAGATGAGGTCTCCGAACTTGAACTTGGTGTCAAACTTCGGGATGATGGTCTTGTCCTGGCGAGAAATGGCGATCACGCGGAACTCGGAATTCTCCCTCTGGGAGAAGAGCTTGGTGAAGTCCACCAGCTTCATATCCAGAATAGGGCTGTCCTCGCTGAGACGGTATGCGGCGATGTGCAGTTTCCCGCGGGCAAAACTCATCGTGTCGGACGAAGTGTTGTAGCGGAGCTGGGACACGACCTCGTCCGCGGCGATCTTCTCCGGGCAGATGGTCATCTCCAGCCCCAGGTCCCTGACCAGCTGACGGCCTTCCTTCGAAAGCAGTTCGAGGTCACGCGTCCTGGATACGACCCGCCTGGCACCCATATTCTTTGCGAATACGGCCGCGACCAGATTGACCTCCTGGCTCACGTAAGGGAACACCGCGATGAAAAGGTCGCACTTTCCGGCCTGCGCGGCGGTAAGCGCCTTGATGGATGTCGGTTCACCCTCGACAGGCTCTATGTCCACCGCAGCGGACAGGGCATCGAGCCTCGAACGGTCGTTGTCTATAACCGTCACGTCATTTCCTTCACGGACAAGCAGTTTCGCCAGGTGAGATCCGATCTCGCCGGCGCCGTCTATAACCACCTTCATATTCTGAACAGATATTTTATCAACAACAATCCGCCGTCAGGCCTTACCCTGAAACGGCCTCTGAAAGGCACCGTCCGGTTCTTTCGCACTTCCCTGTGCGCCTGCACCACGGCCTGCGCATACGGTTTCTTTCCGGAGAGGAGGTAACCCGCGGCGGCGCACCAGTCCAGCACGTACCTGACGCCTATCCTCAGCGCCGCCCGGAAACCTCCTACCGCACCCGGCAGGTTTTTTTTAAGCATCCAGAGCGAATTACGGTAATTGAGCCTGAGCTTGAACGGCGACGCGGACGGAAGCGTGCCTCCGCCTATATGATAGGCCCGGCTCTGCGGCACCACCCACACCTGCCAGCCCAACGCCTGCGCCCTCCAGCACAGATCTATCTCCTCCATATGCGCGAAGAACCTGTCATCGAACCCGCCGAGGGTCCTCCACAGGCCGCTGCGTATCATAAGCGCGGCGCCGCTGGCCCAGAAGACCCGTGCAGGGCTGTCGAATTGGCCTTCATCCTGCGCCACGCGCGAAAGCACACGGCCCCGGCAGTACGGATATCCGAAGAAATCCAGGTGTCCCCCCGCCGCACCGGCATACTCGAACCGCGCGGTCCTGTGCCAGGTGCCGTCCGCCCCCCCGTCAAGCGCGAGCAGTTTCGGAGCGCAGATTCCGCATTCGGGATGCGAAACCATCCAGTCCGCGAGCGGGCCAATCCACCCGGCAGCCACCTCCACATCGGAGTTGAGCAACAGGTAGAAATCCGCCTCTATCCCTCTGAGAGCCTCGTTGTAGCCGCCCGTAAAGCCCTTGTTCCCGCCAAGCGGGATCTGCCGCACCTGCGGAAACTCCGCAGAAAGCATCTCCAGCGAGCCGTCAGTGGATCCGCTGTCAGCGACATACAGGGCGTCGTCACTTCCCAGAGACGAGAGAATGCTCGGAACGAAAGTTCTGAGATATTCCCTGGTATTCCAGTTCAGTATGACTACCGCGATGCGCATATCGCACAAATATACGAAAATCTACTGAGCTTGAGGGGCTTTTTCCGCAGCGCCGTCTTCTTTTACCAACGGAGTGGCGGTATAGCCGAGCTTCTGTATGCTTTTCTGAAGCTTCTCGACGCTGGTCTTCTTCGCGTCATAAGTAACGGTGACCTGTTTGGTCTTCTCGTCTATCTTCACGTCCAGCACTCCCTTTTCGAATGAAATGTTCTCGTTCACCTTCTCGGCGCATTTATGGCAATGCATATCCGTCTGGAAGGTAACCGTGGCCTTTCCCTTCTTTCCTCCCGCATAGCAGGTGAAAGCGCCCATAAGAAGAACTGAAATGGCAATTAAAAGAAATCTTTTCATATTATTCTGTTTTCCAAATTGTTACACGTATTCCTGCATATATTCTGGCGCCCATCAGAGGCCCCCAGACGCAGCTCGCGTCAAACTCCGGGCCGAACGGGTCGTCAGCCCCAATGATCGGGTTCTTCTGCCTGTAATCGGTAAGGTTCTCCCCTCCCAGATAGATGTCAAAACCCTTGAAGCGCCTGGTAATCTGCGCATAGAGAAGCGGATAAGCGGGAGAAGATCCGTCCGGGTAATCCGCCTTCATAAAGTCCCACACGCGGCAGGGCCCGTTGACCGATGCGGTGAAATCGAATATCCAGCGCCTGAGGTTCGTGGCATACTGAAGATTGAGCACGCCCTTGTACCGGCTGACCATCGGCTTTTCCTGCACTCCGCGCCCGGCATACTGCACGCGGGCATCGGTAAACCGCCCTGTAAGGGTGACGGTGAACCGGGTGAACGGCTCTGCGCTGAAATCCACCTGATAATTGTCCGTACAGGAGCGCGGAGTAAGGTAAAATTCTATGGCGCCCGGAGTACTGTCATAGTCCGCGACCATCTGCGAGGTGAACCGGGTTCTGAAATAATCAAAGCTCAGATAAGTCTTGCTGCCCTCCGAAAAAGGCAGATACCACGTGGCGCTGCCCCCGAAAGTCCAGGATTCCTCCAGCGGATGCTCCGCGATGGAGCCCTGAAGCCGCTTGGAAGTGGACAGCACGCCGATATTGTCAATGAGCGGAGTCGAATACCTGATACCCCGGCCGGCATTGGCCCGGAAGACGAGAGCCTCTACAGGCGCGTACTTGAGAGTCAGGCGCGGGGACACTCTCACCCCTTCGTGAAGGTAATATTCTGCACGCAAGCCGATTATGGAAGAAAAAACATCCCCGCAGTGGAAGGTGTATTCCCCGAACAGGCCGGCGTTGTTCAATACGGTGACCGTGTTTCCGGACTCCCCCGGCATCAGTTCATCGTAATAATCGAAAATGTCCGACAGGCCAAGCGTGTATTTGTGCCCGGGGCTCAATTCCCTCTGGTACAGCAGATTCAGAAAGCCGCTGTGCTGAAGGGCGTCGTAAGTTCTGAGGCCGAACGCGGAATCCATATCCTGAAGCGACCAGTCGGCCACCAGCGCGACGGAATTGGCCGCATCGTCCCCCAAAGGATAACCCACCTTCAGATAAGCGTCCAGACTTCGGTTCAGGATGTCCGTCCGCCAAAGGTTCGGGGCGGAGGTGAACTTCTCATCCTGACCGCCCTCGCGCCTGTCCTGGATGGCTCGCACGCCGAAGCGCACCTGCACCCCGTCGGGGTCGAAATACAGCCACCTGTTCGAAAGGGCGAACTGAAACGAACGCGGATCGTCCATAAAGCCGTCGGAGTTCATGTCCATAGGGTTGCGGTTGGCATCCGCATGGGCCAATATGATCGTGCTCCACCTGTCCCCGAACTGCAGGGAAGAAGTGGCGTTGAGGTCGAATTTGCCGTCCTGCATAACGGAGCCGTGCAGGAAAAGCGGCTTCTCGTCGGTGGGCTTGCGGTGCTCCAGATTGATCTGGCCGGTCATCGACTCCACGCCGTTGATCACCGAGCTGACACCCTTGCTGACCTGGATGGACTCAAGCCATTGGCCCGGGACATAGGAAAGGCCGAACGGAGCGCTCAGGCCGCGCATCACGGGACGGTTCTCGTCGAGCATCTGGGTGTAGATGCCGCTCTGGCCCAGGAGTCTGATCTGGCGCGCGCCCGTCACCGCATCCGAATAGCCCACGGAGACGCTGGCGGAGTTCTCGAAACTCTCGGCCAGGTTACAGCAGGCCATCCTGCTTAGGCCGGCTGAAGTGATCACCTCGGCCTTGATGTCCTTACCCTTCGGGATATAACTTCCTGCCACATCGGCAGTTACCACGGCAGTCTCGAGGCTGTCGCGCCTGTCGGCGAACCACCCCGTGGTATCCACCTGACCGTATAACGAAAGCGGCAGAATCATCAGCGCCGCGGCTGCAAGAATCCTTTTCATCCGTATTAAAGGTATGAATTTAACTTATAAAAGCAAAATTTTTCATCGG
>CAVBDE010000087.1:0-4826 GCA_963594055.1 Anaerovoracaceae bacterium | reverse complement strand
CTGCATATATGCCAGACAGCAATTTCATCGACTACGTGAAGATCTTCTGCCATTCCGGTCACGGAGGGGCGGGCTCGATGCATCTTTACAGGGCCAAGTACGTACCCAAGGGAGGCCCGGACGGAGGTGACGGCGGCCGCGGAGGCCACATCATTCTCAAGGCCGACCCTCAGTTCTGGACACTCATACACCTCAAATACCGCAAGCACATCATCGCCGAAGACGGCGAGAGCGGAAGCGGCGGACTATGCCACGGCAAAAACGGCGCGGACATCACGCTGAGCGTGCCTGTGGGCACTGTCGTGAAGGATGCCGAGACCGAAGAAGTGCTCTTCGAGATGGTCGAGCCGGGCGAGGAGCGCATCCTCTGCCAGGGAGGCCGCGGCGGACTCGGGAACAACAACTTCAAGACCCCTACCCTCCAGACGCCGCGCTTCGCACAGCCGGGCGAGGAAGGTACGGAAGGCTGGTTCATCCTGGAGCTGAAGATATTGGCAGACGTGGGGCTGGTGGGATTCCCGAACGCAGGCAAATCCACCCTGCTCTCATCCATAACGGCGGCCAAGCCGAAGATCGCCTCCTACGCGTTCACCACGCTCGAACCGAACCTGGGCATAGTCAAGTACTACGGCGACCAGTCCTTCGTGATGGCCGACATTCCGGGCATCATAGAGGGCGCGCACGAAGGGAGGGGCATCGGCCTGAGGTTCCTGAGGCACATAGAGCGGAATTCCGTACTTCTGTTCATGGTATCCGTCGAGGAGGAGGACATCCGCGCCTGCTACGGGACTCTGCTTAACGAACTGGAGATGTACAACCCGGAACTGCTTGACAAGAAGCGCGTTCTGGCCATCACCAAGTGCGACCTCATAGACAGGGACATAGAAAAGGACCTGGAGTCACGCCTGCCGGAAGACCTGCCGCACGTATTCATCTCGGCAGTGGCGGGAACAGGCCTGAAGGAACTCAAGGACCTGCTCTGGAAGGCGCTCCACGAAGAAGACTGATTTATCTATACCTATGACAGACTTTATACAGCATCTCGAAACCATCGACCAGAACGTCAGCCTGTGGATCAATTCGTTCCACACTGAACTGACGGACAAGATCTGGCTTTTTTTCAGCGACCGCCTCGTCTGGCTGCCGCTTTACCTGCTGGTTCTCGGACTCATCATCCACAAACGCGGATGGAAAAGGGGCCTTCTCGCAGTGCTTTTCATCGCGCTCATCATCCTCACCTCGGACCAGTTCTGCAATCTGGTCAAGAACGCGGTGTGCCGTCTCCGCCCGAGCAACAACCCCGCAATGATCGCGCGCGGCCTCAACCACCCTGCCGGCATCGGCAGCCACATCTACGGATTCTTCTCCGCACACGCCGCCAACGCGTTCGGATTCGCAGTGGCCGCAGGGCTGATCCTGCACAGCTGGAGCTGGGGGTCAGGACTCTGCGTATGGGCCGCACTGGTGGGCATAAGCCGTGTATTTGTGGGGAAACACTTCCTCGGAGACGTACTCACAGGGATAATCGTAGGAACAGTTATCGCGCTGATATTCTGCCTGATATACTTCAGGCTACTTAAGCCCCGTACTGCCAAATCCGCCGGCGCCTCTCTCTGAGCCGGACAGTTCTGAGGTTTCCTCCCACTCGATGCATTCGTGACGGGCCAATACTATCTGCGCTATGCGCTCGGCCGGCTCTATGGTGAAAGGCTCATTTGACAGATTCACCAGAATCACCTTCAGCTCCCCGCGATAATCGGCGTCTATGGTGCCCGGACTGTTCAGAACGGTAATTCCGTGTTTGGCCGCCAGACCGCTGCGCGGACGCACCTGCACCTCATACCCCACCGGAATCTCCATAAACAGCCCCGTCGGGATGATAGTCCTCTGAAGAGGGGCCAATTCCACCGGTTCACTGATGTCCGCACGCACGTCCATACCCGCGGAAGCGAGGGTCGAGTACTGCGGGAGAGCATTGGCGCTCCTGTTTATAACCTTTACTGTCATATAGTTGCTGTTTCTGATTATGCCAATGGCTACTTCGGGGCCTTCCTGTAAAGAATGGCGGCGACGATGGCGAAGATGACGTTAGGCATCCAGAGCGCCACGAACGCGGACAGGGTGCCCGCATACACGAACATCTGGCTGAAGCGCATGAACAGGATGTACGTGAACGCCAGACCGATGCCCAGGCCGAGGTTCCATCCTATTCCGCCCCTTTTCTTGCGGGACGAAAGCGCCACACCCATAATGGTGAGTATGAACGCGGAGAAAGGAAGGGCGTAACGGTTGTTCTTCTCTATCTCGGCGTACATCACGTTCGAATCACCCCGCATCTTCTGGGTGTCTATAAGGGCGTTCAGTTCTCCTATGGACAGAGTCTGAACGGTCTTCTCGTTAAAATAGAAGTCATTGAGTTTCAGCGCAATGACCGTGTCGAGCTTCTCGCCGGTCTCCACCTTGTCAGCCAGGCCCTCGGAATAGTTGCGAAGGGTATAACGTCTGAGTTTCCAGCCGTCGAAGGTACTGTCCCATACCGCCGAATCGGCGGTCAGCTTGCTCACGAGCTGGTTGTTCTCAATGCTCTCGAGGGTGAACTTGTAGGCCGTCTTGTTCCATTGGCTGAAAGACTCCACATACACGAACTGGCCCGGAGCTATCTGGTAATGGATGTTGCGGGTCTTGGTCGAACTCCGCTTCTTCACGTAGGTCTGCTCGAATTCAAGCCGCACGGCGTTCGAGTGCGGGATCACGTACAGGTTCAGTCCGAGCGAGAGTCCCGTAATTATCGCAGCTGCAGCCATATACGGCATAAGCATGCGCCGGTAGCTGATGCCGCTCGACAGGATCGCGATGATCTCTGAATTGGCAGCCTGCCGTGAAGTGTAGAACACCACCGTAATGAACACGAACAGCGGGCTGAACATGTTTATGAAATACGGGATGAAGTTCAGGTAGTAGTCCACGATTATCTCCTTCAGCGGCGCCTCGTTCTTCACGAAATCATCTATCTTCTCGGAAATGTCGAAAATGATCACGATTCCGATTATCAGGACAAGGGCTACGAAGAAGGTGAGTATGAAGCTCTTGAATATGTACCAGTCCAGTTTCTTGGGGCGAAGTTCTATCATAATCTGGAAGTGATTCGTGGCATTACGGAGTTCTTCCACGGGGTGAAGTCCCCAGCCTGTATGTGTGCTCTGGCCTGGCGGACGAGGTCCAGATAGAATGCGAGGTTGTGTTCGCTGGCTATCATCCCGGCGAATATTTCGCCCGCTATGAACAGATGCCGCAGATAGGCCTTCGAATAGGTGTGGTCCACGAACGAGGTTCCGCTCGGGTCGAGTTCGGAGAAGTCGCTTTCCCACTTGGCATTGCGCATGTTCATGATGCCGTTCCAGGTGAAAAGCATACCGTTGCGCCCGTTGCGGGTAGGCATCACGCAGTCGAACATGTCCACGCCGCGCGCTATGCCCTCGAGGATATTGGCAGGAGTGCCCACGCCCATAAGGTAGCGGGCCTTCTCCTTCGGGATGATGGGATGCAGAAGCTCTATCATCTCGTACATCTTCTCCGTAGGCTCCCCCACTGCGAGGCCGCCTATGGCTATGCCCACCTTCGAGAACTGCAGCGCGTGCTCGGCGGCCTCCCTGCGGAGTTCCGGATACACGCAGCCCTGGATTATCGGAAAGAATGTCTGTTCATAGCCGTAGAGAGGCTCTGTCCCGTCAAAATGGCGGGCGTACCTCTCGAGCCAGCCCTTCGTGAGATCCAGAGACTTCCTGGCATATTCCACGGTGGCGTCGCCCGGACAGCACTCGTCGAGGGCCATCATTATGTCAGCGCCGATTATGCGCTGGGTCTCGACGTTGTTCTCAGGAGTGAATTCGTGACGCGAACCGTCTATGTGCGAGCGGAAAGTGCATCCGTTCGGGGTGAGCTTTCTGATGGGGCTGAGCGAGAACACCTGGAATCCGCCGCTGTCGGTGAGGATGGGCCTGTCCCAGCTCTCGAAACGGTGAAGTCCCCCGGCCGCCCTGAGAATGTCAAGGCCCGGACGGAGATAAAGATGATAGGTGTTACCCAGTATGATCTCGGCCTTGATGTCATCCTTCAGATCGTGGTGATACACGCCCTTCACCGAACCGACAGTGCCGACCGGCATGAATATGGGCGTATGGATCTGACCGTGATCTGTGGTAAGGACTCCGCATCTGGCATTCGATGCGCCGTCAAGGCTTTCCAACTCAAATTTCATACGCCAAATATAGCAATAATCCCGCAAAAACTCGTATTTTTGTACCGCTCCGGCGCCAAGTTCCGCAGGAATCATAGGGAAAACATAATCAATAAATACAGCTAATGAAGAAAATTTCATCCATCAGCCTCAGGCTGATTCTTCTGAACTTCCTCGAATATGCAGTTTGGGGAGCTTACCTCACCTCGCTCGGACGTTATCTCGGCGGTATCGGAATGGGTCCGCAGATCAAATGGTTCTTCGCCATGCAGGGCATCGTGTCCATCTTCATGCCGGCTCTGATGGGTATCCTCGCCGACCGTAAGATGCAGGCCCAGAAAGTGCTGTCAATGTGCCACGGACTGGCCGGCGTCGCCATGATCGGAGCCGGAGTGTACTGCCTCAACGCAGGAGCCGCAGTGGCCTTCGCACCGCTTTTCGTACTCTACAGCATCAGCGTCGCATTCTTTATGCCTACCATCGCCCTGGTGAACTCAGTGGCCTACAACGCCCTCGAGAAGGCTGGCAAGGATCCGGTTAACGACTTCCCTCCTATCCGCGTGTTCGGAACGGTCGGCTTCATCATAAG
>CAVBDE010000086.1:0-4891 GCA_963594055.1 Anaerovoracaceae bacterium | reverse complement strand
TCTATAATTCTTTCCACGCCGCAATATTAGTAAAATTTCGAACAGAAACCAAACATTTTCCTGGTTTTCTGTTCGAAATTTTACTATTGCATTACTACCGCGAACTTGAGACCCCAATACACCCCGCTACCTGGTGGCACCGTAGCCGGCGTAGGTAGCCTTCTTTGTGTATGTACCGGCGGTAGGGTCGAGCCCTTCGTACGGATCGTTTTCGACGGTCTTCATACCGGTCCGCAGGTAGTTCAGTGTGCCATTGGCATCGGTATAGATGCAGAGGCCTCCGAGAGCGCTGCTGTAGCCGTACCAGGCAGAAGTGTTCGCGAGCTTTGCCGCGATATCGAACTGCGCGGCATAATCCTTTGAATAGCATCCCAGAAGATATGCGGTTCTGTCTATATTTAACGGAGTTGTATCCAACCCATTAGGAGAATATGCCAGATTGGCCTTCAGGGAGCAGGTCTTCTTCACTGTCCCCAGCATAATGAACGGCCTGGCTCCGGCCGAATAAGAACCGCAGTCCACATTGTAAAAGGTGTTGTTCTCAAGATAAAGATTGTCCGTTGACACAGTCGCGTCCGTATTGTCGGCGGCGAGGATGCTGAACTCTACAGACGGATTTCCGCTCCAGAAGATGTTGTTCTTGAACGACAGGCCGGAGATGGTGAAGCCGTCTTCCACATTACCTGTATAGAAAAGGCGGCAGCTGCTGCCGGATGCAAGGTCAGCGATGACATCGCAGTCCACCATCTCGAGATTTCCCAGACTGGCGACATCTGACAAGTCAGCAAAATCGCGGTGGAGCGTCAGAGCGCAGCTGTCAAAGGTCAGCTGACTGATTTCGCCGCTGCCGTCAAACGTATAGCCGGAAGTGAGCGATTCTATATTCAGATCCTTGAATACCAGTGGATTGCAGGCATTTATGTCGATCTTGCCTTCAAAAGTAAGCTTCGCGCGGCTTGTGGCGCTGTTTGAACATACTATCACATTGCTGCCGGTGCAGGCGCCCATCCTGGCCTCTCCGTCTATGAAATACAGGCCGGAAATACCGGCGAAAGCGGTGCCATTCGCCACCAGCGTAGCTGTGCTGTTGGTGTTGTTGTATTTGACACCGTCGATTTCAATGTCATAGCCGGACAGCCAGCGGTCATACTGCGAAGCCTTATGGTCTTCCAGAGTGCCGAGGTCGATGATTTTACCCGCCGTCGTGGTAAGGGAAGAGTTGACCCTGCAGACGTAAAGTTCGTTGCCGCTATTGTCATAGACCTTGATTAAAAAGCCCTCTGAAAGGCTGACACCGGGCATAAGGGCGATATAGTTGTCCTTGCCGGGACCGGCGATATTGGAGCGGACAGTCGTGGATGCTTCCACACCTTCTTCTTCGTGCAAAAACACCTTGCCGGAAGAATAATTGATTCCCAGCATACCGATCAGTTTTTCGCCGCCATTTCCGACAAAATCCACATAGGAAGCTTCCTCCGTCGTAGTGGTGTACTTGAGAAGGCAGAGGACATTATGGAACGTGACATCCGTCTCGCCCGGCTTGCAGGTACCCCAGGCAAGATGAGGGATTCGACCGGCGGCGACGGTGTTATATGCATCGCTTCTGCAATACATTTCCGGTCCGGGGCTCACCTTGAAAAGAGAAGAATAAGTGTTTATCTTGTCACCGACAAAGAAGCTGTACGGATCGGAGGAGCTCTTGAAACTGATGGAGAAATTCACTGACCCGTCGGCATTTACCTCGCTCTCCTTTATCACATTGTTGGCTGAAGTACCTGCCGCATAGGTGATTATATTTTCCCCGCCGGTAAAGCTGACCTTCGCCTTCCTGTTAGCCGTATCGTAATCCAGCGCTATTTTGGTGGACGGCTTAGCATTATTGGACGAATCTTCGGCGAAACGGCCGGTAAAGGTAACCACCTCCTCATTGACATCCCCGTCGGGCACGGGCTTGACTTCCTCCTTGCCGCAGGACGCAGCGAATACGGTCAGACCGATGAGACCTGCCGCAAATCCGGCCAGACTATGACCAGTCAAATTGCTCATAATCATACGCATCGTTGCTTGCACCGTTAAAGGACCCCTCCAGAACGCTGTCCGAGGCGGAAAATTCAATCTCCGCAACATCCGGAGCCGTATAATATATCTGTTTCATATTCATCATATCCTTAATCAAAAAAACCTAATGGCGCCATAGTCTTCATAGGCCGTCTTGATGGAGTAAACTCCAGACGGAGGGTCTATGCGGTCAAACGGATCTTCCGTCAGATTGGCCATATTCGAAGTGATGTATCCGGAGACATAATCTTCTCCGCCCGTATAGAAGGCCGAGCCTCCGAGAGCGGCGAGCGTGCCATACCACATTGCATCTGACCCGGCGTTAAGTATCGAAGCCGCTTTCTCGCCGGCCTCATCCCGATATACACCTGTAAGATATGCCGTCGGCGCCGTGTCCGCAAGCGTGTCTTCAGTCGTGAAGATGCTGCCCGTATAGACGAGATTGGAATCGAATGTCGCGGCAGATGTGATCTTCCCCAGCATCACGAACGCTTTCGGTGTCGAGTCGCCGAATGTGCCCGAATACAGATTGTAGAAAGTGTTGAGGGAGATCTCAAGTTTTTGGAGTTTCAGACCGTGCCCCGGATCGGATTTGACTATGTGCCACTCCTTCGGGCTGGCGCTCCAGAATACATTGTCCTCTATGGTATACGTCCCGAGATCGCCGGAATCCTCATCCGAGGCTCCGGTCACCAGAAGGCCCTCACTGGAAGATCCGATGATGAAGTCATTGTCCTGAAGGCAGAGATTCGTAATGTTGAAACTGCCTGACATGTCGGCAATCGGCCTGTTCACGGTCACCAGACATCCGTCCATCGTGAGTGTCTCCATCTGCGTGATTTTAAACAGGTCGGCACCGGTTCCCGTCTCCATCTCCACATTCTTGAAGGCCAGAGAATTGACGGCAATAGAAACGGTAGAAGAACTGAACTTGACTTTTGCGCGCGCTCCGCCGTAACTGTCACTGACGAGAATCACATCCTTCTTTGTCCCGGATGTCAGGCCAAGGGCCGCAACCGTAGCTTCACCCTTCAAGAAAAACACACCGACCTTGTCGCTGGGAACTGTCCCGCCATCTGCAATGAGCGTGGCGTCTCCGCAGGTCGCCTTGTTATATGTGACGCCTCCGATCTCGATATCCTCCCCGGCCTCCCACATGGCATAACAGCTGATGTTGTTTTCAAGAGTTCCGAGATCAATGATTTTGCCAGCCACTGTCTTGAATTCCTTGTCACTTCTGAGGGCATAAAGGACATTGCCGTCCTTGTCGTATGCGTTCACGGTAAAGCCCTTGGTGAGATCAAGTCCCGGTGCGAGGGCTATGTAGCCGGGCTTGCCAGATGCGGAGACATAGGATCTCGCGGAAGTGTAACCGTCGCCGAGCGAAACGGTTTCGTGATAATAGTCGATTTTTATGGCACCGATGACATTCTCTTCGTTATTGCCGGTGAATTCGACATAGGCCACGCCGTCCGAACTCACCTTATAGCGCAGCAGCGTCAGGACGTTTCTGAAAGTCACGGCATTGTCCCCCGAAGTGCATTTACCCCAGGCAAGATGCGGGATTCTGCCCGCCACGACGCTGTTGAAGGCAGTCTTGACGGTAGTAACGGTATATGCCGGGAGTCCGTCAGACATAATGTTGGAGGCTTGCGATCCGAAACAGTTGCTGTTGTCCGCCGCCATAAACTGAAAATTCTCATACCGGCTGTCCGAAGGCGCAGGAATGCTGAATGTGGCGGTGCCGCCGGCATTCAGATTCTCATCCTTCAGAACTACGGATGCCTGAAAAGGGTCACTGAGCCTGTCCCCTTCATACGGCTTGAAATACACAAATTCACTGTGAGCATAGATCCAGTCACCGGCAGTAAAGGCGACCGTGGCCCTGGAATTGGCCTCGTCGATGTTTATGGCCACCTTGGTGACGGATTCCGAAGAAGGCGTCTGCCCGTCGGCCGCGAAGCCCGCGGTAAAAGTAATAACGGAATCATGCCGCTCATCCACGTCAGCACCGGGCACTGCCTCTCTGCTGCAGGACACAGCCAACAGGCCAAGCATTGAGCCCAGGGCCAGTATCTTTCTAAATTCACTAATTTTCATTCAGATACCACTACTAAAAAAATCGCGCAAATATAATAAAATTTCCATACAAAAAACTCGCCGCCAGTTTCCTGACAGCGAGCCTTTTATCAAAATCGGGACCAGCGCTATTCGCTGAGCTTGAAGATCACGATGGTCTGGTATTCGTCGGAGTCGGTCTCAGGGGCGTTCACGCCGAACTTGCTGCCGTCCTTGAAATAGCAGATATTGCCATGGCGGCCCGCCTCCCCGTAAGGGAATTCGTGGGAAGTCACCGCCGCGCCGTCCTCCCCTGCCGTTATCGTCCACCAGCTGTTGGTGCCTGACGCCAGGTCGCTCTCGGTTCCGTACCAGAAGCTGCCGATGTAGTTCTTGGCCTCGGACACGTTGTTCGGAGCCTTGAGGTAAGGCTTCGAGCCAAGCGCATCGTAGCGGATGGCGAACTGACCTTCGTGATCGGCATCGGTAACGAAGACAAGCGCATACGCCATAATGTCATCGGTCTTGACGATGCTTCCGTCCGCCTCGCAGCTGATCACGGCCGCATCCAGGTATGAATCGGTCTGCGAGTTCGAAGGTACGTAATACTGCGTGTCGGACTTGGCAGAAAGGATAAGGTATGTTCCGTCAGCGGTAATCTCGTCCTGGGAAGTGACTTTGACGAACCTGGCCTCCTCCACAGGCGGAAGGTCAGAAGGTAAAGTCAGAGATATGCGGTAAAGGCCCCTGTCGGAAGCGGAAAGGTCCATCGTGC
>CAVBDE010000085.1:0-5015 GCA_963594055.1 Anaerovoracaceae bacterium | reverse complement strand
TTCCTCATCGCGTGTCAGATGATGAGTGCCAATCTCGAATCGGCAAGTTCCAAGAAACTGAAAAAGCTCTTTGAAAAGGCTTCCAGAAGCAAAATGCTCGGCGTGGGCATAGGAACGATAGGTACTGCTGCCATACAGAGTTCCGGAGCCACCTCGGTGATGACGATAGGTTTTGTGAACGCCGGAATCATCTCCCTTTCGCAGGCCGCCACCATCATTTATGGAGCCAATATCGGAACTACGGTCACGGCTCAGATCGTGGCCCTGGGTATGTTCGGAGGGAATGCAGTCTCCACCACGGTCATCTTTTCGGCATTCGCCGGTCTCGGCGCGTTCATCTCCCTGTTCGCCAAGTCCAACAAATGGAAGAACACAGGCGGCATCCTGACCGGATTCGGTATGCTCTTCGTCGGACTGGCCCTGATGAGCAGTTCAATGGAGAATTTCGCCGCACTGGACGGAGTCAAGAACTTCCTTGCAAGCGTCAGCAACCCTATCCTCCTGGTCATTATCGGAGCGGTCCTTACGGCCATAATCCAGAGTTCATCGGTGATGACTTCCATAGCGCTCGCCATGGTGGTGACCGGCCTCATCGGCCTGGATCAGGGCATATTCCTCACTATGGGTTCGAACATCGGCTCCTGCGTGGTGGCCATCATTGCGGGTCTGACCAGCGGCCGCAATGCCAAGCGCACCGCCCTTATCCACCTGCTGTTCAACTGTTCGGGCGTGGTCATCTTCCTGACCGCATACTACATTATGACTCTGGTCAGCGGCGGCTCGTACAGTTTCGCCACCCTCTTCGAGGGACTCTTCCCTGGCGTTCCGCAGACTCAGTTCGCCATGTTCCATACCTTCTTCAATGTGGCTACGGTCTGCATCATCCTGCCTATGAACAGCCTTATGGTCAAGCTTGTATGCAAACTCATACCTGACAGCGTGGACATTCACGACAAGAGCGAATGCAAACTCAAGTATGTGGACGAGAATATGCTCAGCACTCCGCCGCTTGCCGTCAACCAGACCAAGAAGGAGATCATCTGGATGTCAGAGCTCGCGATGGAGAATTTCGACCGTTCGCTGAACATAATCACCACGATGGACTTCAAGGAGCGCGAACTCTTCGACAAGGTGGAAGACGAGATCAACTTCATAAACAGGGCCCTGGTGGACTTTGTAGTCAAGCTGTCCGACAAGACCGGACTCAACGAGCACGACCACATCTACCTGTCCACCACCTTCCGTTCGATCCGCGACATAGAGCGAATCGGTGACTACGCAGAGAACATCGTGGAATACGCCGACGACCTCCGCCAGACCGGAGATACCTTCTCAGAGGACGCGCTCAGCGAGATCGCGCAGCTCAAGGTGCTGGTACACAACCTTTACGACAAGGCCATCACCGCCTACAGGACCGAGGACCTTACCGTTATGGCCGAGGCCAATGTGATCGAGGAGCAGATAGACGACTTCACGAAGATGATGGAAGACAACCACATCTCCCGCCTGAGCGCCGGTGTCTGCACGCCTAACGTGGGCGCCCACTATCTGGAGCTGTCTTCAAATACGGAACGAATTGCCGACCATCTCATCAATGTGGCCAAATCGATACGGAGCCTGAACTAGAAAATTCAATGAATTCAAGAAAAAACATCGCCGGTTATGTCGCCGGTATCGTGGCCGGTGTTTCTTACGGATTCAATCCCCTGTTCGCCAAACAGTTGCTCATAGACCAGGTACCGGTCTACACCATGCTTTTCTACCGTTACATCATCGCCGCGGCGGTGATGCTTCTGTGGATGGTCATCAAGCACGAATCCTTCAGGATAGAAAAGGGTCAGATAGGTCTGGTGACCTTTTTGGGCATCCTCTTCGCCTGCAGCAGCATAGGACTTTTCGAAGCCTACAACTTCATCCCGGCCGGCCTGGCCACGACCATAGTTTACCTCTATCCGGTATTCACGGCGCTGGCTATGATTTTCCTTCACCAGACTCCGTCCCTGCGCACCTGGATAAGCATCATCGCCACCCTGGCGGGCGTGGTTCTGATCTGCCTTCCTACAGGTGGAATGACGGTGAAGATAACCGGAGTTCTGCTCGCCGTCTTGTCCGCCCTCTGCTATTCGGTATATCTGGTCATAGTCAACCACAGCCGCAGGCTCAGAACGCTCTCTGCGCATAACCTCACCCTTTACGGTCTGGCCGCCGGAGCGGTTCTGTTCTTCATAATCACAGCCTTCCGGGGAGAACCCATCGTGGGAGCCATCAGGGGCGCTGCAGAGTGGCGCTGCATAATCGGACTGTCCATCATCCCAACCACCATCTCCATGCTTTCGCTGGCCCTTTCGACCCGCATCATCGGCCCTGCCAAGACGGCCGTGCTGGGCGTTTTCGAGCCGATCACTGCCATAATGATAGGCCTTACGGTGTTCGGGGAGACCCTCACCGCGAGCATCGTGGCAGGTGTGGCGATATGCATAGCCGCCATCACCTTTATGGTGACGGACAAAAACTGATTTCCGGGTGGACTCCCCTATTCCAGGGTCGAAGGATCTATAAGATTGTTGAGCATCGCATAGACGGTAAGGCCGGCCACGGTCTTGATGCCCGTCTTGCGCGTGATGTTCTTACGGTGAGTCATCACCGTATAGACGGAGATGTTGTATTCGTCAGCTATCTCCTTGTTCAGCTTGCCCTTGGCCACGCTCACCAGAATCTCCTTCTCGCGGGCGGACAGCTCGCCGCCGTCGCTCTTTGATGAATCCAGATCCACGTCGAGCGCCTTGCGGCATTTGCGGATAATGACCGGCGGGAGATCGTAGAGGCTGAACACGGCGTCGAACTGGCGCCAGAAGTCCTCCTCCAGAAGAGAGGTCTGAACGGCTATGACCGGCACGCCCAGAGCCTCGCACAAGGAGCTGTGGACATTGGCCCGGGTGCCGTAGTCGAGCACGCAAGGGTCGATGATGACCAGATCGAATCCCGAACTGCGAAGGGACTCCGGGTTCCTTGGCAATTCCGTAAGGATGCTGCCCACCCTGAATTCGCTGTGCTCGAGAAATACCCTTTCAAGGCCTTTGGCGACGATCTGCGAAGGGCTGATTATGAGAACGTTCCTGTTTTTCATCCCCTCGCCTCCATTCGTGCCACTATAGGAATCAGGACATTGTCCTCTATGAGGGTGTGTCTGGTAAGGTCCTTCTCCAGGTGATAAATCTGATGCAGCACCTCGTAGCGCAGAACCTGGTCGCAGGATTCCGGAAGGTACTTCATCACTATGTTCTTAAGGTCGCAGAGTTTCTCCTCGATATTTCCGTGATTCTCCTCGAAGGTCTCTATGGAATAGCCCTCCTGACGGTTCCCCTCGAGCAGCGCCTTCACGTAAGGCAGCACGGTATTCTCCTCATAGTCAAAGTGATTCTTCACCTCGTTCTGGTAGCCGTCGAAGAACTTCTCGACCAGCTTCTTCTGCGCCTCGGGACAGTTCACCAGCATCTTCGTTATGAGCGACTCCAGGTCACGCAGCGAAGTGTTCGTATAGTCCAGGTGCGAATTGTGAAGATATTTCATTATGTCGCGCACGTCCGCCCGGTCCAGCAGGGCCTGGGACGGCACATAGCCTTCGAAATTGTACACGTTGCAGATGAGAAGAAAGGCCTCCGTGTTCACATTGTGAAGCTTGCAGGCCTCGTCTATGGTGTGCTCCCCGAACCCGAGGCTCACCTCCAGACGGGACAGAACCGCCAGCAGATTGTGATTGATATCTATCAGATCTGCCAATTTCATATTAGGACTGATTACCATAACCATAATTCTAAACTCCGCAAATATATGAAAAACTGCTTATCTTTGCGAGAAAAATCACGTTTACAATATGATAAAGATAGCCTGCGTGGGAGACAGCATAACCTGGGGATTCACTATCCTCAGTCGCTCCAAATACAGTTATCCCGCTGTCCTTCAGAGACTTTGCGGGGATGCGGCCAAGGTGGAGAATTTCGGTCTTAACGATGCCACGGCGCGTCTGGAAAGCGACCGTCCCTATGCCCGCAGAATCACGTTCAAAAGAGCGGTGGATTTCCATCCGGACGTGGTTCTGATGATGCTGGGGTCGAACGATTCGAAGAAGATCAACTGGCAGGAGGACAAGTTCCGCGAAGGCTACAACCACATATTGGACACCTTTCTGAATATGGGGGCCAGGGCGTTCCTGCTGCTGCCTCCGGTCGTGCTCAACCGCATAGAGATCAGGGAAGGCCTGCAGATCGGCCGACTGGAGCCGGGATTTCTGGCGCTGGATGAGGACACGCTCAGCACCGGGGTCATACCCGCCATCAGGGACATAGCCTCTGCCAATGCCCTCCCGGTAATCGACCTTCACAACGTTGTGACGGACATTTCGCTTTTCAACGACGGCATCCATCCGAACCGGGCAGGTGCGGCGCTGATGGCCCAGACGGTTTATGACCAGATTAAGGATGCGGTTCTGTGATGTTTAGGGGGCTTCTGACTGGCGGAGTGCGGTTTTGCGCGTTCGCGGCGGCATTGGCGCTCGTTCTGAGCGTCAGCGGATGCCAGGGTCACGGGTTTCGCAACGGAGATCTGCTGTTCTTCGCGCCTGGTGCCGATTACCGTGCGGACAGTCCCGATAGCGTGGTAGATGGCGGCACAGGCGCGCAGAGTATGGACAGCGCCATTCAGGATGCCACGGGACAAGGATACATTCACGTAGGGATAGTGGAAGTGGATGAGGATGAGGATGGATTGGCCTGGATCATAGAGGCCACTCCGCGTCTGGGAGTGCACAGAAGCTGCATTGACAGCAGCTGGTTCGAGGCGCAAAGGGCCGACGGATACCGCGTGGATGCGAAACGGCTCAAGGGATGCAAAACTCTGTACGAAAGCGTTCAGCGGGCAAAGGCCCTCATCGGGAAGCCATACGATTTCACATTTCTTCCGGGGTGCGAGGCGCTCTACTGCAGCGAACTGGTCTATGAATCTTACCTGAATGCCGA
>CAVBDE010000084.1:0-5058 GCA_963594055.1 Anaerovoracaceae bacterium | reverse complement strand
CCACGACCTACATCTTCGTGGCGAAGATAGGCCTGAACGTGCCGGAACAGTTCATACCGCACATAGGCACGGCGTCGTTCTGGATAGGAATCATCCTTTTCTATGCGCTCAGATACCACAGACTTTATGATAAAACACGTAATATTTGATTTCGGCGGGGTCCTGATGGACTGGAACCCGCGTTACCTTTACAGGGATTATTTTCACGATGACGGGAAGATGGAGTGGTTTCTGGCCAATGTCTGCTCCCCGGAATGGAACGTGCAGATGGATGCCGGCAAGCCTTTCGCCGAGGCCGTGAAGGAGCTTCAGGCGCAGTGGCCGGAGTATTCGGAGGCCATAGCCGCGTTCGATTCCGGTTGGCCGAAGATGCTGAAAGGGTGTTTTCCCGACACGGTGGAACTTCTCAAGGACCTTAAGGCCAGGGGATACGGCATTTACGGCCTTACGAACTGGTCTGCGGAGAAATTTCCTTATGCCTACGAACACTATGATTTCTTCTCTCTGTTTGACGGCATAGTGGTGTCGGGCGCGGAGAAGATGGTAAAACCTTTTCCGGGCCTGTTCAGGGTGCTGCTGGACAGATACAGTCTGGAGCCTTCGGAGTGCCTGTTCATAGATGATTCTCAGGCCAATTGTGACACGGCCCGCTCGCTTGGCATTCACGCCGTGCACTTTGAAAGTGCCTCTCAGGTGCGGGAGTATATGCAGAAAAATCTGTCAGAATTTTGTAATTAAAAAATTTTATTTATACTTTTACATAGCCTTTGGGGCTGATAGTTAGTAGAAATTGACAGACCTGTTGAAAGATTGCTTACAGTTTGTAAGTAATCTTTTCATTTTAAGGCCCGGCTGAACAGTGTATTATTTAAAATAGTTAGTATTATGAGTTATTTCAATTTCTCGAAGAAAGTCTTTGCGGCTTTCTCCGCATTGGCTCTGCTTGTTACCGGATGTAACAGCAAGTCATCGATCTCTACGGATGATCCGGAACCGGAAGTCAAGCATTTCACTCTTTCAGCAGACAACATTACTGCCGGATCGTGCGTTCTCAATGTGGTGAGGGATGACCCGAGCCAGCCGTTCTTTTATGCTGTAGTCTCGATTGAGGAATTCGAGACGTTCGGAGACGATGTCCAGTCCCGCGCCGCAGGATATCTTCAGGGCCTGATCGACTGGTGGATCGAGGACTGGGGCGATTCCGAGGAAGATGCCATTTCCTATTCAATATATAATGAAGACGTGGTGGACGAGGAGATAGAATATCTTTACGGAGCCACGGACTATATCCTGTTCGCAGGATATGTGGACGAGAAGGGCAAGCCGACCGGGGATTTCGAATACATCGAGTTCTCTACCGTCACTCCTGACCCTTCCAACAATACATTCACGATCAATATCGACGAATGCGAAGCCCGTTCAGTGACCTTTACCGTCACTCCGACCATCGATGACGAGCCTTATGCGTATGTAGTGGAGAAGTACGAGGAGTACAAGGGACTCACGGACGAGGAGATCGCACACAAGCTTATCAAAGAGAAATACGGATACTATATAGCTTTCGAACATGGCGAGTCAGTTAAGACAGCTGATATCTATGCCGGAACGGAATATGCCATCTTCGTGTTCGGTCTTGACAGTTCCCACAGTGTGGCCACTACCGCAATTTACAAGGAAGTCTTCACTTCCAAGCCGGCCGGTGATCCTTCCCAGCTTACGTTCACCGCAGATTTCGCGGCCGGAGCAGTGAACGGTTACACCCTGAACTTTACCGTCACTCCGAGCGATGATACCGTCAACTATTTCGTGGAGCTTATAGATGATTCATGGACAGTCGAGGAATTTACCGAAACATTCAAGAAGGATATTGCGGAGCGTGCCGAAAAAGTGGGCCTGGACTTGAAGACATTTATGGAGTATCAGTCTGATTACGGAGTGTACCGTTATTCTTCCTCCGTATATCCGGGCCAAAAATACAAGGTAGCCGTGATTCCTATTGACGTGAACAATGCGACATTCCCTTGCAACGCCATTTTCAGCGAGACTTATGCGCCTGTCGAGCCGGCACAGGGAACTGCCACCGCGGAGGTTACCGTGGGCAAGTACTATGACGGAGACGCCATCGTGGAGCAGGATCCGAATTATTATTTCTATGCCGGTTCCTGCATATTCAAAATAGATGTTGCCTGCACGGGAGCGAAATACTATTACGGCCTGTTTCAGGACAAGGGCGAGACCTACTCAAGAAACGACATCATCTATAAACTTGTCGAAGAAGGCAGTTCGTGGGCATTCGAACAGCAGATTCCGTTCGATACCGACGGTATAATATATGCCGTGGCCATAGATGAGGAAGGCAATCCTGGCTCTATATTCGAGCTCAAGGTCAACTTCTCAAAGGACGGCTGCTCACCTGCTTCCGAATATTTTGAGAATGTCTCTTATGCCCCCAAAAAGGCGGACAAGGTCAGCGCTTCAGCGCCAAAGGCCAAGATGAAGAAGCCCTCAGGCGTATATACGGTAAAGAACTCTCCAGTTTCTTTCAAGTAACCGGTTCATACTGAAAAATTCAGGGCGGTCCGCTGGTGCGGGCCGCCTTTTTTGTGGAATTTGTAGTATTTTTGCACGGTATTTAGCGGACAGTATCTATGAAATCCATCAGGGAAATTTACAAGATTGGAAAGGGTCCTTCCAGCAGCCATACGATGGGCCCCCAGCTGGCTTCGAAGGTATATCTGGAGCATCACGCTGATGCCCGGGCGTTCTATGTGAAGCTTTACGGCTCGCTTGCCGCCACGGGACGCGGGCATCTTACGGATGTGGCCATAAAGGAAGTGCTCTCGCAGGCCGGCAGGGTGTATATCGAGTGGCGCCCGAAGGAATTTCTGCCGGCGCACCCGAACGCGATGAAGATAGCCGTCATCGCGGCGCCCGATTCGCTGCCGGAGGCCGATTCTCTGAGTCAGGAAGAGAGCGGCAGGTTGGATCTGCAGGACGAATGGACCTTCTACAGCATCGGGGGAGGGGCTATCAGGTGCGAGCAGCTTCCGGAGGTGGAGTCGGAGGACATCTATCCGCTCAACACGATGACCGAGCTGCTTCAGTGGTGCAATTCGAACGGCAAGGCCTATTGGGAGTATGTGGAGCAGATCGAGGGGACCGGCATCTATGATTATCTGCTGGAGGTGTGGCGCGTGATGCAGGAGTCCATCGAGCGCGGCCTTGACCGTGAGGGCGTGCTTCCCGGACCGCTTCATCTTCGCCGCAAGGCCGCGTCATATTATATTCGCAGCGAAGGGTACAAGGACGTTCTGCGCACCCGCGGACTTATCTTCGCGTATGCATTGGCAGTGAGCGAGGAGAACGCTTCCGGCGGGGTGATAGTGACGGCGCCGACCTGCGGCTCGTGCGGCGTTCTGCCCAGCGTGATGTATCATCTGAAGAAGGTGTACAATTTCAGCGACAACCGCATCGTCCGTTCGCTGGCCACTGCCGCCCTGGTGGGCAATGTGGTGAAGACAAATGCCTCCATATCCGGTGCCGAGGTGGGATGCCAGGGGGAGGTCGGCGTGGCCTGTGCGATGACCGCCGCCGCTGCCAATCAGCTTATGGGCGGAACCCCCGCGCAGATAGAGTATGCCGCTGAAATGGGCCTCGAGCACCATCTGGGAATGACCTGCGACCCTGTGTGCGGTCTGGTGCAGATCCCGTGCATCGAACGGAACGCCTATGCTGCCGCTCGTGCGCTGGATGCCAATATCTACGCGTCATACACCGACGGGCTTCACCGGGTGTCTTTCGATCAGGTGGTGAGCGCGATGAAGCAGACGGGCAAGGATCTGCCGTCGCTTTACAAGGAAACCAGCGAAGGGGGACTTTCCGCTATCTGGAAATAAGGCTTCTGGAACTTATGAGGGTGTTGTACCTGTCAAGCACTTCGCCCACCACGTCTTCCCAGCTTCTTACGATGGATCTGCTGGCCTGAAGGCCGACCCTTTTGACTCTCTGCGGATCCGCGATGAGTTCGCGCAGTTTGTCTTCGAACGCCTGGAGGCTGTTGTCTATCAGGAATCCGTTCTCGTCATCAGTCAGGATGGTGGATGCGGTGGCGCCCTTTACCATCACTGCAGGGGTGTGCAGGGCTGCGGCTTCGCGTACCACGAGGGGAGCGTTGTCGTAAAGTGAAGGGAAGAGGAACAGGTCCGCTGCGGCGTAGTATTTCTTGATCTCGTCGCGGCTGGTAAGATTCCCGACGAATTTCACGCATCCGTCCAGGCCCTTTTCGCTGACGAGAGACTTCATCGCTTCCGCGGCGTAGCCGGTGCCCACGAAGAACATCCTGAATTTCTGGTCTTTGATGCCTTCCAGAGCTTCTATGATGAAGCGCACGTTCTTCTCCCAGATGTGCTGGCCGACAAAGAGCAGCACGAAGTCATCGGGCTTGATGCCCAGGGCGTTGCGCGCGTCTGCGAAGTATTCTTCAGGATAATCCGCACAGAGATCGGAGCCGTTGTCCACTACCTCGATCGGACCCTTGTAGCCGTATTCGCGGATGACCTCCTTGACGGATTCCTGCGGTACCCATACCTGGTCCGCGGCCTCGTAGAAGGAGACTATCTTCTTGATGACGGCATTGACCATAGGTTCGGGAAGAACTCTGGAGAAGTCGTCGCGGTATTTGGAGTGGAATGTGGCCACGCAGGGTATGTTCTGGCTTTTGGCTATCTTCAGGGCTGCGCGTCCTGCCACGAACGGGCTGTGCGCGTGCACTATCTTGAAGTCTCTTTTGGTTATCTTGGTGAGATACGAAGGGTCGATTTCGGCGATTCCCGTGACGTAGGGTTTTCTGAACGGTACCGGCATGGAGAAGTAGTCCAGCACTTCGAAATCGTACTTTGAGTAGTCCGTTCCGGGAACGTGAGGGGTGATTACCGATACGCCGCCCACCATTTTCTGCATCCAGTATGCGTAGTTGTACACGCAGACGGACACTCCGTCCATCACCGGAGGAAAACATTCATTGAACAGGCCAATGTTGAAATTTTTCTTTTCCATAAT
>CAVBDE010000083.1:0-5121 GCA_963594055.1 Anaerovoracaceae bacterium | reverse complement strand
CGGGAGGGATTTAACACAATTGCATTATTTTTGTAGTACATTTGTAACACTTTTCTAAAAATACACAAAATGGAAGTTAAGCAATCAAATAGAATCCAGACTTCTCTTATCAATGCAGCCGAGAAGAAAGCTCTCGTGTGGCTGGCAGGAAAGCAGCCCGCCTGGATCAATTCGGACCACCTCACCTTCATAGGATGCATCGGAGCCGTAATCATCGGCGTGGGCTATATCCTTTCGGACCTGAACATCAACTGGCTCTGGCTCGCCAGCTTCGGTTTCCTGGTAAACTGGTACGGCGACTCCCTCGACGGCACGCTTGCCCGTGTACGCAAACAGCAGAGACCCATCTACGGATTCTATCTTGACCACACGATGGACGCCCTGAACGAATGTTTCATCTTCATCTGCGTCGGCATCTCGTCACTTCTTCACTTCCCCTTGGCAGTGGCTGCGCTCGCACTTTATCTGCTTCTCAGCATGAACGTCTGCGTGAACGCACACCTTAAGGGCGAATTCAAGCTCACATATATGAAACTTGGCCCTACCGAGTTCAGAATCATAATGGTGATCATCAACACCCTGTTCATTCTCATCAAACCTCTTCGCGACTTCACATGGGACGTTACCCTCTTCGGGAATGCCGTCGCGCTGACCCCGTTTGACATCGCAGGTGTAGTCATCGTGCTGATTCTCGCGGTAGTGTACTTCGGAACCATCATATCTGATGCCAGGTACTACGCCAGGATAGACCCTCGCAAGAAGAACTAAACATTTATGGCAGAGGATCTTTACAAGAAAGACGATCTTAAGAGACTTGCCCCCTTTTTCCAGACGAAAGGGGGCTCTCTTATTTTGGACCTTGTCGAAAAGATAAGCAAGCTCGATGCTCTGAACGAAGCCTACAGGAAAAACAGCATATACGAAGGTCCCGAACTGGCCAGGGCGATGATGCAGGAATTCGGCATCGAATACGAGGTCGGCGGGCTGGACCTGAGCCAATTGCCTGAAGGACCGTTCATCACCGTCAGCAACCACCCCTACGGAGGAGCCGACGGCCTCGCGCTTATAGACCTTATCGGGCACATACGCCCCGACCTGAAGGTGATGGTGAACAAGGTACTCGGGATGGCCAAAAGGATGGGCGGGAACCTCATCACCGTGGTTCCTACGGGCGAGGAGCGCACCGCCGCCACCACCGAGAGCATCAACGGCGTCAAGCAGTGCATGGAACAGATCCGCAGCGGCGGAGTTCTGGGCCTGTTCCCTTCCGGAGCGGTGTCGGACCTCAAACCTTCCGAAGGCTGGAAAGTGCGCGACCGCGAGTGGCAGATCCCTGCGATAAAGCTCATCAAAAAGCTCGGCGTGCCGGTGGTTCCCGTACGCTTTTTCGACGGCAATTCCCTCTTCTACTACCTTCTGGGCCTCATCAGCTGGAAAGTGCGCCTTCTCAAGCTGCCAAGCGAGCTGATGAACAAGAAAGGAAAGATTATGCGCATAGGGGTGGGCGAAGTCATCACCCCCGAAAAGATCAAAGAATACTCCTCAGTGGAAGACCTTAGAGATTTCTTAAGGAGCAGCGTATATGATATGCCTCTTCCGGAGCATTTCCTTACGCGCGATGAACTCCATCTCTAGAATACTCCTCCCCCTTCTGTGCCTTCTGTGTGCCAATCCCCCCGCCCGCGGCGGGGACGATCTGGTGCTTGGGGACGAGCGCACGGAGGAATACCTTCCGCTTCTGCAGGGCAGGCGCATCGCCCTTTTCAGCAACCATACCGGCATAGTCGGCGACCGTAGCGAAGGCCTTCTGCTGCCGGGCAAGACCCGCGTCACAGAAGACAACTGCACCATAGCCTTCGGCACGCCAGCACCGGGCGCAACCATCAGGTACGGCCCCCACATTCTGGATCTGCTCGTGGGTAGCGGCCTGGATGTCAGATACATATTCTGTCCGGAACACGGGTTCCGCGGCACGGAGGATGCCGGAGGCGACGTGGAGAGTTCGCTGGACAGTCAGACCGGCATTCCCATTCTGTCGCTTTACGGAAAAAGGGACTGGAGCCTGTCCGAAAAAATCAGTGGGATCGACGCCGTGGTGGTGGACATACAGGACGTGGGCCTTCGGTACTACACCTACTATATCACGATGCTCTCCCTTATGGAAGAATGTGCCGCACAGGGGAAGGAATTCATTATCCTGGACCGCCCTAACCCGAACGGGTTCTACGTGGACGGGGCCGTCCTGCAGGAAGACTATAAATCAGGGGTGGGCAGCATCCCGGTGAGCACCGTGCATTCGCTCACTCTGGGAGAATTGGCCTGTATGTCGAAAGGCGAAGGGTGGATAAAGAATGCGGACAGGTGCCGGCTGACCGTCATCAGGTGCCTCGGATACAGGCACAGCGACAGGTACAGCCTTCTGAGGAGCCCGTCGCCGAACCTGAAGGACATGAAAGCGGTGTATCTGTACGCCTCCACCTGCTGTTTCGAAGGCACGGTCATCTCGCTTGGCAGAGGCACCCCGTACCCGTTCGAGATCTACGGTTCTCCCCTGTCGAAAGGCAGCTACCGGTTCTGCCCGCAGAGTATGGAAGGGGCCACGAACCCGCCGTACAAGGATCAGCTGTGCTTCGGGGTGAGCCTCAGGGACAAGCCGCTGGAACAGATCTGGGCGGAGGGCATCAACCTGGAATATGTCATAGACGCCTACGCGGACTATCCCGAGAAGGAGAAATTCTTCCCATCTTCAGGGCGCTTCTTCAGCCTTCTGATGGGCAACGGCTGGGTAAAGGATATGATAGAGGCCGGCAAGACGGCTTCCGAGATCACATCCTGTCCATCCTGGACCGGGGAGCTGGAAACGTTTACCGACCTCCGAAACAAATATCTTCTCTACAGACTATAGGAGATGCACGGCCGAAGTGAGGCCCGCCATCACGATGGATACCATACTCATAAGCTTGATGAGGATGTTCAGCGACGGTCCCGACGTATCCTTGAAAGGATCGCCCACCGTGTCGCCTACCACCGTGGCGTGATGGGCGTCGGAATTCTTGCCGCCGAGATTGCCCTCCTCCACATATTTCTTGGCATTGTCCCAGGCGCCGCCCGAATTGGCCATGAACACAGCCAGAACGAAGCCTGAAGCCAGACCGCCTATGAGCAGGCCAAGCGTGCCGGCCACACCGAGCACGAGCCCGACGATGACAGGAACCAGTATGGCCACGATTGAAGGCACGAGCATCTCATACTGCGCCGCACGGGTGGAAATCTCCACGCAGCGCCTGTAGTCCGGAGTCCCCTCGCCCGTGAGTATGCCCTTGATCTCAGCGAACTGCCTGCGCACTTCGAGCACCATCTTGTGTGCCGCACGGCCCACAGCGTTCATCGTGAGACCGCAGAAGAGGAATGACATCATCGCCCCGATGAACGCGCCCGCAAGCACGCTCGGATTCATCAGAGACACGTTGAAATGCTCAAGCACGTCGGTGATGGAGGCGCTGGCGGCCTGCACGCCGTTGATGGTGGCATCAGCCACGCGTCCTATGGCGATCTTGATCTCCTCTATGTATGATGCCAGCAGGGCCAGAGCGGTAAGAGCCGCACTTCCGATGGCGAACCCCTTGCCGGTAGCGGCTGTGGTATTGCCCAGTGCGTCAAGCACATCCGTGCGCTGGCGCACCTCCGGTTCGAGGTCGCTCATCTGGGCATTGCCGCCGGCATTGTCGGCGATTGGCCCGTAAGCGTCAGTGGCGAGAGTGATGCCGAGCGTCGAAAGCATACCCACTGCGGCTATGGCCACGCCGTAAAGGCCCGTGGACAGATTGGCAGAGCTGAGCATATTCCGGATGTCGAAGCCGATCGCGCAGAGGTAGGCCAATATGATGGCGCACGCGATGGTGATGACGGGGATGCAGGTGGAGATCATTCCGAGGCCCACGCCGCTGATGACCACGGTGGCAGGACCGGTCTGGGCGCTTTCAGCGAGCTTCTGGGTAGGCTTGTACGAGTGCGAGGTGTAGTATTCCGTGCTCTTGCCGATGACCACGCCGGCCAGCAGACCGCTGATC
This sequence comes from Anaerovoracaceae bacterium, assembly GCA_963594055.1. GTDB lineage: Bacteria > Bacteroidota > Bacteroidia > Bacteroidales > UBA932 > Cryptobacteroides. Next base: position 1,051 of record CAVBDE010000083.1, on the reverse strand, counting down.
ACCGAGAGCGAGAAATGCCACCAGGTGCCGTCCTGGGTGCCGAACACCAGGGCCAGGATGCCGAAGGTGGCGACTCCGCTGAGAGCCGCTGCGAGAGTGGTTCCGAAGTTCATGGACTTGAGGAGCTCCTTCATGCCGGCGCCTTCCTTCGTCCTGACGGTGAAGATGCAGAGCACCGAGAGTACGACGCCCACAGCCGCGATGAGCATAGGGGCGATGATGGCCCTGGTCTGCAGGTCAGGGCCCTGGAGGAAGAATGCCGAAGCGCCTAGTGCCATCGTGGAAAGTATTGAGCCGCAGTAAGATTCATAGAGGTCTGCGCCCATTCCGGCTACGTCGCCCACGTTGTCGCCCACATTGTCGGCGATGGTGGCGGGGTTGCGCGGGTCGTCCTCAGGCAGGTCGGATTCCACCTTGCCCACGATGTCGGCGCCCACGTCGGCGGCCTTCGTATAGATGCCTCCGCCCACTCTGGCGAACAGGGCCTGGGTGGATGCGCCCATTCCGAAGGTGAGCATCGTGGTGGTGATTATCACGAGGTTCTGGGATGCGGACAGGTCATAGACCGCACCGAGCACCATATACCACAGGCTGATGTCGAGCAGACCGAGACCCACGACGGTAAGGCCCATCACGGCTCCCGAACGGAAGGCGATCTTCAGGCCGGCGTTAAGGCTGCGGCGGCAGGCATTGGCAGTGCGTCCGGATGCATAGGTGGCGGTGCGCATGCCTATGTAGCCCGCAAGACCGGAGAAGAAGCCGCCGGTAAGGAAGGCGAACGGAACCCACGGGTTCTGGAGGCCGAAGCCGTATGCCAGAACTGCGAAGAACATTGCCAGGATGATGAAAACTATGATTACTACCTTATACTGCTGTTTGAGATAAGCCATCGCTCCTTCGCGCACATACGCCGCGATCTGTCTCATAGTCGGGGTGCCTTCGTCTTCCCTGCGCATCTGACGGTAGAAAATGGCGGCAAACAGAAGAGCCACTACCGAGCAGGCCGGCACCAGATAAAAAAGAATGTTCATAATCGGTTGTTATTGGGTTA
>CAVBDE010000082.1:0-5374 GCA_963594055.1 Anaerovoracaceae bacterium | reverse complement strand
TATATAGGCTCGTAGCTCAGTTGGTTAGAGCGCCACACTGATAATGTGGAGGTCCGCGGTTCAACTCCGCGCGGGCCTACGTTATGGGGGTATAGCTCAGTTGGTAGAGCATCTGCTTTGCAAGCAGAGGGTCAAGAGTTCGAATCTCTTTATCTCCACTGAAGGTCAGACATTTAACGATGTCTGGCCTTTTTTGGTTTGTATAATGTCGTTACGGTTTTTGCAGTCGTCAGATTTTATCGTATTTTTGTGCATAATTTGCTGACAGTAAATTTTCCTCAAATATTTCAAGCAATGACAAAAACCGTTCTAAATCAATGCATTGCGGAGGGGGCGAAGTATGCTGCCCCATCATGTGAGGTCCTGGGCCTCTCCTCCGAGTGCTCCGTGCTGACCACCAGCACAGGTTCTTTCACTATTCAAGGCTGGTCCGATGAGGGCTATGATGAAGATCTAACCGTTTAATTTCCACTGTTATGAAGAATCTTTTCTCTGCTTTGGGAATGGTGCTGGCAGCTTCATTCTCCCTCGTTTCCTGTGCTGAGGACCGTCTCGCTCCCGTAGATAATGCGGCAGGCGTCGGCGTCCCTTTCGAAATCTCCACGGTCATCACCAAGACCACCAATGAAGGTGCCGCTACCAAATGGGCGGAAGGTGATAACATCAATCTTTTCCACGCCGAGGCAGGTGCCACCACCTACACTTCTGACGGTGAATTCACGATTGATGAAGGTCTTGCCGGCAAATTTTCCGGTACGCTCGCCTCTGCGCTGACAGACGGCACGAAGTATGACTGGTATGCGAATTATCCGTATTATTCATATCAGAAAACACCTGCCGGGGTTGATAAGAGTACAGGTACATATATCACTGTGGGAGGCACTGCCCAGACGCAGACCGGAAACAGTTCCACAGCCCATCTTTCCGGAAAGGCCTGCCCTCTTTATGGTGTAGCCAAGTCAGTCGCATCGGATGAAAAGCCTGCCCTGACGATGAAGAACCTCGCTTCCGTAGTCGCCATCGAGGTTACCAACACTCTGGATGATGACCTTACCGTTACTTCTATATCATTCACCTCTACGGAGGATATCGTCGGAACGTATTATATTGATTATTCAGGTGAAACTCCGGCGTATGTAGGATCAGGGACAGATTATGTCAGCGCGACTGCCAATCTTACCGTTTCCGGCGGCACCGCCATCGCGAAGGGCAAGTCAGCGACCTTCTACATCGCCATCAAGCCTCATACCGTGAAGAGCGGCTCTGACCTCGTTATCTCAGTCAACGGCATCTCGAAGACCCTCACCCTCACCAAGGATATCACCTTCACCGCCGGCTCCCGCAAGCAGATAGGGTATAATTATGAAGGCGCTGCAGATGGAGACCTCAGTGGTCAGTATCTTATCCTCGACAAGGATAAGACCAAAGTTTGTCCTGCATATACTTCAGGGAAGAACAATATCCCTGCAGAAACTTATAGTGAAACAGCCGTGCAGGCATCTTGGGTAATGACAATCAGCAAGGTTGCCGGAACAAGCATGTATACCATTCAGGATAATAAAGGAAATTATTTGTCAACGGGAGCGACCGCAAATAAAAATTATCTTGTCGGTTTAACTGCTGCTGATGAAGATAGAAGTCGGTGGACAATTGATGCAAATTCTGATGGCTCATATTCTATCGTGGCATCTAATTCAAGTTATAGGAATGTTTTGCAATACAACTCTTCTAACACCTTGTTTAGCTGTTATTCTTCGTCTAGTCAAGTAGCTGTAACTTTAGTCAAATATGTCGCTAAAACAAATCTCGCAACACCGGATATAATAGATGCAGAAGTTCGGAATTTGAATACTATTTATGTAACCTGGGGCGCGGTGACGAATGCGAAGGATTATACCGTCACCTGTACCGAAAAGGACGCGACCTCTCCGACCGGCACCCAAACGGTAACCGGGGACGAATGTACCTTTACAGGCCTGAAATATGCGACAGAATACACAGTTTCCATAGTCGCCAATCCTACTGATTCTGATGCTTATTATGCTTCAGCTGCCGCTGCGAAAACCCTTACGACAGGTAATCTCCCGGCTCTGGCTACACCTGTGATATCAACAGAGGTTCAGGACTTGAATTCGATAAAAGTATCTTGGGCTGCAATAACGGGGGCGAAGAACTATACGGTATCTTACAAAAAGACCAGTTCGACTGCAGCTGCGACCAGCGTTGATGTTACGGAACTTGAGTATACAATTTCTGAATTGGAGTATGGTATCTCATATACTGTTTCTGTTGTGGCTAATCCTGAGGATGAAACAACATATAGCAAATCAGCGGCGGCCACAGCTGAAGTCACTACAGGAAAATCTGAGTCTACTGCTTATATTTTAGAGCCTGCAAAAAGTTCAAATAATTCGTATGCGGGCAATGCAGACATTGAAATTGATGGTATTACCTGGAATGTTACAGGTAATTCCAGCGTTCTGCCTTGGCGAATCGGGGGTAAATCTCTTACGAAAGTCGACAAGGCAATTTACAGTAAGACGGCAATTGCTGATAAGGTAACGTCAATTGTAATTACTCACGGTTCATCTTCGGGTTCTATTACTGTAAATTCGATGACGCTTACTGTTCATAATTCCGCTGAGGATGCTGCAAGTGGAAGTAATGCTGTTTCAACCCTTACCGGAACATATGAAGCAAGCAAAACTGTAACATTTACTGCCGATGCTGATTGGACAGGGAAGTATTATCGAATAGTATATAATGTTACTGTAAGCGGTAATAGTAATAAATATATAACTCTCTCAAAGGGAGAATTTTATAAATGAGGAGAAACCGCCGGGGGCGGCGGGGGAGGAGACTCCACAGGCGATGACGCTCCGGCAGAGCCGGCAGTGGATGAAGATTGGCTCGAACTGCCGTCCGGGCTTGACGGAAGTCAGTATCTGGTGAATACGTATTACAGCGGCAGCACGCGCAACTACACTCACCTCTACGATACCGGGATGCTGACCTCTCTCTGGACGGCTTATCCGCTCAGCAGCAGCTATATGGGCGATTTGACCCGGACTTCGAGCTGGTACTACAGCCCGTCGATAGACGAGGCATATCAGGTCAACGTGACGAGTGGCAGCTATAACTCAAGCGGTTTTGATTACAGCTACTCCAGAGGTCATATGTGCCCGAACGCTTCGCGAAACGGCGATGAGACGATGCAGAAACAGACCTTTTACGTGACCAATCAGGTTCCGCAGATACAGGACAGTTTCAATGGCGGCATCTGGAACAGTCTGGAAGGTGCAGTGCAGGATCTGGCGAAGAGCAACACCTCGGAGACCCTTTACGTGGTGACGGGCGTGGCGTTCCGGAAGACCGGAGGGTCGGAAACGATTAACTATATCAGTCCGAACAAGGATTCTTCGCAGAATGTCCCTATTCCGAACTACTTCTACAAGCTGGTTCTGAGGGTGAAGACTTCCGGAGATACCGTGACTGACGCCAGCACCGTGGCTTTCTGGTTCGAACACAAGACCTACAGTGATTCGTACACGAACTACACCGTGTCGGTGGATCAGGTGGAAGAATGGACCGGGTTCGACTTTTTCGTCAACCTCCCGGACTCCGTCGAATCCGCCGCCGAATCACAGAACACCTCCTGGTCCGACTTCACCTCCTTCTAGTCCGGCCCCAGCCTACCCTGACGGGCCCGGTTTTCCCTTAACGGAGTCAGCCCCTTAACAGAAAAGAGTTCAGAAAGAAATCCTGAACTCTTTTTTCTGTCATCTTTCGGGTCGCGTCCCTTCCCTATCTTTTCATATACCGTTTGAGGTACGGGGTGAGCCAGTCGGCGTAGCGCATCATGCCGAGGTCGGTGAGGTGGATGTTCTCCACGAAGGCCTCGCCGTCATGGCCTGTCATATCGTCGGACTTCAGGTAATGGATATGTTTCTCTCCCTGTCTCTTAAGTCTCTGGAACAGTTCCTTCTGCGCAGCGTTCTTTTCGTCCACTTCTTCGCGAATTCCGGCCGACCAGTCATAGTGCGGGAAGTACGGGTCTTCAATGAATATGATCGGCACGTCCGGATGGGCGTCGCGCACGATGCGGAAGAACTTCTCCCCCTTCTCCCTTATCATATCCGCCGAAGCGTTCGGTACATAGTCGAACACGTAGATGGCCGGGTCCTCCACGCCGGCCATAAGCTCGGCTATCTCATAGTCCAGCAGGGCGTTGCCGCTGAATCCGAGATTGATTACCTCGCGGTCGAGCCTGCGCGCGATGATATTGGTGTAGGCCATCCCCGGACGGTTCGCACAGCCGCCTTGAAGGATGGAAGTTCCGTACATCACGATTGGCCTGCCGGTGCGTGGCGAATCCACTTCCGGACCCTTGATGCAGGCGGTGGAGTCCACTCCTATCTCGAGCTTCGTAATGCCGTCATACAGAGGTAGATAAAGCATATATTCCGTAGGCTTGCCTGCCAATCCGTCTATCAGCAGGGCGTCGGTGGTCTTCCCGTCGGCGTCCGGCCTTCCGGCGGCGATGAAGCGCCATTCGCCCTTGCCGTCAAGGCCGTAAAGGTCCACCCCGCGCGTGCCGGTAAGCGTCTGATGGTTCATCTGATTGCCGAACTTGGCAGTCCAGCGGCACCAGATGGCGGTGGAATTTGTGTTGAACCTGATGTAGAGCCCGGCGCTGTTGCGGCCCAGATACCATACGGCATCGCGGCTCCGGCCTTCGAATTCGGCAGGAAGGCGCTCGTAGCGTTCTTTGGTGTCCTCGCGGGCCTTGCCGTAGAGGGGAAGCGAGCCGGCGTCGGTATATACCTGCGCCCCTGCCGTCAGGCTCATCCCGAGCAGTGCGGCGAAAAGGGCAGGACGCTTATTCATAAGGGATGAACGGCATCTGCCAATTTGCAATGGTGGCTATGTAAGGGGCCATAATGCCGGCGATCTTCCGGTGGCCGCTGTAGTTCGGATGCCAGCTGGAGCCCAGGTCTTCGGTGTCGTTGTGGGCGGCTTCGTCGATGGCCGTGGCGTGCACGTTCTGCAGCCCGCTTTTCTCCACTGCCAGCTTGACCCAGGTGTCGAGCATAGGATCAGCCTTCGAGGCCACGCAGAGGATTGGCACGTCGCCGTGGAACTCGCGGACCTTGTTCAGAAGAGCGATATAATTGGCACACCACGAATGAAGCGTAGGCTGCTTGCCGGTGGAGAAGTCATTGGTGCCCAGATAGATGACCACTATGTCAGGTGTGTAGGTCGGGGTCCAGGGGGTCTCATCCCTCTGGTCGAAGGTCTGGCCATAGAGCTTGACCATATTCTCGTGGGTGTTGAAGTCGCCGTAGTTTCTGACTACTCCGCGGCCGGAATGCGA
>CAVBDE010000081.1:0-5491 GCA_963594055.1 Anaerovoracaceae bacterium | reverse complement strand
TGGAACGGACTGGCATTTATGGACCTGGTGTTCCCGACCTTCCTTTTCATCGCCGGCATCTCGTTCCCCTTCTCCCTGGCCAAGCAGAGAAGCCTTCATCACAGCAGCCGCGCCATACACCTGAAGATCTTCCGCAGGGCTCTGGTGCTCGTACTGCTTGGCATAATCTACAACGGCCTGCTGCTGCATCTGGACTTCGCAAATGCCAGATACTGCAGCGTACTCGGAAGAATCGGCATGGCGTGGATGTTCGCCGCGCTTCTGTTCACGCACTGCGGGAGGAAGGCCAGGATCTGGATATGCTCGGCCCTGCTGGTCGGATACTACCTGCTGCTGCAGTTCGTCCCTGCCCCCGGCGTGCCGAAGGGAGCGGACCCGTTCTCTCTGGAATACAATCTGGCCGGATACATTGACAGGCTTCTGATGCCGGGAACTCTCTACCTCGGGACCTTTGACCCCGAAGGTCTGCTTGGACTGATTCCCGCCACGGCCACCGCGATGCTGGGAATGTTCACCGGAGAATTCGTAAAGGACTCCGGGAAGAGCGGAGAGAAAAAAACAGCCGCTATGATGCTCGGCGCTGCGGCGCTATTGGCCATAGGTCTGCTGTGGAGTCTGGTGTTCCCGATAAACAAGAACCTCTGGACGAGCAGTTTCGCCTGCGTGGCGGGAAGTTACGCACTCTTCCTGTTCGCGGTGTTCTACTATGTGATAGATGTGAAGGGACACCGCAAATGGGCGTTCCCGCTCAAGGTTATAGGGCTGAACTCCATAACGATATACCTGGCGATGGAATTCATCAGCTTCAGTTTCACGGCCCGTCAGCTGCTGCAGGGAGCGGTGAACAGAATACCGGGCGAGGCGGCGGGCGAACTTCTGCTCGTCACCGGAATATTCCTTCTGAGATGGGGATTCCTGTATTTTCTTTACCGGAAAAAGGTGTTCCTGAAAGTCTAGACGTATTTTTTGATCTCCTGCTCCCTGTCGAGAGGGCACACCAGGATACGTCCGTCCTTGACCGCGATGATATAATCCTTGAGGCCCACTGCTATCAGGCGCTGGCCGTCTTCGATCGCGCACATACAGTTCTCGCAGTCATGCAGCTCTATGCTCCCGACATTCTTGCGGAATTTCTTCAGCGAACCCCAGGTTCCGAGATCGCTCCAGCCGAGATCCTCGGCGATCACGTAGATATGGCGTGACTTTTCCATCACGGCATAGTCGATGGAGATCTTGTCGCAGGTAGGGAACAGCTCCTGCAGCTTCTCCTGCTCCTGCGGAGTATAGAAATAAGGCTGCAGCTTGTCCATAACGGAGGTGATCTGCGCCGCGTGGGCCTTGAGTTCCGAAAGTATGGTGCTGACCTTCCAGACGAAGATGCCGGCGTTCCAGAAATAATTGCCTGACGAGATGTACGAGACTGCCGTATCGAAGTCAGGCTTCTCGCAGAACTGCCTTACCTTCACTATCTTGCCGCGGACGGCCTTGCTCGCGCGTATATAGCCGTACCCGGTCTCCGGGCGTGACGGCTCTATGCCAATGGTGACTATCCTCGCCTCGGCGCTTTCGTTGACGAAATCTATGGCCTTGGCAATTATCCTCTTGAACCTGTCCTTCTTCATCACCAGGGCGTCGGACGGGGTCACGACGACAGCGGCATCAGGATGATGCTCCTTGATCTTGCGGCAGGCGTAGGCGATGCAGGGGGCTGTGTTCCTGCCGACAGGTTCGAGCAGAATGTGTTCAGACGGAATGTCCGGCAGCTGCTCCTTTACTATCTGTTCATAGTGCTCCGAGGTCACCACCCACATGTTGTCCACCGGACAGACAGGCAGAAACCTGTCCACGGTCATCTGTATGAGGGTCTTCCCGAGACCGAGCACATCCACGAACTGCTTCGGAAGATCCGGAGTGCTGAGGGGCCAGAGTCTGGAACCTATCCCCCCGGCCATTATCACGACTTGAATGTCCGCCATCACTTTTTATCCAGAACCGAATAAACGGAATTGTTGCTGATGTATTCAGGGACTATCTCCTTCATGTGACGGACGGTCTCCATAGGGTCATAAGTGTCCGCCGCGGCTATCAGGTCCTCCACCTGAGCCTTGACCGAAGCATAGTCATACTCACGGACGGACGCGATACGTATCTTCTCGTGGAAGGAAGGCTTGGTCGTCTCCTGAACATTCAGAAGTTCCTCGTACAGTTTCTCGCCTTCGCGAAGTCCCGTGTATTTTATCTCCACGCCGGTGGCACCGCTCAAGGTTATCATACGCTTGGCCAGATCGGCGATGCGTACAGGCTTGCCCATATCGAAGACGAAGATCTCGCCGCCCTTGCCCTTGGTTCCGGCTTCAAGCACGAGCTTGCAGGCCTCCGGGATGAGCATGAAATAACGTATGATGTCCGGATGTGTGACCGTAACCGGGCCTCCGGCCTCTATCTGCCTCTTGAATATGGGAATCACAGAGCCGTTGGAACCCAGGACGTTGCCGAACCTGGTGGTAACGAACTGAGTGTGACCCTTGACGGTTCCCTCCTGCTCTGCGCGGTTAAGGCTCTGCACATAGATCTCGCATATGCGCTTCGAGCATCCCATCACGTTCGTAGGGTTTACAGCCTTGTCGGTGGACACCATCACGAACTTCTCCACGCCGAACTCCACGGACAGGTCAGCTATGTTCCTGGTACCGCGGATGTTGTTGTGCACGGCAGTGCAAGGGTTGTCCTCCATCATCGGAACATGCTTGTAGGCGGCCGCGTGGAATACATACTGAGGCTTGTAGGTCTCGAAAAGTATCCTCATCCTGTGCGCCGAATCTATGGACGACACGATGGTGTGCGCCTTGACTGAAGGGAAATCCTTGGCCATCATAAGACGTATGTCGTGCTGCGGAGTCTCCGCCTGGTCCAGAAGTATAAGTTCCGACGGACCGAACGAAGCTATCTGACGGGTCAGCTCGCTGCCTATGCTTCCGGCCGAGCCGGTTACCAGCACGCGCTTGCCCTTGATCAGTTCGGATACGGAATCCAGATCTATCTGTATCTGCTCGCGCGGGAGCAGATCCTCGATCTTTACGTCCTGAAGATGATATTTGGCGTGCTTGAGAGTGTCTGAGTCTGAAAGATTCTGCTCGAAAAGCACCTTTACGCCTGCATCGATGAATGTATTCAGCAGGGCTTCATTGGCCCTGGCCTCCTCCACCCTGTTGATAGGCACCAGGAGCGCCTTTATGTTCTGGGACTTTATGATCTTGTCGAGGTTGGACTGCGAAGTATAAACCTTGGCCCCGAGAAGAGAGTCCGGAACGGCAGCCCCCTTGTGGGCGATGAAGCCGGACAGGTTGTACTTGGCAGGTTTCTCGCTTCTGATGCTCTTGCCCAGAGACACACCGCCGTCCCCTATTCCATAGATGAACGCATTCTCGGCCCTCTCGGTCCTGAACTGGTCATAGAGTATCTTCACAACCACCCTCACGCCCCACATTATGATCGTGGCAGAGAGGAATCCGGTGATTATGTACTTGAAATTGAACAGGAAATGCCCGTACGGCGCGAACAGGTACTGAACGAGGAAACAGACCAGAGCCGCAAGCATCATGGAGATGCCGACTCTCTGCAGATCCTTGAAGGAAGAATAACGCAGAATGCCCTGATATGTACGGAAAATTCTGAACGAGATGACGTGAATTGCCAGGAAAATCAGCAGAGTCCAGGTCAAAGGCCACGGATTCTGAAGGAAATCAGTTCTCCCGGAATATAAAAAGTAGGTTAGAAAATATGAGAACAGTACTATCAGGCAGTCCATCAGAAGTACCATCCAGTGAGGCAGTGTCCTCTTGCTGAAGAACCAGCCTGACAAGCTATACGGTCTTATATCTTTTTTCATAAGGTGCGTCTTGCTGAAGCGGACTACAAATATAGGAAAAAAAAGGGGACAAGTGAATGAAGAACAAAGATTTGTCCCCGAAGAGGGCGTTTTTGTGGAATAATTTTTATATTTGTTCGTATAGAAGAATTAACTGCTCAAACGAACGGATATGAAGACATTTACCAAAGTTATTCTGATGGTGGCGGCCGGTATGGCTGTTCTGACCGGCTGCGCGAAGAAATCTCAAATCACTGATTTACAGAACCAGATTGATGCTCTGAAGTCTGACCAGATTCAGACGATTACGGGGCAGATTTCCGCCATCAGCGGCTCACTCACAAGTCTGCAGGACACTGACACTCAGCTGAAGGCCTACATCGAGACCCTTCAGGGCCAGACATCGGATCTCGAATCTTCCAGCAAAAAACTCGGGGACGCCATAGCCGAACTCAAGGAGGACCTTGATACCGCCGAGTCTGAAGCCCTCAAACAGCTGGAGACTCTTAAGGCCTCTGTCGATGCCGAAATCAAGACCCTGAATGCAACCGTCAGTGACCTTCAGGCAAAAGACGAGAATCTCCAGAGCCAGATAGATGAGCTGAAAAAATACATCGATGAAGAGCTTAAGAATACAAAAGATTGGGCGACAGCCACTTTCGCGACTCTCGAGCAGTATAACAAAACCGCTGAAATCGTGGCCGGCATCCAGGGCCAGATAGAGACCATAAACAGCGATCTCAGCGAGGTGAAGAAATACACCGACGACGTCAAGGCTGAAATCGACAAGGCGATAGCCGACCTCAGGACTGACCTCCAGGCCGAAATCAAGAACGCCGCCGACGCTGCCGCACAGGCCCTGACCACTGCGAGCGAAGAAATCACGAAGGCCTACACCGCCGCCCTCGAAGAAGCCATAAAAGCCTCTGAGTCAAGCATCAAGACCTGGGTAAACGAACAGCTCGCCGACTATTACACAGCCGCCCAGATTGACAGCAAACTCGAAGCCCTTCAGACCGTCCTCGAGAATAAACTCAACTCCCAGAACGAGAGCCTGAAGAACCTCATCGCCACCAACACCCAGGCCATAGCCGACCTGAAGAAGGCCCTCTCCGACCAGAAAAGTGAAATGGAAGAAGCCTATAAGAAGGCCATCAGCGATGCCATCACCGCGAACAACGGCACCATTGACCAGAAAATCACTGACGCCCTCAAGCCGGTAACGGACAGCCTGACCGTCCTCCGGACCCGCGTCAACGACCTTCAGGCCAAAATCAATGCCCTCACCGACCGCGTAGCCGCCATCGAGGAAGGTCTCAAGTCTCTCACCTCCATCGCCTACATCCCGAAATACTCAGACGGCAAGGAACGCGTGGGAAGTCTGACACAAGACCTGACGCTTCGTTTTGATGTCTATCCTGCCGACTGCGCAGAGGCCATCGCCGCAGCATATGGCAAGGCCGTTCAGGACCCGAGCCTCACGTCTCCTATTTCCGCCCGCGCGGTATATACCATTATGACGAAGGCGTATGCCGGAGAATTAGTCGATCTGGGCATTAACGGGGTGAAAGCCGATAACGGCATCCTCACTGTAACAGTCTCCCCTGAAAAGCTCGATAACGA
>CAVBDE010000080.1:0-5507 GCA_963594055.1 Anaerovoracaceae bacterium | reverse complement strand
GTGACCGTGGGATTCCTTCTGGCCTACCTGGTCAACTGGATCATCGTCAGCCACATCGACACATCCTTCACCGCTTCCGCCGACATGTCTCTCGCGGACAGGATCTTCCAGGCCGAAGCCTGGCGCGGAATGCTGGGGAGCGGCACCATCCCTGCCGTTCTGTACTTCCTGGTTATCTTCTTCATCCCTGAAAGTCCGAAGTGGCTCATAGTCAACGGCAAACTTGCCAAGGCCACCCCAATCCTGAACAGAATCTACCGTAACGAAGAGGAGATTCAAAGCGAGATCGAGGCCACGCGCGCTTCCATCCAGGGAGACGCCGACAAGGGAAGCTGGAAAGACCTTCTCAAGCCTGGCATCTTCACTGCAGTGCTTGCGGGCAGCGCCATCGCCATCCTGGGCCAGTTCATGGGAGTGAACGCAGTGCTCTACTACGGACCGAAGATCTTCTCCGAGGCCGGATTCGACAACCCTATGTTCTCCACCGTGCTTGTGGGCGTAGTCAACATGCTCACCACCATAATTGCGGTATTCATCATCGACAAGGTCGGAAGAAAGCAGCTCATCTACTGGGGCGTAAGCGGAATGATCATCTGCCTGCTCGCCATAGGCATCTACTTCGCCGCAGGCGAGGCTCTCGGCCTGGGCAACGGCTTCATGCTCACCTTCTTCCTCGCATATGTATTCTGCTGCGCCATCTCCATCTCGGCCATCGTGTTCGTGCTGCTTTCGGAGATGTTCCCGAACAGCATCCGCGGCCGCGCCACTTCCGTAGCCGGATTCGCCCTCTGGGTCGGAACCTACCTCATCGGCCAGCTGACCCCGGTTCTTCTGGGCTGGAGCCAGAGCGGAACATTCTTCATCTTCGCCGCGATGTGCGTACCTTATATGCTCATCATGTGGAAGGTGATTCCTGAAACCACAGGAAAGACCCTCGAAGAGATCGAGGCATACTGGCTTGCACTCGGACAGAAAAAACGTAAAAAATAATGAACAGGCGAATACAGGCCATAGATGTGCTGCGCGGAATCACCATATTCCTTATGGTGCTGAGCGCCGACATCTCCTGGACCGCAGGACTTCCCCCGTGGATGTTCCACGGCCAGGAGCCGCCTCCTGACTTTGCATTCAACCCGGACCTCAAGGGCATTACCTGGGTGGACCTGGTATTCCCGTTCTTCATCTTCTCGATGGGCGCATCGATCCCCTTCTCCCTGGGCGGCAAGCTCCGCAAGGGGATGAGCACGGGCGCCGTATCGCTTGGTATAGTGAAAAGGTGGCTCATACTCGCCGCCTTCGGTCTGGTGCTGGGCAATTCCGGACTCATCCTCTCATACACGGACGCCGGCAAGGTGCTTCTGCGCTTCGGCATCTGGGCAGGCATGTTCCTGTCGCTGTGGAGGATAGACAGGCCGCGGGGCTGGGTTATAAATGTCCTCGGAGCCGTGGTCACATTGGCCCTGCTTCTCGTGGAGCGGAAAGTCTACGGGGTGAGCCTGTCATTCCATACGAACGACATCATAATAATGATACTGTCCTTCCTGGCGCTGCTGGGAGGGTTCATCTGGCTCATTAGCAGGGGCAGCTGGGTTGTGAGAGGCATCATCTTCGTTCTGGTATGCGCACTGAAGGAACTCACCTGGCACAGCGGGTGCCTCGACTGGGCTGCGGTTCCGGAAGGGTTGAATTGGCTTGTAAACTGGCAATACGCCCAGTACCTGGTGATTCTCCTGATAGGAATGAGCGTGGGTGACCTGCTCAGCAAGGCACACCGCAGGGGCGAGAAGATGTTCATCGGGGCAGGAAGGGCGAGCTCGCTGGTTACGGGCCTGTGCAGTCTGGCCATCATTCCGCTGATTCTGTGGGCACTGCACACCAGGCACGTGTTCGAAGGGATGTACCTTACCCTCATCTTCGGCATCGTGACCATCATCCTCACCAGAGGCGAGATCAGGAACCCGGCCGGCACCATCGTGCGCGCAGGATATCTGCTGCTGGCGCTTGGCATCGCGTTCGACCCTATAGACGGAGGCATCACGAAGGATTACTGCAACCTCTCGTATATGCTGACCACGGGCGGACTGGCGTGTCTGGCCACACATTTCCTGCTGTGGGCGGAGACTCTGCTCGGCGATGCGGGAAAGACGGTGACGGGAGGATTCACTCTTACAGGGCAGAACCCAATGCTGGCATACACCTTGTCGGGATTCATACTTAATCCTGTCTTCTATCTGTGCGGACTGGGAGCTGCCGTGGACGGAGCCTGCCAGGGCAACCCTTTCATGGGACTGGTAAGAGGACTGATAATAACGCTGGCGATGCTGGGTCTGACCAGCCTGTTCAGCAGGAAAAAGATTTACTGGAGAAGTTGACATGATAAAGAAATCAATTTTTGCAATTCCATTGGCCCTGTGCCTTCTGGCGGGATGTGCCACAGTGAAGACACAGACCGCTTCCACTTCGGAGAACAGCATCTCCGGCAACGTGAAAGACGACAGCGGCGCCCCGCTCGCGGGTGTGGTGGTGTCCGACGGCGTGAGCGTGGTCACCACTGACGAGAACGGCTCCTTCACGATGCCTTACGACAGGGCTTCGGGAAGATTCGTGTGGGTGAGCACCCCCGCGGGATACCGCAATTCCTGCTTCAGAGGCGAGACCTGCTTCTACCGGGACCTGACTGCCGACAGGAAAGTCTATGACTTCACCCTGATAAAGAACACGTTCGACGACCATATCAGCAAAGCGGTCGTGTTCGCCGACCCGCAAGTCCAGGACACCTCGAACCTCAGACCTTTCGACAGGCGGGTGGACGACATCAAGGAGCATATCGCGCCGTTCAAGGACCAGGTTTACACCTTCGGAATCTGCCTGGGCGACGTGGTGGGCTGGCAGCACATCCTCTATCCGCGCCTTACCAGAAAGATAGGCGAGCTGGGCATAGACATGCGCTACCTTATCGGCAACCACGACATGACCAACTACGGCCGCTCGCACGAGACCTCGTTCCGCGAATTCGAGAAGTTCTTCGGGCCGACCTACTACTCGTTCAACGTGGGTGACGTCCACTATGTGGTGCTCAACGACAACTTCTACGTGGGCCGCGACTATTTCTACATCGGGTATCTGGACGAATGCCAATTGAGCTGGCTCGAACAGGACCTGGCCCTCACCCCGAAGGACCGGAAGCTGGTGGTGTGCATGCACATCCCTTCCACCCAGGGCAAGGAAGACCAGGACCATTTCCGCTACGACATCATCGGTGACAACCTCTGCAACAAGCCGGCATTCTACAATATGCTGCGCGACTACGACGCCATCATCCTGTCCGGCCATATGCACACGAACACGAACTTCGTCATAGGCGGCGGCAAGGGACGCGACGGCCTGATGGAGCACAATCTGGGCGGATTCTGCGGCACCTGGTGGTGCGGAACGGTATGCGTGGACGGATGTCCTCCGGGATACAAGATCTACTCCTTCGACGGCACCGACATGCAGTGGTACTACAAAGGCTGCGGATTCGATCCGGACTACCAGTGCAAACTGTATCTGGACAATGCCGACTATCCGGGACTTGCGGTCGCACACGTCTGGGACTACGACCCTGCCTGGAAGGTGGAATACTTCGAGGACGGAAAGAAGATCTGCGACATGACGCGGTTCACCGGACAGGACCCTGTGGCGCGGGATGAATTCAAGGACCCGAGCAAGCACGCCATTCCGTGGGTGGCAAGCTTCCCTACGCCTAACCTCTTCCAGGCTCCTTACAACCCTGAGGCGAAACATCACGAGGTGAAAGTCACCGACAGATTCGGCGGAGTGCATATCGTATCAGACTGAATGAAAAGGGTTCTCACCTTCATACTCATACTTTTCTGCGCCGGGGTCCCTGAACTTTCGGCGCAGAATGTAAATGACACCACCGTCATCTACGAGGAGTATTTCGACGTGCTTCCGGAGGCCAAGGTCAGCGCCAGAAGGAAGAAGAAGATCAAGAAATACGGCCGTGAATGGAGGGAGAAATACCGTCTGGTCTACAATTTCAACAAAGTGTACCCCTACGCTCTGGTGGGCCGGAAGATGATGGCACAGGTGGATTCCACCATAGAGGCCGACGGACTGGACAGAAGGAACCGCGACCGCTACATCAAGAACGTGGAGCGCGAACTCTTCACCCTCTTCGAACAGGACATCCGCCGCACGACCATAAGCCAGGGGTTCCTTCTGACCCGCCTGGTGGACCGCGAATGCGGGATGACGGTGTATGACATCATCTACAACTATGAAGGGGGCTTCTCCGCCGGGTTCTGGAGCCTGGTGGGCAAAGTGTTCGACCAGGACCTGAAGGCGCACTACGACCCCGACGGGGAAGATGCGAAGACCGAAGAACTTGTAAAAATCTGGGAATCCGGAGAAGAGGAGTGGGCCAATTTCTATTACCAGATATTCTGGGAAGACCCTCCGAAAACGGTCATCAGGACAGACCGCCTCTCCACCAAATCCATTATGAAATAGCTACTCCGCCTCGAGACTGCCTTCCAGTTTCAGACAAGGCGTGCCTCCTGTGAGCCAATCCTTGAGCACCACCAGACGGGCACCGTCCGGAAGAGTCTGATCCACTGCGCAGTGATAGTGTCCGAAGACGAAAAGGCCTATGGACGGATCCTGCTTAAGCGCATACTGATAGAGCCGCTCACTCTCCCCCTGCCAGAGGTATTCCTTATGGGTGTAGCGGTTGTTGCGCGACCAGCGCGTGGCGATGGAGAATGCCAATGTCGGATGCAGAAGCGAGAATAAAAATTGGCATACGCGGTTATGAAAGATTCTGAGCATCAGACGGTAGGACCATTTGGCTCCGCCGAGCCCGTCACCGTGCGCCAGCATCACCCTTTGGCCCCCGATGCGCACCGTTACCGGCTGTTCTTTTATCACGCGGAACCCGAGCGAGGAGAAGAAACTGAAGCACCAGATGTCGTGATTCCCTATGAAATAGTAAATCTGTGTTCCGCCGTCCTGAATGCGGATGAGCTCACCCAGCACCCTGATACCCTCCTTCGGGATGACATCGCGGTATTCGTACCAGAAGTCCCAGATGTCTCCCAGAAGCACCAGGGAATCACCCTTCCGGAAAGGGGTTTCCCGAAGCCAGGACACGAACCTGGCCTCCCTTTCCTTAGGCGAAAAGGCGTTCAGACCCAGATGAACATCCGAAACGAAATATACCATACACTATCGGCCGGCAGAGCGGAACTACATCAGAGATTTAAAGATTATCACGGCCGCACCCACGAGCAGGCAGTAAAGCGCGAACCATTTGAGCTTGGCCTTTTTAACGAGGGCGATCATCGCCTTGCAGGCCAGAAGTCCCGATATGAAAGCAGTTATGAATCCGAGCAGCAGAGGCAGCACGTCTATCTGGCACTGCGCCAGCTCGCCTCCGGCCACACTCAGGAACGCTTCCCCGAGCACAGGGATTATCACCATAAGGAACGAGAACTGCGCCACCA
>CAVBDE010000079.1:0-5546 GCA_963594055.1 Anaerovoracaceae bacterium | reverse complement strand
TTTTAAAAATTTTCAAAAGTAAGGAAATTTTTCGTAAATTTGAAAGTTTGATGAAATTGTAAACACTCAAGATATGAAGAAAGTTTTAGCAACTGCAGCAGCATTGTGCGCCTTCGGGCTCGCTCTCAGCGCCCAGAAGGCCAAGGTGGATTTCCCTGAGTATGAATTCACCACCGTAATCGAGAACCCCATCACCCCTGTAAAGAACCAGTACAGGAGCGGAACCTGCTGGGCTTTTTCCGCCATAGGTTTCGTGGAAAGTGAAGTCATAAGGCTCAACAACATAACCGATCCTGAGAAATACCCTGATTTCTCGGAGTTCTTCGTAGTCAGCCATTCATATTCCGACAGGGCCGACAAATACATCATGCTCGACGGCAACCTTACCTTCTCCGCAGGCTCACAGGGCGAGGACGTGCTCGATGTCATCCGTCTTTACGGACTCGTGCCTCAGGCTGAGATGACAGGTATGAACTACGGAACCGAACTTCCTGCACAGAGCGAACTTGACGCAGTTCTCCTCGCCTATGTGGAGGCTGTCGTAAAGAACCCCAACAGGACCCTTACCACCGCATGGAAGAGAGGCTATCAGGCAGTTCTGAACGAGTATTTCGGCAAATATCCGGAGAAATTCACCGTGGACGGAGTGGAGTACACCCCTGAGTCTTACCGCGACGCGCTGAACTTCAATCCTGACGACTATGTGACCCTCACCTCGTTCACACACCATCCGTTCTACACCTATTTCCCGTTCGAAGTCGCCGACAACTGGCGCTGGGATGAGTTCTACAACGTGCCGATCGACGAGATGATGTCCATCCTCGACTATGCGCTCGAGAACGGATACACCATTTCCTGGGGCAGTGACGTGAGCGAGCCGGGCTTTACCCGTGACGGACTCGCCATCCTCGTGGATGTGAATGCCAAGTCCACCGCAGGCTCAGATCAGGAGCACTGGGTCGGCAAGGCCGAGGAGAAGCAGGCCAGGAGCAATGCGAAGAAGAACGCCAAGCTCAAGACCAATCCTATCGTGGAACTCGTGCCTACACAGGAGACCCGTCAGGAGGGATTCCTCAACAAGACCATCACCGACGACCACGGAATGCAGATCTACGGCGTGGCCAAAGACCAGTGGGGCGGAAAATACTACCTCGTGAAGAACTCCTGGGGCGAGGCCGGCAAATACAAGGGCATCTGGTACGCAAGCGAGGCTTTCGTGAAGAGCCAGACCCTCGACATCTGCATCCACAAGAGCGCCCTTCCTAAGGATTTCGTGGAGAAGCATCCTAACGTACTCTCTAAGTAATGTCGTTTATCAAGCATATACCCAACTGCATAACCACACTCAACCTTGCCTGCGGCATCGTGGGTGTGGTTTTTGCGTTTCAGGGGCATCCGGACCTGGCTTTCTGCATGATGCTCGCCGCAGCGGTGTTCGATTTCTGTGACGGTCTGGCGGCCCGTGCGCTCGGCGCCTACAGTCCGAAGGGGAAGGAGCTGGACAGCCTCTGCGATATGGTCAGCTTCGGCGTGCTGCCGTCCGTGATGATGTACGACAACATGCGCGCCTACGTGTGGACCTCTGCGGATGCGCTCGCCTTCCTGCCGCTGATTTTCTGCCTCGGGGCTGCGCACAGACTGGCCAGGTTCAACGTGGACGACAGGCAGAAGGAGTCTTTTCTCGGGCTTGCGGTGCCTGTGGCCGCAATGATCGCGGCTTCGCTTTGCTGCTTTGCCGACGCCGTGCCGAATTCGATTGTCGGAGGGCTGTGCGACTGGTGGTGGTTTCTGCCGGCGGTGAGCCTCGTGCTCGTGGCTCTGATGGTGTGCGAGGTGCCTATGTTCTCGATGAAGTTTTCCAAGGGGCAGCCGCGCGATCTGAAGATCAAGCGGATTGCGTATCTTGTCGACTGCGCGGTGATATTGGCAGGTGTCCTGTTCGTGGGAACGTCCTGGACGCTGGCCGTGCTGCTCGCAGGTATACTTTATGTTGTCAAAAACTTCATTTTTTTACTACCTTTGCTCCGCAAATAATCAGGAATGACCGACATTAAATTCAGCATAAGCATAGACCCCAAGGAACTGGAACAGCTTCCGCTGAAGTCATTTCCCGGGCACATCGAGGTAATCGACCATCCGGGGCTTCACTATACCAGGGCATTGGCATATCTGAGCAGGCAGAAGGTCCTCGGGTTCGACACCGAGACCAGACCTTCGTTCGAGGCGCATCACTATCATCACGATGTGGCGCTGCTTCAGCTGTCCGGCCCCGAGAAGGCGTACCTTTTCCGTCTTAACAGGATGGGGCTCCGCAAGAGCCTCTGTTCCATATTGGCCAATCCGAAGATCCTCAAGGTGGGCGCCGCGTCCAATGATGACGTGCGCAGTCTTCAGCGTCTTCAGCCGTTCAAGGCTGCGGGCTTCGTTGACCTTCAGAAGATAGTCTGGGAGTGGGGTATCAAGGACAAGAGCGTGAAGAAGATGACGGCCATCATTCTGGGATTCAGAATCTCGAAGAGCCAGCAGCTCTCCAACTGGGAGAACGACGCTCTGACCAAAGCCCAGCAGGATTATGCGGCCACGGACGCGTGGGTATGCAGGGAAATGTATCTCAAACTCTCCGACGCGCCTAAAAATCCATTGGAATTCGATGAGCAAGGTAATATTAAAGAAAGGTAGGGAAGAGTCCATCCTGCGCTTTCATCCCTGGGTGTTCTCGGGAGCCATAGCGCAGAGCGTGGGAGACATCCGGGAGGGGGACGTTGTGTCCGTGTGGTCCAGCGACGGCAGTCTGCTGGGATGCGGACATTGGCAGATAGGCTCCATCTCCGTGCGCATGCTTTCATTCACCTCCGAGACCCTCTCCGGAAATTTCTGGGAGGAGGCTATCCAGAGCGCGTATGACGCTCGGAAGGCTTTTCTTCTGACTGACAATCCTTCCACCAACTGCTACCGTCTCGTGCACGGCGAGGGGGACAGTCTGCCGGGCCTCATCATAGACTATTACGACGGGGTATGCGTGCTTCAGGCCCACAGCGTGGGAATGTTCCGTGCGAAGAAGCAGATCTGCGCTGCGCTTCAGAAGGTTTACGGAGAGTCTCTCAAGGCCGTGTATGACAAGAGTTCAGGTACGGCGCCGTTCAAGGCCGGGCTTGACCTGGTGGACGGCTACCTGTACAGGGCCGAAGGGTTCGAAGGCAACGAAGCCGTCGTTCTCGAGAACGGGAACAGGTTCTGGGTAAACTGGGACGAGGGCCAGAAGACCGGATTCTTCCTGGACCAGAGGGAGAACCGCGCGCTTGTGGGCAGATACGCCCGGGGGAAGAACGTCCTCAACCTGTTCTGCTATACTGGCGGTTTTTCGGTATATGCCCTTAACGGAGGTGCGCAGAGCGTGGAGAGCGTGGACTCATCCGCCAGGGCCATGGCGCTGGTGGACAGGAACGTGGCGCTCAACGGATTCACGAACCACATCTCCCATACGGCCGACGCGATAGAATTTCTCTCGAAGGTGCCGGAAGGCAAATTCGATCTTATGATAGTGGATCCGCCTGCATTCGCCAAGCATCGCGGCGCGCTCAGGAATGCGCTCAGGGCCTATCAGAGGCTCAATGCGATGGCCATTTCGAAGATCGCTCCGGGCGGCATCATATTCACTTTCTCCTGCTCGCAGGTGGTGGACAGGGAGTCTTTCGCCCTGGCGGTGTTCAGCGCGGCGGCCCAGTGCGGCAGGAAGGTGCGCATAATAGACAGGCTGAACCAGCCTGCAGACCACTCCGTGAACATCTTCCACCCGGAAGGGGAGTATCTGAAGGGTCTGATGCTCTACGTGGAATAACCGTTAAAGCGGGTAGATGCCCATCCCGACGTAATTTATTAGGTCCTGCGGGTTGATCTTGACCTGCAGACCTCTTTTTCCTGCGCTTATGTAGATGTAGTCATAGAGCAGGGCGGATTCGTAGATGTAGGTGGGAAATGGCTTCTTCATTCCTATCGGACTGCACCCGCCGCGGATGTATCCAGTGGTGGGCAGAAGGTCCTTCATGTGCAGCATCTCGCAGTTTTTGTTCCCGGATATCTTCGCCGCCACCTTCAGGTCCACCTCCATGTCTCCCGGGATCACGCATACGAACTCTCCGGTCCGGTCTCCCTTGAGAACCAGTGTCTTGAACACCTGGGCGATGTCCTCCCCGAGTTCTGCGGCCACGTGCTGTGCGCTGAGGTCGTCTTCCGAGAATTCGTAGGGGATAAGGGAATAGCTTATCCCCGCCGCATCCAGAAGCCTGGCTACGTTAGTTTTTTCCGTTTTCATTTTTCCTGCTGTCCTCCTCCATGGTAGGGGCCGAGTCCTTGTACAGGAAACGGCGTATTTTCTGCGTGGCGGTCTTGATGAAGGGCTCCTTCATCACCTGCACTTCGCCTATCTTGGAACTGTTTGACACTTTGGAGTTTACTTTGGCCAGAAGGTTGTTCTTGAACTCGGTGATGTCCTTGACGATGCCGTCGCTCAGCTCGATGAGTGCGATGAGAGTCTTGTTCCTCTGAATCACGATGGCCTCAGCCACTCCCTCCTCGTCCTTGATTACCTTTTCTATCTCTTCAGGGTAGATGTTCTCTCCCGATGCCCCCAGAATCATATTGTTGAGACGCCCCTTGATCATGTACCGGCCCTTCCTGTCCACGACGGCCAGGTCGTTGGTCCTGAACCATCCGTCCTCGGTGAAAGCCTCCTTCGTGCGCTCCGGGTCCTTGTAGTAGCCCATCATCACGTTAGGACCCTTGGCCACTATCTCGCCTTCCCCGGTCTGCGGATTTACGTCATACAGCTTGAGATCCATATCGTGGAACGGGAAACCTATGCATCCCGGACGGGTGTTCCTGAAATTGCACCCCGCCAGCATGGGCGCGCATTCCGTAAGGCCGTAACCTATATAATAAGGGAACCGGCCCTTGTACAGGAACTCCTCCACGTCGCGGTTGAGCGGCGCCCCGCCTATTCCGAAGAACTTGAGCCGTCCCCCGAAGTAGCGCTTTATCTCCTTGCAGGCCATCCTGCTGAATGTCTTGCTCATATGGCGGTTCATCCACGACAGTGTCTTGCTTTTCTTGACTTTCGGGATCACCACGCCCTTGTAGATCTTCTCTATGATGAGCGGCACGGTGAGCATTACGGTCGGCCGCACCACCGGCATCGCCTCCTTGAGCGCGCTCGGGGTCGGTTTTTTGGCCATATAGGCCACGCAGGCGCCTGCCGAGAACGGATACAGCAGCCCTATCGAGAGCTCGTATGTGTGTGCCAACGGCAGCACGGACAGAAACACGTCAGAGGAATTGATGGCGTAGAAACGGTACGCGCCGTAGATGTTGCTTGTGAAGTTGCGGTGCGAGAGCATTACGCCCTTCGCCTTGCCGGTAGTGCCCGAAGTGTATATGAGCGCTGCCAATGAATCCGCGCCCGGTTCGGTGACCGTGGCGGACTCGGTGCCTTTCACCGGCTCTGCCAATCTCTGCCCGTCCACGAATATCGGTTCCAGGGTGGTGATGTC
>CAVBDE010000078.1:0-5547 GCA_963594055.1 Anaerovoracaceae bacterium | reverse complement strand
GTCTTTATGGAATCCCTGTTCTTCCAGTTCAGGTTATTTTCCACGCTCTGCAGCAGACACGCGGCCTTGTAGAAGTTCCAGGCCAGACGCTCATCCTGACAGATAGAGATTATCTGCCCCAGGCACCCGATCTGACTCTTGGGAAGGTCCTGACTTTCAAGCTTTTCGTACTCTTTCCAGTATTTGGAGACGGTCCTGGAGCCTTCAGTGTAGTCAAGAGCACAGGCGTCTGTCACGCCCAGACATAACAGCGGAAGCACCAGCAGAAAAGACCTCAGCAGACTGCGTTTCATTTGTAATCGAATTTAAATTTGTTCCCCCGCAAAAATAGCCAAAAATCCCCTTGTTCCCAAGTCGAAGGCCAATTTGCACCGGCACAAAAAAGGCGCCTCCGGACGGGCCGGGGACGCCTTTTAGCGGATGAAAAAAAGCTATTCCTTACAGCACCAGATACTTGGCAATGAAGATAAGTGCCAGGATGAGGGTAGCCGGAGAGACTTTCTTGAAGTTGAGGCTGAGCAGATTGATGACCACGTAAGCGATGACGCCGAGCATGATGCCGTCAGAGATGGAATAGCAGAGCGGCATGCCGATAAGGGTGATGAATGCAGGGATGGCCTCGGAGTAGTCTTCGAAATCTATGTCCTTGATAGGAGACATCATGAACACGCCCACGATCACCAGGACAGGAGCCGTAGCGGCGCCCGGGATGGCAAGGAAAAGCGGCGAGAAGAACAGCGCGATAAGGAAGCAGACTGCGGCGGAGAATGCCGTAAGACCGCTTCTTCCGCCCTGTGCGATGCCGGATGCGCTCTCCACATAGGTGGTGGTGGTGGAAGTTCCCAGGCAGGCACCCGCCACGGTAGCGATGGCGTCAGCCATAAGGGTTCTGTTGATGCCTTCGATGTTGCCGTCCTTGTCCACCATCTTGGCCTTCGTGCTCACGCCGACCACAGTTCCGATGGTATCGAACATATCGATGAACATGAATGTGAATACGACCACGAACATGTCAAGGGAGAAGACGTGGCTCCATTCGAATTGGCAGAAAATAGGCTCCACAGAGGCAGGCATGGACACGATGCCGTTGAACTTGGTGATGTACTCCCCTGTCGCAGGGTCCTTGATGACCAGACCGAGCAGCGCGGTGACAATCATTCCGACCAGAAGCGCTCCGGGCACCTTCCTGGCCACGAGCACGCCTGTAATGCCAATGCCGATCACTGCGAGAAGCGCCGGACCCCGGGTGATGTCGCCGAGCGACACGATGGTCGAAGCGTTGGTAACCACCACGCCGGCGTTCTTCAGGCCAATGAAGGCGATGAACAGGCCGATACCGCAGCCGATGGCTTTCTTGAGGGAAGCAGGGATGGAGTCAACGATGAGCTTGCGAACATTGGTAATGGTGAGGATGACGAAGATGATACCTTCGAGGAACACGGCCGTGAGGGCGAACTGCCAGCTGTATCCCATTCCCAGACACACCGTGAACACGAAGAACGCGTTGAGGCCCATACCCGGGGCGAGGGCGAAAGGTTTCTTGGCATAGAATGCCATCACGAGAGTACCGATGAGCGCTGCGAGAGCGGTGGCTGTGAAGACTGACCCTGCAGGCATTCCGGGAAGAGCGGCGAAGATGCCGGGGTTCACTGCGAGGATGTAGGACATTGTGAGGAATGTCGTTATACCTGCGAAAATTTCTTTTTTGACTGTGCTGACTTTGGGATCGAATCCGAAAGCCTTCTGTATAAATGTAGCCATAATGTCGATTGAAATAAAAAAAACCAACCCCTCATCCAGCCTGTCGGAACAGACTGGACTAAGGTTAAAAATTATCGTGTTTTATAAGGACTTTACCGGATTAGAAAGTCCATTTGGCAGCAAGTGTAGGGATGCAGTAGAAGCCTGCTCCGGCGAAGTTGTTGGAAATCTCAACCTCACCGCCCACGCTCAGATTGACATCATGAAGGGCCTCGACCTTGTTAAGGTTAACCCAGAACTGAGGCTCGGTAAGAAGAATGAATTCTGTATTCTGCCAGTAGCGATGCTCTCTCCAGAAATCGATGAATCCTGAGAATGTGCACCAGCCGCCTGCGAAATTGATTCCCCAGACACCGGTGATCTGGAAGTTGTTCTCCTGCTTGTTGCCATCGCCGTCGGTGCAGCCCGGAATAAGCTTGTACATTGCACTTACAGACCAGGTTTTGCTGTAGTCTGCCGAATGGCCGCTGTAGGTAAGACCCGCGAGCCAGGCGTTGTTGAATGATCCGCCAGTATTCAATCCGCCGTCGAACTCGAGGTGAAGTGAAAGCCAGTTCAGTTTGGTGTCCTGCCAGAAGCAGAGCTCGCGTGAGATCTCCGTGTATGCTCCCAGACAGTTCGGGGTCTTTAAGGTTCCCGTGCTCTTGTAATCCATATCGACAAAGAAGTAGGTACTACCCCAATTGTCGGCCTTGAAGTTTTCAATGGTGGTGGTGATGTGACCGCGACCGCTGAGGTCCTTGTCACCGCCATTGTAGAGGCTGTGGCCGAAATCGTGGTGGAGTTGGATGTTCTGTGCGAAGGCTCCCACAGACAGAAGAGCAAAAGAGCTCAAAAGAAGTAATTTCTTCATACCTGAAATTAATTATATAAAAAGTTAATAGAATGTCTATTACTGTTTGTCACTGTCGTCTACACGGTTGGCCAGCGCGTCGAAATTGACCGACGTGTCGCCGAGTTTGTTTACTCCGAACACGTAGTCCTTGCCCGGAAGTATGGCATTGAGTATTATACCTGTAAGTGCGGCTACTGCAAGTCCCGAGAGCTTGGTGAATCCGAGATCCACGCTGCCTCCCGGCATACCGTAGTTGATGCCTATCGCCAGCACGAGGATGATGGCCGCGATGATGACGTTGCGTGAAGAGGTGAAGTCCACCTGGTTCTCCACGACGTTTCTTACACCGACAGCGGATATCATACCGTAAAGGATGAGCGATACGCCTCCGATGGTGGCTGCAGGCATCGCGCTGATGAGGGCCGAGAATTTAGGACAGAAGGAAACCACTACCGCCAGGACAGCCGCGATGCGGATCACCTTCGGGTCATAAACCTTGGTAAGGTTGAGCACGCCGGTGTTCTCACCGTAGGTGGTATTGGCAGGTGCACCGAACAGCGAAGCGAGAATGGTGGCCAGACCGTCGCCCATAAGGGTCTTGTGAAGGCCCGGATCCTCGAGGTAGTTCTTGCCTGTGGTCGAAGAAATGGCGCACATGTCGCCGATGTGCTCTATCATTGTGGCCAGGGCGATTGGCATGATGGTTATGATGGAGCTGATGAGAAGCTGCGAATTGTAGGTCTCCGAAATGGCGAGCACGGTGTAGGCCTTGTGGACAGGAAGTCCGAACCAGGCGGCCTCGCGTACGGCGGTGAAATCACAGATGCCGCAGATCGCCGCCACCACGTAAGAGCCGACCACGCCCATAAGGATAGGCACGATTCTTATCATTCCGCGGCCCCAGATGTTGCAGACCACGATGATGACGATGGCCAGCAGGGCTATGGGCCAATTGGTCTGGCAGTTCTGGATGGCTGATCCCGAGAGGATAAGACCGATGCAGATGATGATGGGACCCGTTACCACAGGTGGGAAGTAACGCATCACCTTCTTGGCGCCGAAAGCTGCGAAGAACCCGGCAAGTATAAAATACAAAAAACCTGCACTGGCGACGCCGATGCAGGCATAAGGAAGTGACTGGATAGCTGTAAGTCCGACTGCTGAGCCCATCTCCACTACCGACAGGTAGCCTCCGATGAAAGCGAATGAGGAACCGAGGAATGCGGGAATCTTCATTTTGGTGATAAGGTGGAACAGCAATGTGCCGAGACCCGCGAAGAGAAGAGTGGTAGAGACAGGAAGGCCCGTGATGGCTGGGACCAGAACAGTGGCGCCGAACATTGCAAACATGTGTTGCACTCCGAGAGTAAACATTTTAGGCTTACCCAATGTCCTTGCGTCAAAAACCGGTTGTTGGAAGGTTTGTGATTTTGACATAAAATAAGAAATTTTACTTTTCGGACTACAAGATTACGGCAGTAATTTTTATCCTACAAGTAAAATTAACTTGCATAAAAGGTTTTTTATGCTTATGGCTCGGCAGACTGTGCCTGATGGGCACGGAAAAGATGTTGCCCGGCATGGGCCGGAGGCCAATGCGTGTTTCCGGCGCTAAAGATAATTTTTCATGTCGGACGGGATGACCAGCGCCGCGATGATGTAGGCGACGACACCCACGCCGGCACAGCATACGAGAAGAATCCAGGCCAGGCGGATGACGGTAGGATCCACATCCAGATAATCGGCTATGCCGCTGCACACCCCGGCGATCTTCCTGTCGTCGGTATTCCTGTAAAGTCTCTTTTTAGTTTCTGTAGCCATAACTCTTGCACAAATCGCACAAAGATAACAATCAATTTTTCAAATTCGGTAATTTGGTTACATATCTTCAAGCGAGAGACAGCGGAGGACCTTGCGGTACCTGCCGAGGCGGCTCTCCTTGCGGGCGAAGAACTCGGCCTTCTCTTTCAGCAGAGCAGCGTCGTACTTGTCCGGATTCCTTTTGACCTCGATGATGTCGATGCTCCTGTCATCTGCGCTCACCGCCACGATGTCAATCTCACACTGCTGGTGGTTTCCCTTCGAGTCTGTGTACCCCTTCAGGTCCCACCAGTTTCCTATCGCACGGTATTCCATAGACTCAGCGAGCTTGGCATGGAAATACCTCTCGAGCGTGTCTCCGGAATAGGTCGCGTAGTCGTCGGTCATCACCTTCGCGAGCAGCGGATACTGGCCGATCTCTATCATCGACTCGTTCTTCTCGATGTAGCGGAACCAGAAGCGCAAAAAGATGTCGCTGATCTCATATCGAACGGTCTGGGTGTTCTTCCCCGCCCAGATCGGGCGCTTCCTGGATATGAGATTGTAGGTCTCCTCCAACTTCGCGAGCTGTCCCCCGATGCTCTTCTCGCCCAGGTATGCGGTGATGTCGGCCTGCGTGTTGTGGCCCTCGGCAATCGCCTCAAGCACAGAAAAATAGGTCCCGTACTTCTTCCCGAACTCCTGAATAAGAAGCTTGCGGCCCTCCTCAATGAACGGAGAATCCGCATTGCAGATAAACCCAATCATCTTCTCCCGCGTCAGAGCTCCGGCATCCACCAGCAGTTCAATGTATTTCGGGACTCCACCCGTATATGAATACAGGGCCAACAAGTCATCATTGGTGTAGCCAGGGGCATATTCCGTCATAATCTCTTTGAGCGCCGAAGGCGCGAACGGCTGCAGTTTGATGGTCTTGTCATCTCGTCCGTACAGCGGCTCCTTCTTGTCCCTGAAGAGTTTGGTCATCAACGAATACACCGAACCGCTGACCACGAGGTTCACGTGAGTGTTCAGTCGATAGCGGTCCCAGATATCCTGAATGTCGGAGAATATGGACGGATTGACGTCGCCGAAATTCTGAAACTCGTCGATAGCCACTGTGAACGGCCGGTGACCGCCCTCCTGCATAA
>CAVBDE010000077.1:0-5641 GCA_963594055.1 Anaerovoracaceae bacterium | reverse complement strand
GCGCTGACAGGCCAGGCACAGCCGCTCAGGAAGAAACACAGCGAGGACATAAAGAGCAGGACCACGAACACTGTCTCTCTATGGTGTACAAACCTGCTGAAAGTAAAGCTGAATGCTATGCACGTGCAGAGAAACAGAAGTATCAGCACGAGCAGTTCAAGTGTTTCTCCCCTCTGCGGCATACCGAAGATGGCAGGAACTATCATAAGGCCGTAAACGGCTATCCCCAGATATATCAGGAGATAGGCGGCAGCCCTGCCAAGAAGTGTCTCACGGCACACGGTTCCGTTCTCCACCACAGTGCCGTTCATAACGCAGAGCCCGTAGAACATAGTCTGCTGAACCACAAGTATAAGGGCGGCGGAAAGGAAGAAAATCAGGAAGGACATGTTCGTGTTGAACGGTATCTGTTCTTCCGAAGGAATCGCGTTGATGAGTTCCCTGATGTTCTCCTCGCTCATACCCTTGGCAGCATAGCGGGTGGCCTCGATCTGCCCCATCTCGTCGAGCATCACGTGGTTCACCGCCATAGTCAGGTCCTTGTAATACAGGAGGCTGGACATATCCGCATAGGTGGATATGGTGGATGATTCCAGATTGGCCAGGCGCTCGCTGTAATCCTGCGGAAACAGTATGATCCCGTGGATCCTGCGCTGCTGCATCAGTTCCTGTGCCTCCTGCATCGAAGCGCAGCGGTAAGCCACCTCGGTCTCGCGTGTGGCGTCGATCTTCTGTGCGAAGCGCCTGCTCTCCGGACTCTGGCTCAGATCCACCACGGCCACGGGCATATCGTCCACAGTGCCTCCGTGATAGATCATTCCGTAGATGAGCGGGTACAGCAGACCTCCCAGAAGGAAGATGACCAGCACATACGAATTGGAAAATATTCTTTTAAGTTCTCCGATCATAACTCATAATTCTGATTAAGACAGGCTCTCTTCAGCCTTCCGTTTAGACATATCGGGAGCACCCAGAACAGCAGCATAGCCACTATGTACTGCCAGATGGCTCCGAACCCGGCCCCGAAAAAGGCCTCCTGCACATACGCCAGGAAATAGAACCTCAGCGGAAACAGCACGGACAGACCGCGTATGGCCGCCGGCATAGCCTCCACAGGGAACGTGAATCCCGACATCGTGAATGCCAATATTGTAAACAGTGCGCCGAGGCTCATCGCATAGCGAAGGGTCGGAAGCAGGGATATAAAGGTCACCGCCACGGCCACATTGGCCAATACGAACACGGTCATCACGAGCATCATATTCCATATGCTGCCTGCCAGCGGATACCCGCACAGCCCGAACATTATCAGGTCCAGACCCAGGCCAAGCACCAGGTAAAGCAGCGTGTAGGGGATAAGTTTGCCCAGAAGGGCCGCACTCATCGAACCGCCTGCCGTCTGCATCAGCTCCTTCGAAGTTCCGTACCTCAGTTCGGAGCCGAGCGCGTAGATGATCACGAATATGATGCTGAGCGCCAGCAGTCCCGGCAGGATCGTATTGTTAAGATAGACACCATAATTGGTCGCGGCATTGCCCACCCTGTGCTCGTCTATCACCAGAGGCTGTATGAGCCCCATTATCGCTCCGTCGGAGTAACCCTTGGCCCGAAGGACCTCCCTCTGGACGGCGCCGCCGGTGAGAGTCACCATTGTAAGAATATCCTTGTAACTGAGGGCGCCGCCTATAAGATAGAGGGAGTTGATGTAGTATGTGAATACCGGTCTGCGGTTCGCGCTCACGTCCTCGCTCATTCCGCGGGGGATGACGCAGAGCGATGTGACCTCTCCGGCCTGCATCGCGTCTCTGCCTGAGGTAAAGTCGTCGAACTTGACCACCCGGCCAAGCTGAGTCGCGTCAAGCTGGCTGCAGAAGTTGCGGGACAGGGAGGAGTTGTCCAGATCCACCACTCCTATCGGGAGGTCTTCAGGAAGACCGGCGCTGAGGAAGGTCAGATAGAACAGGCAGCAGGCTGCCATCACTCCGACTGAACCCAGAAGATATATCGGATTGCGGCGTATGCGTTCAAACTCACGCCGCATCACGTTCAGAACTTTTTTCATTTTACGATAATGGCTGTCATTCCGGGACGGAGGCCTTCCACAGGTGCGGCAGGCACAGCCCTTACTTCGAATGTCTTGGCGTCATATCCGCCGGTCTCCGAGGTTGCACGCCAGGTGGCGTAGGACTCTCTGGCAGCGATGTAGTTGACCGTGGCCTTCACCCTGCGGTCGCCCAGGGCAGGGATGCTGAGGGTGAGTTCGTCACCGTTCTTCAGGCTGTTGAGCTTGTCCTCCCTGATGTTGAAGGTGAACCACATATCCGTAAGGTCGGTGACCGTCATTATAGGAGAACCGGTGCCCACGAGTTCGCCCACGTGAGGATAACGTGCTGAGATGATGCCGTCAGCAGGAGCGGTAAGCTTGAGCTCGGACAGGTAGGATTCAACCTCCATCACGGCGCCGTTGGCCTGGTCCACGAGGGCCATTGCGGCCTGCTTGTCCTCGTCACGGGCGCCCTTCACTGCCATATCGTACTGGGATTTGGCTGCGGCGGTAGTGGCTACGGCAGCGCTGTACTGGGCCGTGGCCTCATCGAATTTCTGGTCGCTGATGACGTTCTGCTCGTGAAGACGCGTGGCGCGGTCGAGGGTCTTCTTCGCGATGTCCTCGCCTACCGTGGCCTTCTGCCAAAGTTCGTAAGCGCCCGCAATCTCTTCCTGGCGCGCACCGGCGTTGGCCTTGTTGCGCTGGGCGGAAGCGGCCGCATAAGCTCCCCTGGCCTGTGCCAGTTTGGCACGTACCTCGGGAGAATCTATGTCCACGAGCACGTCGCCCTTGTGGACCATATCCCCTTCCTGTGCGTAGAACGCCTCGATACGTCCCGGCACCTTGCCGGACACGCGGTATTCCGTGGCTTCAGCCTCGCCCTGAATTACCTCCGGGGCAGGTTTTGAACAAATTATTCCGGTTACGGCCACCACTGCGACAAGTGCCACCAGCACTATGATTCCAATCAAAAGATTGCCTTTTTTCTGAGTCTTTTCCATATCTTTTATTTTTTAATTATCAATTTGTTATAATCTTCCTTCTGCCTTGGCGAGGTTAACGCTGCACATCTGCAGCTCCACGCCGGTTTCTATCACTTCCGAATTGGCCTGCAGCCAGGCGGTCTGCGCCTGAAGGACCACGTTCGAAGCTATCATTCCTTCGCTCCATCCGGCCATCGCGACACGCAGGTTCTCTTCGGCGTTGGCCAGGTTGCTCTGCGAGGTGGTGAGCTTTTCGAGCGCCTCGTCATACTGCTGGCGGAGCTGTGCGACCTGAAGCGAGATCATCTGCTTCGCGTCATTGAGCTTGAGCTCGGTCAACGTGGCTTCGGCCTTGGCCTTGCGGGTCTTGTTGTAGGCCTCGCCTCCGTGGAAAATTGGCACTGACACCACTACGCCGGCGGTGAAGAAATCTCCGAAGTTCTTCTGGTATCCGTTCAGGAAGTTAGGGTTGGTGATGATATAATTGGCCGTGAGAGCCACCGTAGGCAGCATATCGGCGCGGGCGATGTCCACCTTGCGGGCGTAGATGTCCTGCGCGAGGGTGAGGCTCCGGATCTCCGGACGGGCGTCGTAGATCTGCTCGTAGCTCAGCGTGTCCGGAAGTTCCGGCTCGGGGATATACTCGACATTCTCGTCGGCCAATTCGATCTCACTGTCCAGAGGAAGTCCGATCTCCTTGCACAGCAGCATCTTCGCGAGGATCAGGCCGTTGGTGGCCTTGGTGCGGAGCATGTCGGCTTCATTGGCCTTCACCTTGATGGTAAGCGCGTCGGACGGAGTGGCATATCCCTCGGCGATGAGCGCGTCGGTATCCTTCTCCATCTGGTGAAGCAGGTCAGCATAGCCCTCGGCCAGGCGCTTCTTGCCGGCGATGGACACTATCTGCCAGTATGCCTGCTCGATATCGACCATCAGCTGCGAGTGCTCCTGATCGTACTGAGCCTGTGCCAACTGGTGCGCATCGGAAGCCATCTTGTTGGCTGCCAATATCTTGCCGCCCATAAAGACAGGTTGTTGGACGGAAACGATGCCGGCCGTGACATTATGGACGTCCAGACAGAGAGCGTCGCTGACCTGACTGCCGATGGCGTTGATCGGGGTGGCGATGTCCATACCCTGTGCGTAGGTAACGAGCTTCTGGAGGGCCGGATCGGAGATCACCTTGGCGAAGATGTCAGGATCGGAAAGGATGGCTGTCATCTTGTCGGTGAGTTCCGTCTGGAGAGCGGTTCCGGCATTGGTGAGCTGCTGCGAGGTCTCGTCGCTTATCAGCTTGATGTCCTCGGTGTTGTACATATAGGTGCCGGTCGCGGTGATCTTCGGGAAGAAGTTGGCCGCAGCTATCTTGCGGTCGTAGTCGGCGATCTTCACCTTCTGTTCTGCCGTCTTGAGGGAGTTGCTGTTGTCGACGGCCATTTGCTTGCATTCGTCAAGAGTCAGCACCTGCTGGGCGTTTGCCTGGAGCGCGATGACTGGCAGTGTGGCGAGAAGTACAATGATGTTCTTTTTCATATCTTTTACCTTTTGAATTTTCAGTTTAACGGCCCGTCCTATTCTCAAATTCTTTACCAAGCGAAGCGAAACTTGTATAACAAAAAGAGGTGCGAAACTTACAATTAGTCGAAAAAAGCGACTTTTTAATAATTTATGCGTAATTTTGTAGAAATCAGAAAAGCAAAAGGCCATGCAGAATTATCAGGAAGTTGACATCAGGCAGATAAGGAAATTCTTCCCTTCCGCCATCACGTGTGACGATTTGTCAGATGACCTGTTCATCTCGGATCTTCATTATGAATCAAACCTGGACATCATCGAATTCCCATGCAGATTCGACGGATATCTGGTATTTTTCTGCCATCAGGGGCACTTCAACGTGGAGATAAACCTGCGCACATTCAAGGTTCAGGCTGGATCGCTTCTCATCTTCACGCCGGGGAACATCATACGTGTAATCAGTACCGATGAAGAAGGGAAAAGGGATGTGCAGGGGCGGCTTATCGCAGCGTCGAACAACCTTATCCGCCAGACCAGGTTCGATTTCAACAAGCTGTACGACGAGAGTCTGCGGCTTCTGGAAAACCCGTGCGTGACGCTGAACGGGGCGGAAAAGGAGATCTGCAGGAAATATGTGGAACTGATAACTGACATTTTGACATCAGACGTGCCGAACTCGCGTGACGCGGTGGCGACCCTGATATCGTCTTCCTTCTATATGATGGGAGCGGTGTGGACGGACAGGCTTTCTTCTGTCAAAAAGAGGGGCGACGACAGTTCCGTGCGTTCGAAGGCGGTGTTCGAGGATTTCCTGGCGCTGGTGCGCGACAACCACAACAAAGAGCGGAACCTGGCCTTCTACGCGGACAAGCTGTACCTGACGCCGAAATACCTGTCGAAACTGATCAAGTCCATCAGCGGCAAGTCCGCGCACGAATGGATAGACTCGTTCGTAATCTCGGAGGCGATGAACATGCTCAAGTATTCGGACATGAGCATCAAGTCGATAGTGTGGGAGCTGAACTTCCCGAACCAGACCACCTTCTACCGCTTTTTCAAGGCCAATACCGGAATGACCCCGTCGGAGTACCGCAAG
>CAVBDE010000076.1:0-5762 GCA_963594055.1 Anaerovoracaceae bacterium | reverse complement strand
CTCGGCCAATGCGCAGGAAGCCATACGGCCGGGTGCGGCTCCGGTGTCTCCGGAGGTCAATGACGCCACCGGCGAGGTGACGCTGCGCCTGTATGCTCCCGAGGCCCAGACCGTCGGGGTCATCGGATATTGCGCGAAGGGCTATGAGCCGATGCAGAGGGACTCCACGGGCCTGTGGACCTGGACGAAGACGCTTCCGAGCGAACTTTACTATTACAACTTTATCGTGGACGGGGTGAAGACCCTCGATCTGGCCAATGCCTATGTCTATCGCGACGTGAGCTATCTTTCCAGCTTCTTCATCGTGGGCGGCGGGAAGGCTGACAACTACAAGGCTCAGGACGTGCCTCACGGAACGCTCAGCAAGGTGTGGTACGAAAGCCCGACGCTCGGCACGACCAGACGCATGACCGTCTATACCCCTGCAGGATATGACAGCGGCAAGGGCCGTTATCCGGTTCTCTATTTGCTGCACGGAATGGGCGGCGACGAGGAGGCCTGGACGAGCCTCGGAAGGGCGCAGTACATCCTGGACAACCTCATCGCGCAGGGCAAGGCCAAGCCTATGATAGTGGTGATGACCAACGGCAACACGAACCGCCACAGCGCAGCTCCCGGTGAAGAGGGACAGGGAATGTACAGACCGTATCCGAGCGGCGCCACGGACACTTCGTTCGAATCGCATTTCGGCGATGTCATAAGCTATGTGGACTCCCATTACCGCACCATAAAGAAACAGAGCGGAAGGGCCATCGCTGGCCTGTCAATGGGCGGTTTCCACACGAACCTGGTATCTGTCAACTATCCGAAGACATTCGACTATATAGGCCTGTTCTCCGCAGCCACATCGGACTGGAGGATCCCTTCGGATCTGTCCAAGGCGCGTGCGCCGGAATTCTATCAGAACTACGATCAGAAGATAGCGCAGCTCTTCGATTACGGTGTCAAGCTCTACTACATAGCCATCGGCAGGGACGACTTCCTGTATCAGGCCAATGTCGAGTTCCGTGCCAAGCTCGATGCCATAAACGCACCTTATATCTATAAGGAGAGCGATGGCGGCCACATCTGGGCCAACTGGCGCGACTATCTGACGGATTTTCTCTGCAGAATATTTTAGACAGTACCGCACATAACGAAAAAGTCCCGACCGATTAACCGGCCGGGACTTTTCATACTATGTGATGACATTATCCGAGGAAGGAAATCAGCACGCCGGCTGCGACTGCGGAACCGATGACTCCGGAAATGTTCGAAGCCATACAGTAGTTGAGCACGTGGTTCTTCGGGTCGTACTTGGTGCTGATGCCGTTGCAGACGCGGCTTGCCATAGGCACGGCTGAAAGTCCGGTGGCGCCCACGAGCGGGTTGATCTTCTTCTTTGAGAAGAGATTCCAGATCTTGACCATCAGGATACCGCTGGCGATGCTCAGTGCGAATGCGAAGAATCCTCCCACCACGATACCTACGGTCTGCAGGTTCAGGAACGCTTCTGCCGTCATCGTGGCACCCACGCTGAGGCCCAGGAAGATGGTGGCGGCGTTCATAAGGCCGTTGCTTGCCACGCTGAAAAGGCGCGAGGTGTCTGAACCGATCTCCTTGATGAGGTTACCGAACATAAGCATACCCACGAGCGGAACCGCCGTAGGAACGAAGATGGCCACGATGGTGGTGACTGCGATAGGGAAGATGATCTTCACGGCGCGCATATTCTTGATCTCGCCCTTAGGAGGATAGAGCTTGTCCTGCTCCTTCATATTGATCATCAGCTCCTTCTTCGTGCAGGTAAGCTTCACTACCAGAGGGATGATCACAGGCACGAGGGCCATATAGCTGTAAGCTGCGATGGCGATAGGGCCGAGAAGGTGCGGAGCCAGCTTGATGGTGGTGAAAATGGCCGTAGGGCCGTCGGCACCGCCGATGATGCCGAGCGAAGCGGCTTCCTGCGGGGTGAATCCGAGGCAGAGCGCGATGATGAGGACTGCGAAGATGCCGAACTGTGCTGCGGCGCCGAAGATGGCGAGCTTAAGGTTGCGCAGCATTGGCCCGAAATCGGTCAGCGCACCCACGCCCATAAAGATGATAGGCGGCAGAAGTCCGGTCTTGATGAGTCCGTAGTACAGGTAGTTCATAATGCCGAACTCGTGTGCGATGTCGTGCAGCGGCATGTCCCAGATGATCTTCTGGGTTCCGTCCGCAAGGGTCACATAACCTGCGGCGTCGGTCTGGATGACGCCCATTTCACCGCCCGGGAAATTGGCAATAAGCACTCCGAACGCGATAGGGACGAGCAGAAGAGGTTCATACTTCTTCACGATTCCCAGGTAGAGCAGTCCGAAGGCAATGAAGTACATCAGCAGGTACGCGGGTTTGTCCACGATGCTGCTGATGGCCGTCATCTCATATAGTCTTTCGAGTATGTCTCCCATAACTACTTGTCTCTAGTCATTTTAACGATAACGTCGTCTTCTTCCACGGTGTCTCCGTTCGAAGGGAGGATGGCGACTACGGTGCCGTCGAAGTCAGAGCAGATGGCGTTGTTGATCTTCATCGCTTCGATATAGCAGAGCACGTCGCCGCGCTTCACATGGTCGCCCGGCTTGCGCGGAGTCTCGTTGCTGTCCTTGGTGAGAAGGAATTTGCCTGAGATAGGTGCAGGCACGTCCTCGGCCTCACCGGCAGAGGCTGCGGCAGGAGCTGTTGAAGCCACAGGGGCCGTTCCGTCGTAGGAGATGTCGAGTTTGTATGACTGGCCGTTGAGGTTGACCACCACGCTCTGCGGAAGAGCGGCGCCCTTCGGAGCGTTCTTTTCGGCCTTGCGCTTGGCGAGGTCCGCCTCGAATTCAGCCTTGGCCTTGCCGCTCCTGTATGCTTCGTACTGAACCGGATGCATGGCGTATTCGAAGAGCTCCTCGTCGTCCTGGCCGGGATCCCAGCCATTGGCCTTCATCTTCGCACGGAACTCGTCGAGGCAGTCAGGGTAGTTGTCCTGAGGGTCTGTGGTGACGAAGGTGCGTCCCTGGGCGGCTGCCAGAGCCTTGAGTTCGTCGTCCACTTCACCGGGGAGTTTGCCGGCCTTGCCAAGCACCATGTCCCAGATGGTGTCCGGGAACATCTCCCAGCGGTTCTTGCCCTTCTCCATCTGCATAACGTTCATCAGGGAGAGGTTCTTTACGTATTGCGAGAACGGTGTCACGAGCGGCGGGAAGCCGACCTTGGGCCATACGTAAGCCACTTCGTCAAAGAGCTTTACGAGAAGCTGGTCTGTGGTGAGAGGCTCCTGTCCGTTCTTTACTTTCCATTTGTTCAGGGAAGAGAGGTTCTCCTCGAGGTCCGTCATAAGCGAGCCCATCATTCCGCCTGGAAGACCCGGCTTGATGAGCAGAGAATTGTCCAGACGGTTCTGGGCAGGGCAGTAGTAGCCGAGGAAGTCGTCAAGCATCTCCTGAATGAGGGTTCTGGCCTGCATATAGGCTTCCATATTGATGTCCTTGACCTTGAATCCGGCGTCCTTGAGCATCTCCTGAACGGCGATCACGTCAGGATGGCCGGTACCCCAGGAGAGAGGCGACATAGCCACGTCCACGTAGTCGCAGCCGTTCTGGCAGACCTCCAGAATGGAAGCCATACTGAAGCCAGGGCCTGAATGCGAGTGGTACTGGACAGGAATGTCCTTGATCTGCTTGATGCCCTTCACGATCCTGCCAAGTGAGACAGGACGTCCGATGCCGGCCATATCCTTGAGGCAGATCTCGTCTGCACCGGCGTCGATGAACTGCTTGGCCAGGTCGATGTAATACTCGACGGTGTGGACAGGGGAGTGGGTGATGCAGAGCGAAGCCTGAGTTGTCATTCCGGCCTCCTTCGCATATCTGATGGAAGGAATCACGTTGCGCGGGTCGTTCAGACCGCAGAAGATGCGGGTGATGTCCGTTCCCTGGGCTTTCTTGACCTTGTAGAAAAGCTGACGGAGGTCCTTTGAGCAAGGGCTCATACGCAGGCCGTTGAGTGCGCGGTCGAGCATATGGGTCTGTATTCCGGCCTCGTGGAAAGGTTTGGTCCATTCGCGGACGGCCTTGTTGGGGTTTTCTCCGTAGAGAAGGTTTACCTGTTCGAATCCGCCGCCGTTCGTCTCCACGCGGTCAAAGCATCCCATTTTGACGATTACCGGTGCGATCTTGACGAGCTGATCCACGCGGGGCTGATATTTGCCCGCGCTCTGCCACATGTCTCTGAAGACAAGGCTCAATTTTATTTCTTTAGCCATTTTAGAGTTTGGTTACTTTTACGAGTCGGCCTTTTCCACCGGTAATCTGCCCGACCGCAGCTTCAAATACCGGATTCAGATTCTCCTCCGAAGCGGAAGGTTTGGCCTTCACGGGCTCCACCGGAGCGATTTTGTTTACGAGATTGATGAGTAATTGACTGCCGTAGATGACGATGAGAAGTATGATGAACACGGTCACCATACCCACCAGTATCAACAGGAATCCAAGACTTAAATTTTCCATATGGTGTTATAGAATTAACGTGCGCAAATTTACTTTTTTCGCGCCGTTTTCGCAAGAATTTCAGCGAAGTTTATTCGCCTCGAAATGCGGTCTGCTGACAGCCAGAAACCATATCAGGCCCAATACGAAGAAGCTCACGGCGACCCGGAACGACGCGTGGTAACCCCAGTGCGCGCTGACCAGTCCGCCGGTGAGAACCCCGAGTCCCAGACCCGCCTCCCAGGAGGTCAGCATTGAGGAATTGGCCGTGCCTCTCTGAGCGTTCGAAGCCAGATTCACGAACATGCTCTGGAATCCGGGGTACAGGTGTCCGTTGCCCAGGCCAATTATGAACGGTGCGAGATAAAACGCCCACTGCGCGCGGAATGCCGCGAAGAGCGTGTATCCGATGACGGACACCAGCAACCCTTCGATGACATTGGTGCTTATATGATTGTTCTTGAGTCCCTTGGCTCCAGTGATGCGGGATACCATAAGACCCGCCGCGAAGATCAGAAACCAGTATGCGGTGCCGGACGTTATGCCAAGTTCTTCCTTTCCGTAGATGGCCACATAGGTGGTGACGATGCCGTGGCAGAGGGCCAGGCAGATCACGTTGAAGGCCTGTCTGACGCCTTTCAGCAGGAAGAAGCGGTCCAGGGAGATGACCTTCCGGTTCGAGATGTCGTAGCTTTTGCGGTCAACCCTGATGGTGGAATTGATCACCAGCGCGACCAGGGAAATCAGCATCGAGAATGCGAACAGGAGCTGATAGTTGCCTCCGGCGGCCTTCAGTACATATATGGCGGCGAACGGGCCAAGCGCCGTGGCGAGGTTGTTGCTCAGGCCGAAATAGCTGATGCCTTCGGTTCTTCTGGAGGAGGGGAGTACGTCTATGGCCACCGTGTTGATGGAGACTATGGCCGTGCCGAAAGGAGCTCCGTGTATGGTTCTGAATATGGCGAATACGGTGAGCGTACCGGCGAAGATATAGCCTGTGAAGAGGGCGAAGAAGATGAAATTGCACAGAAGAAGCACCGTTTTGCGTGGGAAACTGTCCACGATGTAGCCGCTGAAGGGACTGACGAAAATGAACATCAGGGTATAGCAGGAAAGCACTATGCCTATGGTGTCGTTGCTGCATCCGAAGGTCTCGCTGAGATACAGCGGGAGCAGCGGAACTATCAGGGTGAAGGAGAACTTTATCAGGAAGTTGCCCGCGCAGGCCTTGATAAAGTTACTGTTCCACAGTTTGTCTTCTGTCATTTATGC
>CAVBDE010000075.1:0-5999 GCA_963594055.1 Anaerovoracaceae bacterium | reverse complement strand
TTTAAACTTTTTAAATATCAATTCCAACAGAAACGGCACGGCTTTATAAAAAGGATACTTCAACACGATATATCCCCAAATTTCAGCAGGGTGCGGATTGGGCCATTTCCGCACCCGTTCGCTGAAAGATGCTGCCGTACACACAGAGGGGCCCAAACTGTGTACAGAACGAAAAATTTACGGCTGCCGTCCTCATTTTAGGGGTATTTTGTGTACGGAAATGACTTCATTTGTACGTAGCAGGTTCAATAGTTTCCGCCAAAGTCAGATGCGAGGAAAGCCGGTCCATCTGTAAAGTTTTTTTCAAAAAAGTAGGACAAACCGGCATTTCGGTGCGGGTAACCGATTTTCAATATATTGCTATCCAGGCGATTAACAATTAGCTATGTAAAACCTTTTTTACACGGCTTTTTCTCTCTATGTTTGCGGTCAGAGAGGTAACGTCGCCTTTCCGTTAAAATTCCAATAGCTATGAGAACTTCACAAATTACAGCCCCAGGGGCAGTGTACGCCGATCTGCGTACCGATTTTATGTTCAAGAAGGCCTTCGGGCAGAAGGACATCATGATCCCGTTCCTTAACGACATTCTGGGGACAGACAAAATCCAGGACATCGACTACCGCAATGTCGAACAGCTCGGATTCGGTACTGAAGACCGCAAAGTCTACTATGACCTTTATTGCCATTGCTCGGACGGTAAAGACATTATCGTAGAGATGCAGCGACAATCACAAAAGTATTACCGCGAACGGATGGTGTTCTACTCCACCTATCCGATTCAGCAGCAGTACGTGGAAGCCAAGCGTAGGCACGAAGAGACACACGGTCCGATGGATCCGTTCGTATTCAATTACAGGCTGCATCCGGTTTACATCATTTCCGTCACCGATTTTGCCCTGGATCACGACGCCAATTGGCCCGAAGACAAGTTCGTAAGCCGGTATCGCATAAATGAAAGACAGACCGGGGAACTCTATTGTGATGCCCTGACCTATATTTTCATCGAACTGCCGAGATTCAAGAAAGTACTTCAGCGGAATTCGGCTCTGGCGGAGAAATGGGCCTATGTGTTCAACAACCTTGCGGAACTGAAGGCTGTTCCGGACGAATTGGATGAAAAATATTTCAGAAAATTGTTCGAAACCGCAAAAATCGCTAACTTCACCGGCGTCGAACAGGTATCATATTTAGAATATCAGAGGATGAAATACGATTACGAAAATGTAATGGAGTATGCCAAGGAGCAAGCTCACGACAGCGGGTTCTCCAAAGGTCTTGCGGAAGGTGAAGCCAAAGGAGAAACTCAAAAAGGTCTTGAGATAGCGAAAAATCTGCTGATGGAAGGCTCTCCAGTGGACTTCATCTGTCGTGTCACAGGTTTGACCCGAGAAGCAGTATCAGCGCTGAAATAATTGTTAATTTCACCGTCATCAGACCTTCTCGTAGACGGTGAATTCATAGGTGAGACCGCTCGGCACGTCAGTGTGCGGGGCGGTCTTTTCCTTTATCTGCCACTTGGCGCTGTCGATAACGGGGAAGAAGACGTCGGCGTCCTTTACCTCCGTATGCACGTGCGTGATGTACAGCAGGTCCATATCATCTATCGCCGCGCGGTAAACCGAGGCCCCGCCTATAATGAAGCATTTCTGCGCGCCGGTCTTCGCCGCCTCGGCATAGGCCTGTTCGAACGAATTCACGCACAGCACACCTTCAATCGGATCACCGCCGGCATTGAGCACTATGTTCGTCCTTCCCGGAAGGGGTCTGCCAATGGAGAAGTACGTGGTGCGTCCCATGATGACAGGGAAGCCCTTGGTCTG
The DNA here is from genome assembly GCA_963594055.1 of Anaerovoracaceae bacterium. Taxonomy (GTDB): domain Bacteria; phylum Bacteroidota; class Bacteroidia; order Bacteroidales; family UBA932; genus Cryptobacteroides. The sequence continues at coordinate 4,178 of CAVBDE010000075.1, read as the reverse complement.
GGCCTTGAAATATTTAAGATCCTCGGACAGATGCCAGGGGAGATCTCCCTTGACACCGATTCCGTAATTGTCCGCAACTGCGGCGATAAGACATTTGAGCATAATGTTATACGGCTACTGGTGCTTTGATGGCCGGATACGGGTCGTATCCTTCGAGCGTGAAATCCTCGTACTTGAAATCGAACAGGCTCTTTACCTCCGGGTTGAGCTTCATCACAGGCAGAGGCCTCGGCGTGCGGCTGAGCTGCTCCCTGACCTGGTCGAAATGGTTGAGATAGATGTGGGTGTCTCCAGTGGTGTGGATGAATTCTCCCGGCTGAAGGCCGCACACCTGCGCCATCATCATGGTGAGAAGCGCGTATGAAGCGATGTTGAACGGCACTCCCAGGAAGGTGTCGGCGCTGCGCTGGTACAGTTGGCAGGAAAGGCGTCCATTGGCCACATAAAACTGGAAGAGACAATGGCAGGGCGGCAGGGCCATCCGGTCGATTTCCGCCGGATTCCACGCGCACACGAGCATTCTTCTGGAGTCCGGGTGATTCTTGATGAGGTCTATGACCTGCGAGAGCTGATCCACCTCTCCCCCGCCTGGCTTGGGAAAACTCCTCCACTGGTGGCCGTACACCGGGCCAAGGTCGCCGTTCCCGTCGGCCCACTCGTCCCAGATGCTTACGCCGTGATCCTTAAGGTACTTGATGTTCGTGTCTCCGCTGATGAACCACAGAAGCTCGTAGATGATGGATTTGAGATGAACTTTCTTGGTGGTGAGAAGTGGGAATCCTTCCGAAAGGTCGAAGCGCATCTGGTGCCCGAAGATGCTCTTGGTGCCGACTCCGGTACGGTCCGTCTTGACCGTGCCTTCATCCATTATGCGCTGCAGAAGGTCTAAATACTGTTTCATCGCGGAATGTGTTAAGCTATACAAAAGTAAAGATTTCTTTTTAAATTTGGGAGTAAAATGAAGTATGCGTAAGACTTTGTGCGTGATAGTGTGTCTTCTGTGTGCGGGATGGTCTTCCCGCGCCCAGTTCTCCGTGAACGGGAACGAGGGCACAGCGACGCAGTGGAGCACCTTTTCGACTGACTGTTACCAGTTTATCTATCCTGAAGGGCACGATTCTCTGGCCGTGACCTATGCGCGCGAATGGGAAAAATACAGGAGAAGCGTGGGATATTGCGGGAACAGTTACCTTCTTCCCGTGGTGCTTCATCCCTACTCCTCCACGTCGAACGGATTCGTGGTATGGACTCCGAGCCGTATGGAGATGTACGCCGCACCGTCAATGTACAGCCCCGAGCCGATGCCCTGGCACACGATGCTGGCCATACACGAGAACCGGCACGTGGCGCAGATGCAGTTCCTGTACAAGCCCCCGTTCAAGTATTTCAATGACATCTTCGGGGAACTGCTGGCGGGCCCGTTCTGTCTTCTGTACAGTTCCTCAATGTTTATGGAGGGAGACGCCGTAGCCACGGAGACTGCCCTTTCATCTTCGGGCCGAGGCAGAAGCGCGGACTTTCTGGAGTATTTCCGAGCCAGCTTCGAGGGGGGCGACCTGAGGGATTTCGACAAGTGGCGCTATGGCTCGCAGAAACGGTATACCCCTGATTATTATAAGATTGGCTATTTGAGCGTGGCGGGAATGGACATCGGCCCTCACGCGGAGACTTTCGACAATACGCTTCGTCCGCGCTTCAAGGCATTCGCCGAAGGGCTGCAGAAGGATTGGCAGGAGGATACGGAATCCCGCGGACCGTTCCAGAGCTATGAGCAGCTTACCGAAAATCAGAAATATTACACTTCCTATTCCGGGCTGACCGTCTGGAACGGAGAGCTTTATGCCGTGCAGACCGGTATCGCCGAGAATGCCCGGCTGGTTTCGTTCGACCTGCAGAACTTCAGGAAGAAAAACCACCGTCACACTTCGGCCGATTCACCGTTGGCGGCGGGTGCGGACAGGCTGTACTGGACCGAGGAAATCCCGAACCTGAGATGGGAAATGCATTCCACTTCGGAACTCCGTTCGTTTGACGGCAGGAGGATTGTTTCCGAATTGGCAGGCAAGAGACTATACAATCCCGCCATTGACGGGGACAGAATAGCGCTGGTGGAGAACTTTTCTTCCGGCGCGAATGCCGTGGAGGTGTACCTGGACGGGGAGTGCATCGCGAGCTATGCGGCTCCGGACGGCATTCAGGCGGTGGAGCCGGTCTGGGTGGACGGACATCTGTACGCTAGCGCCATCACCGGAGAGGGGCAGGGAATCTATGACGTGGAGGAGGGATTCAGCGAAGTGCTGAGCCCCTCGCCCGTGAAGATCAACCACCTGCGCGCGGACGGCGGACGCATCTGCTTCACTTCCGACCGCACCGGCGTGAACGAGTTCTATTCGCTCGACCCTTCGAGCGGGGCGGTATGCCAATTGACCAATCTGCCCCGCGGGGGCAAGGACTTCATATTCAGCGGGGACAGTCTGTATTTCACGGTGCTGTCGGCGGGAGGCAGGAACATCTGCCGCGCCGTAAGGGACAGCCTGCCGGTACGGAAGGTGGATTTCGCGCGGCGGCACAGGTATGAATTGGCAGACTCGCTGACCCTGAAAAACACTTATGCGGCGCCGGACCTGACCCCGGTAAGTATCACAGATCCCGAACCGTACGATAAGGCCCGGAACGCTTTCAGGTTCCATTCCTTCGTGCCGCTGTATCTGGATTCGGACGATCTGATGTCCTCGAGCTACGAGGATGTGTTCGGCTCGGCCGGGCTGGGCGCGACGGCGTATTTCCAGAACAATCTCAGCACGCTGTACGGCAATGTCGCGCTGACCGGCACGAAAATCGGCGACAAGATCCGTCCGCTCGGCAGGGTGAACGTCAAATACCGCGGGCTGTACCCGGTGATCGAGTTCGACGGGAAGATGGTCTTCCAGTCGCCGTTCTCAAACAACAGCACTTACGCCAGACTGCGCACCTACATACCTTTCAACCTGTCCAGAAACGGCTGGAGCACGGCGGTGCTTCCGATAGCGAGCATCACTTCGCAGTATCAGAATACCGGCACGTCCGCCGACTCCAGGATAAACGTCTGGACCGCGGGGCTGCGTGCCTACTCTATGCTGTCCACCCCTTCGAGCGCCGTCTATCCGCGTGCCGGAATCGGCCTCAGCGCCGGAATGAACCTCTATGACGTAGCGGTGTCCGCCGAGAATGCCAATTATTTCGAAGGGTACATAGGCTGTCCTTATGCGACCCTGTACGGGTACCTGCCCGGATTCGGGAAGACCCATTCCTGGGCCTGGAGCGCATCGTGGAGCGCCACACCGACACTGACCGTGGCCACTCTCAAGACGCAGACCCTGTCGGCTTCCCTCAGATACGCGATGCCGGTGTTCCCCGTGGAATGGTCCGGCCTGTCGCCGATGGTGTATGTGCGCAACTTCGAGCTGATTCCGTTCTATGAGTTTACGGCCATAAGGGCGGACGTGCAAACCGTTTCCCACACTTTCGGAGCCTGTGCGCAGGCCGTGCTGGGGAACATTTTCTTTATTCCGTATGATTTCAGGGTGGGCGTGAAGGCCGGATATGACACCTTCACGAAGGGCCCTGTATGTAATCTTGTATTCAGTTATGATCTGTAGCAAATGCGGCAAGGCCTTTCCTTCGGGCCAATTGAACAGTGTAGACGTGGCCAAAAGCCCGTCGGAAAAGGAGTCCATAAAGGACGGAACGTTCTTCCTTCACAAGTGCCCGGACTGCGGCACCGTGAGCCTGAACAACGACGACCCTTTCGTTTACCACGATTCAGCGCAGAAGATACTCATCGTGCTGAGCCAGACGCCAATCTCCTCCCCCGGACTTGAAGGCTATACCTGCCGTCTGGTGGGGTCTGTGGGGGAGCTGATAGAGAAGATGAACATCTTCGACGCGGGGCTGGACGACATCGCCATCGAGATATGCAAATTCGTCACGCTGCAGGAGATCAGGAAGACCGTGCCGCTGAAGTTCTACCGTGCCGACGGGACGGACGGGGAGCTGACATTGGCCTATCCGGAAAAGGAGGAGATGCAGATGCTTCAGATAGGGCAGAACATCTATAATGACGCCGTCGGCATCCTGTCGCGCAATCCCGAGATCCGCCGCGCCGCCGAAGGCCTGGTGAAGGTCGACCAGGACTGGCT
>CAVBDE010000074.1:0-6465 GCA_963594055.1 Anaerovoracaceae bacterium | reverse complement strand
CCGACTTCAAGATGACCGTCTCCCGCTCCCGCGTGGACGACTTCATGCAGTGGATAGCACGGTAGAGGCGTGGTCCGATGCACCAAGATATACAATTGGCTAACAATTAAACTGAAAATGAGTTCGTTTTTAAACATTGGCATTTCGAGGGCCATAGTGGTTGTGTCGTGCGTATTTGGTCTGTCCGGATGCAAATTTCATGAACAACAATCTGGTGTACAGCCTGACCAAAAGCAGACTGAGATGTCCGAAAAGTACCTTTTCGGCGAGCCGCCGGCAGATACGCTAAAGAAGTGGAGAAAAATGTGCAGGGAAGTGTCCAATGACGACTTCTCAAAATGGACTATCGAAGCATACGGCACGACTGAACGCATGCACGCAGTGAAAGATCTTATAGGACTTTTCCTTTACAACCACAACGGCTGTATTCCCGTAAACGATGACCTCATAATCTGGCGTCTCTCCGAGTATATGCCGATGAGCCAGAGACAGCCGACGGAATATGAACGTTTCAAAAAACTGGATGTCCAGATAGACAGCGTTTTATATTATGATGACTGGACTCAGTTCAGCTATAACTTCCGTTTCCGTTTCGAGGAAGTGCTGAAGGAGGTGCGCGTAAGAACAATGTTCAAATGTCTGAAGGACAGGGTGGATAGCAATATCGCTGAACTTCTGATGAAGGAAGAAGAGTCCTACTGGGCATATCACAAAAACATGGTGGCCTGTTATGACACCGTGCGAATGTCTCCGACATGGAACGGTTCAGCCGCGGGAATGGCATATGCAAGATCAGAAGAAGATGACGTATTGATTCGAGCCAAATCGCTGGAAGCATTCTATTACACCCTGGCTGACGGAAAGGCTGTTTCGGACAAATTGGAAAAACATCGTGACATCCCCATGACCATAATTACTGATGAGTACCGGAAGTTTGCCGACTATATCCCTTCATGCAACTCTGGTGACGAGGACTATTATTTTCCATGTACAAATCAGCTGCGGTGTCTTCAGGCAGAACAAGCGGCCTTTACGAAATGGATGGACGACAGAGAACGGGTGTCAGACGCCCTGTCCGGGGAAATGAAAAAAGCCTTCGACCGGTCAACAAACAACGCGCGGCGTCATAAACTCTTCATGCTCAAGAATCGATATCACGGATATGAGATGATGATGGATTCCGATTATGAATACCTCGCGAAGGAGGATTGGCCAGACAGGAAACTTTTGAGATACAACTACTGACAGGCCACGTAGAATGGGACTACATTTCCCAACGCATTCTGCCCCCCAACCGGCACCCCCTTGAGTTTCTGAGGAAGTCTACACATTTATACTGCACATCCCCGCTTAATCACCAAATCCTATCAATAATTGGGCATACAATCATATGAGCGTTAAATCATTTATTCTATCCAAAGATGAATTAGTTACATCAGGAAAGTTTGTGAACAAATTCATGTCGTTAGAGAGAGCATTAAATCTCTTAAATTCGCAATCGATATGGTTTGCTAACCCTGAAACATGGCCAGATCCATACGAAAAAAGGTTCATCAATGCTACATACAATGGCGGTCAGAAATTTGCCTGGAAAAATAGAGTATTTTGCACCTGTTTTACTGATAATGCCACCAGTGAAGCTTCATGGAATGCCTATTCGTCAAATCCTGACTGCGTTCAGTTTACATTCCATCGTCAGGCTCTAATTGATTTACTTGAAAACTACCAAGCCTCCAATAAAAAATATCAAGTATACTTTGATAAGGTAGAGTATATGCAGACGAAGAAAATTGAATTTCCTTTATCCAAGATTCCTTTTGACCCTAAAATTACCGCTGGCTCAGGTCTCCGCTCAATGGAATTCAAGGAACGTCTACTACTATTGAAAAGAAAGGCTTTTGATTACGAACACGAGTATAGAGCAATAATAGTAAAACCAAAGGGCACCAAAGAGTGCGGGATAGAAGTTCCAATACCAGATCTTCATTCTTTTATTTCCAGAATTACGATTGGCCCAAAGGTAGAGAAAGACACTTTTGAAATGCTAAAGGAAGTTCTAGTGAAAAAGTATGGCCTTAAGGATTCAACGATCCGGCAATCTTATCTATACAGAAAGCTCTCATCCACAATATCTATCAAATCAAAATGACGAAGATATTTGGCAATCCACAATCCAATTGACATCTTGAAGATTACCTGCCAATCCACGCCAGCTATGTCCAAAACGCACATCAAGGCCTTCGAAGCCGGCTTGGTGAGCATAATTGCCAATGAACTGCCGCCCAGGACCTTCTTTCGGATCTCGCGCGGCTGCATCATATCCGTGAAGGCCATCCAGAGCATAGTGAAGCAGGTCAACGGCTGTCTTCTGGTCATTTCCGACCCGCCGGCCGACTTCAAGATGACCGTCTCCCGCTCCCGCGTGGACGACTTCATGGGCAACAAAGAAGCCACCACGAATCGTGATGGCTTCTTGCGGTGCGGAAGGGACTCGAACCCTCGACCTCCGGCGTGACAGGCCGGCATTCTAACCAGCTGAACTACCGCACCATTGCTGGTTGCTTTCTGAAGGAAAGCGGATGCAAATATACGCCAAAAAATCGTATCCGCAAACTTTATTTTATAAATTTTCTAAAAAACTTATTCCACAAATTTGATTTTTCCAAGATCACGCGGCTTGGCGGCGGGAGCTTCGTCCGGGTAGCCGACAGCTATCATATAGAGAAGCTCATATCCTTCACTGAACCGGAAGCGCTTCAGATATCCGGCGCAGTCCGGGTTGGCCTTCAGGAAAGCCACAGGACCGCCCAGGGTGCAGGTACCAAGTCCCAGCGACTCGGCAGCCAGGATAATGTTCTCCCCCAGCATTCCGCAGTTGATGCCGCTGAATTCCCCTGCCGGAGCGCCGATGGCGATGACCGCCGGGGCATTGCGGAACATGTTCCTGAAATTCGGGTCACGGCGGGCCATGTCAGGATTGGCATTCACGAATACGGCAGTCATCTCGTCGATAAGGGTCCTGTCATCCAGAATCCGCACCTCCCACTCCTGACGGTTCATCCCGTTCGGGGCATTTACTCCGCACTCCGCGATCTTCCGGAGTTTTTCCCTCTCCACCGGAGTGTCCTTGTACGCGCGGATGCTGCGACGTTTCATAATGGTGTTGATCACCTCATTCTCCCCGCTGCAGGACTTTCCGCCGGAGCAGGAAACCAATGCTGAAGCTGCCAGAATTGCTGCCATAATGACTTTGATTTTCATGATGATACCGAATTGATTGTTGACTTGTGAAACGCCACCCGGCCGGGACCGTCAAAATACGGCGTCCGAAACACGGAGGCACCTGACAAATGTACTAAATTATCATAAAATGACGCCTAAAAGCCAATCATAAATCCAAAAAAAGTGCAATATTTGCAGCCGAAACAAAACGACCTGTACATCAGGGGTACTTATTATGAGAAAGCACATCCAGACAATAGGCATTATGACCTCCGGAGGCGATGCCCCGGGAATGAATGCGTGCATACGCGCCGTAACCCGCAGCGCCATCTATAACGGAATGAAAGTTATGGGCATCTACCGCGGCTACGAAGGACTTATCCACGGCGAGATCAAGGAACTCACCACCGAGAGTGTCAGCAACACCATCCAGCGCGGCGGCACCATACTCAAGACCGCCCGCAGCAAGGACTTTATGACACCGGAAGGCCGCAAGACCGCCTTCGAGAACATCGAGAAGTTCGGAATCGACGCGCTCATCGTCATCGGAGGCAACGGGTCGCTCGCCGGCGCACAGGTATTGGCCCAGGAATATGACCTTCCCGTAATCGGCCTGCCGGGCACCATAGACAACGACCTGTATGGCACCGACTCCACCATCGGATACGACACCGCGCTGAACACCATCGTGGAATGCGTGGACAAGATACGCGACACGGCCACCTCGCACGACCGGATCTTCTTCGTGGAAGTGATGGGACGCGACGCCGGATTCCTCGCCCAGAACAGCGCCATCGCTTCAGGTGCCGAGGCCGCCATCATCCCTGAAGACCAGACGGATGTAGACCAGCTGGAGCAGTTCATCTCCAGAGGATTCCGCAAGAGCAAGAACAGCAGCATCGTGATAGTGTCTGAAAGCCACAAGGACGGCGGTGCGATGTACTACGCCGACCGCGTGCGCAAGGAATATCCACAGTACGACGTGCGCGTGACCATCCTCGGACACCTTCAGAGGGGCGGCACGCCAAGCGCCTTCGACCGGATCCTCGCCAGCCGCCTGGGCTACTCGAGCATCGAGGCCCTTAAGGAAGGCCAACGGAACATTATGGTGGGCATCCACAACGACGAGATCGTCTACATCCCTATCGACCGGGCCATCAAGAAGGACAAACCCATCAACCACGACCTCATCAACGTCCTCGCCGTACTTTCAATCTGAATAACTGCATACAGAAAAGGGACTGACCGTAAAAGTCAGCCCCTTTTTCGTGCCCTTTCGCAGTGCCGGTCCGAACCCGGCGCACCGGGCAGTGTTCCGACGGACAGACGCCGCAAGCCTACAGATCCGCTGACTCGGTTACAGTCTGGCGGCGTTAAGATAGGTATTGGCCATCACCATACCCTGGACCTCGGTGCCGGAAGGGATCTCGGCGGCGTCACCGTTGATAAGGAATCCCAGAACGGTGAAGCACCCGCACAGGATGGCGAGAACCATATTGTCATCGCCCTTCTCATATACTGACGCACCCGTCAGAGGAACGAACGTGCCGTCCGTGGCGTATATCCCGTCCACGTCGAATCCGACCTTTCCGCCTATGCCCAGAACGGTGGCGCTGCCTGCATCATAGATATAGCCTTTCACGATGGTGCCTGATGGTATCACCACGGTGCCGTCCGCCAGCACATCGTTCTTTACCATAAGATTGACCGTTCCGCCCACGGAACTGCTCTGAGACGAAAGTCTCTGCGTAGTAAGCATAGTGACAGGGGTGCCCGCCTTCAGGATCAGGGTCCCGTCGGTCTGGGCGAAAGCCGCCGCACTTAACCCGATGGTCATAAGGATGACCGCTAAAACCTTTTTTACCATAACGTTAATTTATATATGGATTAAACTTTCTCAATTTGTCCACGCCGTCATTCAAGATGCGCGAATTGTACCTTTCCGCTGCAAGCCCCGAGCCATAAATGTTCCCCGCATAGAATGACAGGGCCAATGCGCCCGTGATCACACCCACCCCGATGTTCCCGCTGTGAAAGCTCGTATATGTGGCATACGCCAGCAGACCGTTGATTATGAACGCCGTAACCGCATTGGCCGGAGAACCCACATACAGATACCCCGCTCCGGGAATAATGCCTATCACCTGCGCCAGGGCCTTGTTCTTCCTGCCCGCATCACGCGTGGCGCCGATAACGTCCAGACTGGCCTGCCCGTACAGATAATCAGCCTCCAGCTCAGTGCGCCTGCGGATGGCTTCCTGCGCCTCATCATACTGCCCTCCTTTCATATACAGGACTGCCAGTTCCCCATACGGCGAGGACGGCACCGCACACTGCGAACCGGCCGTACCGTACAAGCCAGACCCGTCCTTCGCCGCTGCCTTCGGATAAAGATCCGCACACTGCAGATACCTGGCGATGGCCACGCCGCTGTCTCCGGAGAGATCGCTAAGATGAGCGGCCTCGAAACAGAGCCTGTAATCGGACTTCAAAGCCTGCGGAAGGGCGTCATAGCAGGACAGGCCCCTCGAATAGTCCTTGAGCCCTTCGTAACATTTCAACCTGCTGACCTGCAGGGCCGTGCTGGAAGCGAAGCGGTCCGGGGAATAAAACAGAAGCCTCTCTATCTCGGTCAGTGCGCCATAATAATCGGCCTGATTGATCAGTCGGTTAACAAACTGAATGTCAAGGTCCAGGCTGTCACGGACCTGTATGGTCTCCGCCGCCACCCGAGGGCTCCGTTCAGAGAGCAGACCCTCCGGAACCGCCACCCCCGCCGGATAATCCACCGGAAGGAAATGACCCTCCGCACCGGCGTCCGGATACAGCCAGGTATCGTGTCCGCACCGGGTCAGACGATCGGCGGTAAGCGCCATGGCCACAGGAAAAGAGTGATGCGAGAACGCCAGCTTGCCGAAAGCCGAACAGGACGGATACATACGGCAGTGCGTATGCTTTACCGGGCTCATATACTTTTGATATACAGAGATATAGTCATTGGTCGCGGAACCCTTCCCGGTCTGCTGGGCATAGAGTCCGGCGGGCAGAACCAGCATCAGAAGGACTATGGCTGAAAAGCGTTTCATAAGGAGTGTCACTTGCATAGCATTATGTCGAGGATCAGGCTGTCGGTGGTCTTCATTCCACTGGCCCCGATGTTCCCCAGATTCTGAATGGTCTTCTCTATGTCCGCGTCGATGATGCCGTCAGTCGGCTGGGCGCAGATGCCCTTGAGCGCCAGCA
>CAVBDE010000073.1:0-6700 GCA_963594055.1 Anaerovoracaceae bacterium | reverse complement strand
CTCGGCTGCGACTGGATGGGAATGTACGGGTCGGACACCACCGTCAACGAGCAGTTCATGATATTCTCGGCCGGGCACTGGGACCTGTCCCGCATCTTCAGACTCGGATATAACTTCTATATGGTGCATTTTGCCAATTCCGTAACGGTGCGCGGAGTGTGCGACAACATCCTCGCCGAACCTTACGCGACGGCGGATTTCGCGCCGCTGTTGCCTCTCGTCTTCGACGAATGTTCCCTGAAGCTCGGATATCTGCAGAGTGCCCAGAGGGACAGGACCAAGACCTCCGACTTCCAGACGCCGGCCCTTACCGAAGTGTCCGCGAAACTGAGCAAAAGGGGATTCAGCGTGCAGAACAGCTTCTACGCCGGTAGCGACATAATGCCTCTCTACAGCCAGACCGACGCCGCCGGGACGGTCTTCGGGGACAGGCTGTATTTCGGAGATCCGTACCTCAGGATTTATGATTCGGAAGATGCCAATTCGGGCTGGTACGACAGGCTGGAGATGAGCTACTCCACCATGCTGGGCCGCAAGCTGAACTTCAAGTTCGCCTGGGTAATGCATTTTAATTCAGGACTCTACAGCGGGTGCCAGCAGATAGTCACTCTCAACTACGCACTCGGAAGAAAATAAAATCTATGCGTTGACCTGGATCTTGAATCCTTCGTCGAAAAGAGGTTTCAGAGCATCTGTTATCTCTTTTTCCGTATATGGCAGAAGGCCTTCCTCAGGGGTAGGGCGGGCTATGGTGTAGGCCATTATCAGGCGCGGCTTCAGGCAGCGCACCAGGTCCATCCAGCCGTTCAGATTGGCCTGGGAGAGGGAGTCGAACTCCGGAGCTTTCAGGAACATCGTCTGGAGGATGAAATCCCCGTGGAAGCGCTTCATTCCGGCTGTGACTGCAGCGACGCTGTATGAAGGCAGGGCCCCGTTGATGATGCGCGCGCCTTCGTCCGTAGGGGCGTCGAGTTTGAGTATGGGCGAATCCACCGAGCGGAGCGCCCCGAACACGCCGTCATCGTCCAGGCGGGTGGCGTTGGTAAGCACGGACACCTTGGCATCCGGACAATAGATGTCCCTGAGGGCCAGCGTGTCTTTGATTATCTGCGGAAAGTCAGGGTTGAGGGTCGGCTCGCCGTCACCGGAGAAGGTTATGGAGTCCACCCGGGTGCCGTTAAGCAGCACATCCGCGAGCTTGTCCTCCAGGGCGCGGCGCACCCGGGCGGCTGTGGGAAGGGTCTTGTCTTCACGGCCGTCACGGTTCCAGCCGCATTCGCAGTAGATGCAGTCGAAATTGCACAATTTGCCTTTCGTGGGCAGCAGGTTGATCCCCAGCGACCAACCGAGCCGGCGGCTCCTGATGGGGCCGAAAACAGTATCTTCTCGTAACATATTGACAAATTTAATTCTTTTTCCGATATTTGTACCCGTTGTACAAAACCTTGACTGAATGAAAGTAACCATTAAAGAGGTGACGAACCGCAGACTGCTGTATGCGTTCGTTCATTTTCCCTATAAACTTTACAAGGGAAACAAATATTGGGTTCCGGCCCTGATCGGAGACGAGTATGACGCCTTCAATCCCAGGAAAAATGCCGCCTATGAGTTCTGTGATGCCAAGTGCTTTCTGGCCTATGACGAGAACGGCGATGTAGCCGGACGTGTGGCAGGCATCATAAACCGGAAATCGAACGAGATAAACCATTCGAAGACAGTCCGTTTCGGCTGGCTTGACTTCATAAACGACATAGACGTGCTCAGGGCCCTCATAGAGTCTGTGGAGACCTGGGGAAAGAGTTACGGGATGGATACCATCATAGGTCCTTTCGGATTCACCGACATGGACAAGGAAGGCCTTCTGGTGGATGGGTTCGACAAGCTCTGTCCGTTCACCACTCTCTACAATTATCCGTACTATGACACTCTGCTTAAGGAACTTGGCTTCCAGACCGGTGCCGAGTGGGACCAGAAGCTGATCCATGTTCCGGACAGCATAGACAGGCTGGAGAAGATGTCCGACCTTATCAGCGAGAAGTATGGCCTTCATGTGCTGAAAGCCAGGAACACATACGCTCTCGTAAGGAAATACGGTATGGACCTCTTCCACATGTACAACGAGACCTTCGCCCCGCTGTATGAGTTCACACCTCTGACCGACCGTCAGATAAAAGGCTATCTTTCTACATATCAGACCATTCTGGATGTGGATTTCGTGAGCGTGGTAGCTGACAAAGACGACAAGATCGTGGGATTCGCCTTCTGCGTGCCTTCACTTGCGAAGGCCGTGAAGAAGAGCAAGGGCCATCTGCTTCCGTTCGGTCTTGTCCGCATACTGAAAGCGCTCAAGAAGAACGACACCATCGAGGCGCTTATGATAGGAATTCTGCCTGAATATCAGGACAAGGGCGCGTTCGTGCCTATGTTCATGCACCTGCTGAACGGATTCAGGAAGCGCGGCATCAAGTGGCTTATCACTAACCCTCAGCTGGTGGACAACGTCAAGGTTCAGAATCTGTTCGGAAAATACGAATTCACGCCTTACATGTTCAGGCGCAGCTATACGAAGAGCTTGAACTAGAGTTCCTTAAGTTTTTGGGCCAATTCGGGCCACCTCTCCTGGAAGGAGAACGGACGGCCGTCAAGGATGAAACAGTGGGTGCTTGTCGCTTTGCAGACGAGCGCCCCTTTTACTTTCATGGTGTAGGAGAAGGTCATCTTCAGTTCGGACATCTCCTTGAGTTTCACCTCAATTTCGATTTTGTCCTTGAAACGGGTGGGCTTCCTGTATTCGCAGGACAGCGACACTACAGGGGACACGACCCCTTCGGCTTCCATACGGTCGAACCCGTAACCCAGCTGGTCAAGCACATAGATGCGGGCATCCTCCATAAAGCGGATATAGTTCGAATGGTGCGTTATGCCCATTCCGTCGCATTCGTAGTATTTTACTTCGCGTATAAAGTTCTCCATTACAGATATCTTTGAAGTTCCACCTGAAGCCTGTTCATCAGCTTTTCCGTAGGGGCGTCCTTCAGAAGGACGGTCTTGTCCTCGCCCAGAAGGTAGAGCGACGGTATGGCCCTGATGTTGTATTTCTCGCAGTTCTGAAGGGTGAAGGTGGGGTCGAACCCGGTCTTCCAGTTTTTCGGGTAAGCGTCAAGATATGAGCGCCACTGCTCCAGGTCCTCGTCCGTGTACATGTTCACCACGGCCAGCACCCCTTCCGAGAGGGCCTTCTGCACCAGTTCATTGGCCTTAAGTTCGTCGATTATCTCCTTGCAGGCGTGGCAGTAGGGGTTGCTGAAGAAGAGAAGCGTATAGCGGGCCTTGACGCTGTACAGGGTGAAATGCCTGCCGCGTGCGTCCTCTATGGTGAAATCGGCAGCCTTGCCGCCCACGGGATTCAGAGCACACAGCCTGGCCACATCCTCGAGATCGCCTCCCGCCAGAGCGCAGAGTTTTCCGTAGAGGTCTTCGTTGCGGTATGGGGACTGCGGGTTATAGAGGTATTTGTCAGCCAGATAGAGAATCCGTTCCGGCGATTTCGAGTATGCCGTCTCAAGTGACCTGCAGGCCAATTCGAAAGGCACGTTCTCGCTGAGCCAGATCCAGTTCGCGAACTGTTCCTCGACCTTCTGCGCGTAGCATTTGTCGCTGAGCTTGTCCCAGAAATGCTGCATCGAATACTCGAGCACTTCCTGCTCGTCCGTAATCATCGCGGGCACCTGCACGAGCGTAAAATCAAGGGAATCTGCAGGTTGCACCGCAGCGGCCTTGCGGGAGCCGTTCCGGCCGTTCTGACACGAAGAAAAAGAGGCCAGGGCCAGTATTGTAAATATCAGATATTTTATTTTCATTTGCATACGGATGCTGCTCCAAACAGCAGCACAAATTTAAATAATAATTTTAAAAACGGTATGAAAACAAAGTATTCAGGTACCAGAACTGAAAAGAATCTGGAGGCCGCTTTTGCGGGTGAATCTCAGGCCCGCAACAAGTACACCTATTTCGCTTCAAAGGCCAGGAAAGAGGGCTTTGAGCAGATAGCCGAGTTGTTTTTAAAGACAGCTGACAACGAGAAAGAACATGCCAAACTCTGGTTCAAGGAGTTGAATGGGATTTCTGACACCGCTTCGAACCTTGCCGCTGCCGCCGAAGGTGAGAACTACGAATGGACAGATATGTATGAAGGATTTGCGAAGGTCGCAGACGAGGAAGGATTCCCCGAGCTGGCCCGCAAATTCCGGATGGTAGCCGCTATCGAGAAGCGTCACGAGGAGAGATACCGCGCGCTTCTGAAGAACGTGGAAGCGCAGGAAGTGTTCGCGAAGAGTTCCGTCAAGGTGTGGGAGTGCCGCAACTGCGGCCACATCGTGGTAGGAGAGAGCGCTCCGGAGGTTTGTCCGGTATGCGCGCATCCGAAGTCTTATTTCGAGATTCTGTCGGAGAACTATTAGATTTCTGTGCAAGTCATTAAAAAAGAAGGGACTGGCCGTCGGTCAGTCCCTTCTTCGCGTTAAGAGGTTACCAGTTTAAAATCTTCTTGAAGTCGTAGTCCTCAGGATTGGGAACGTACTTTCTGGCAGCTTCGTAATCAGCTTCTGTTATGTAGTGACAGATGTGATTGTAGTAATTCTGTGCGGTACCGCCCTCGATGTTCACGCGACGAGGAGGAATCTTGCCTTCCTCGTTCTGCAGGTCGTGCAGGTAGAGAGGCTTGGCATCTCCGTTATGGTCAACGAATACCATGCATCCGGTCTCGCCCTTCTCGAAGAGCTCATAGACGCCCATTGCCAGTTCGGTGCAGTATGTGAGGTCAAATGCGATAGGGTCCTGGCAGCGTACATCGTAGCCTATCTCGATAGGACGGGTCTTGATCTTCATGCCGGCCTTCTTGAATTCCTTCTCGAGTATATCGTTGAACATCACGGCCTTGGAGATCTTGCCGAGCTCAGGGTGTCCGTGCTCGTCGTAGGTGAGGTTGGCTCCGGTAGCCTTGATCTCTTCAGGATCGAGGTCGTGGAATACGCCTTCAGCGACCACTACGGTGCCGTAGTCGATGCCGAGAATCTTGCGCTTGATGATGGAGCCGAGTGTAAGCTTGATGATCTTGTCTATGCCGATTTCGGTCTTGTTGAACATCTCCGGGATGATGGTCATAGGGCAGTGCGTAGCCTCACCGATGCCAAGTGCAAGGTGGCCTGCGCTGCGTCCCATCGCAGAGATGAGAAGCCAGTTTCCTGAAGTGCGGGCATCCTCGTATGCGGTACGTGCGATGTGCGCGCCTTCGTCCTTGGCAGAGTTGAATCCGAAGGTCGGAGTATTGTTCGGGAGCGGAAGGTCGTTGTCTATGGTCTTGGGTACGTGGATGTTGGCGATAGGGTACTTCTTGGCCTCGAGGAACTTGGCGATTCTGTTCGCTGTGGAAGCGGTGTCGTCGCCGCCCACGGTAACGAGCAGCTTGATGTCGTTCTCCTTGAAGAGGTCAAGGTTGAAGTTCTTCTCGAAGTCCTCTGCAGTCGGCTTGAAACGGCTCATCTGAAGATAGCTGCCGCCTCTGTTGAAATATGCGTCTGCCTTGAAGAAGTCGATGTCCTCGGTGCGCGGATTTTTGGAGAAGAGTCCGCTGTAACCTCCGTGAAGACCGATTACACGATATCCGTTGGCCAGGAAGGTCTTGGCTACGGAACATACGACGGTATTCATACCAGGGGCTGGACCGCCGCCGCAAAGAATAATAATTGAACCTTTCATTTTATGTAAATGTTGTTTTGAATTTTCGCGTCGCAAAAATACATTATTTCTTGATAATTGTAAAATCCATCGCCGGTATATTTACCTGCACCTCACACGGAAACTCTGCTCCCGCATCTGACGGTATGTATATGGTCATCTGCGCCGGTTCACTGTCGAAATTGCAGGCCACCAGGGTGTTCCCGCCCCTGAGGAACGCGAAATGCCTGTCCGGGTTGAACCCGCGGCCCGCATCCTGACACCAGCACAGATCGTAGTTCGGAGCTTCGCCCAGTTCTTCCTTGAGTGAGAGAACCTTCCTGTACACTGCCAATACCGCTTTCTGCTCCGCGTCCGGCCTGCCGATTCTGACCGGTCTGGCATGCGAGAAGATGGAGGTGCGCCCTTCAGCGCCGTCGGCGGCGTTCTCGCCCAGTTCCTGCCCGAAGTACAGCATAAACGCCGCCGGGTAGAACAGAGCGCTCACCGCGAGCGCGGCATAGCCGTTCTGCGCCCTGCCGGCAAACCATGCGGATGCGAGCCTCTGCTCGTCGTGGTTCTCCAGAAAGTTGAGCATCCGCGGCTGCAGAGGCCCGAGTCTCTGCCAATTGGCAGTTATCCCGCGTGTGGAAGCCCGCCCGCAGGTCACGGCCCTCAGAGTGTCGTAGAGGCCCGATTTGTCGTACAGAAGGTCGAACAGCGCTTCATGGATGAAACGGCTGTAATTCTCCAGTCCGTAGGCCTCACCGAAGAAGAGCAGCGAAGGGTATTCAATTTTCGCTTCGGTTATGAGAAAATGCCAGAAGTCCACCGGGACCAGTTCGACCATGTCGCAGCGGAATCCGTCCACGCCCTTTCCTGCCCAGAACTTTATGATGGAGAGGAGCCGTGACCAGTTCGCCCGGTCGGAATAGTCTATCTTGTCGGTGTCGGTCCAGTCGTAGTCGCACCAGTGCAGGGTCTT
>CAVBDE010000072.1:0-6748 GCA_963594055.1 Anaerovoracaceae bacterium | reverse complement strand
GGCACGGACAAGGTCAAAAAAAATGTCACCTTGCAGGTCGTCAAACTTGAAGGTGACAATATCTGGCTGTGGAGCAGCCGTGAGAACATCAGGCTCTCTATTCTTCTCCCATAAACATAGGGTCCCAGGCAGGAAGCTGTATCGGCTTGGTATCCAGAAGTTTAAGAAGGTCTTCAGGAACGTACTTCCTCTCGACCACCAGACGGAACATATATTCGTCGAACCACTCGTCGGTCATAATCAGATGGCCGCGGTAGCCGCTGGACTTGCCCCAGCTGTTCTCCACCATCCACTTGACAGGCTTGCCGGCCTCGTTTATGTCCACCGCCACGAGAGTCATCGCGTGTGAGGAGCCGCTGGCGTGGGTCTGGACGCGCTGCTTCTTGTCCATAGTGAATTCCACACCCAGAAGCGAAGAATAGTCGAAATTGGCCAGATCGAGCGTGCCGTTGTCGCGGTTCAGAAACTTCGCCACATCGCAGCTGAAATACATCGCATTGTTGTCCCTGATGCTGGCGACGGCCATCTCCTTGATGCGGTCCACAGGAAGGTTCAGGTAGAGCCAGTTGTCTCCGTCGTAGGTGTGGCGGTCGTATTCTATCTCATATACCTTGTAGTATTCGCGGCTCGGATCGTTCATCAGCATCACGTAGCCGTTGTTCAGGTCCAGGCCCACATATTCCTGATAGAAAGACTTCGGAGTGTAGGTCCTGGTGCTCACCTTCTGATCCTTCTCATCGTAGCAGGTCCACTCGAACTCGACAGGCGGCTGACCGAAGCTAAGGCAAAGTATCCTGTACACTTCGGAGAGCATCCCGTTTTTCAGTTTGAGCGCGGCCTTGTCGGACTTGGCATCACGCAGGGCGAGGGCGTCCTGACGAAGAAGGGTCTTCATCTGGGTAGCGTAGGCCGTGGTGTTGTTCGCGATGAGGGACTCGGGCATAATCTCGGCAGGCACGGCGCCGTATTTCATCACGAGATTGGCCACGCCGGTCCAGGTGCCGCCGTCGGACAGAGGATTGCTGAGCAGCCAGTCCACCTTGCGGTCGTCGACAGGGAGCTTTCTGGTGTCGATGATGGCCTGCAGGAAGAGATTGGCCTTCTCGAGCTGGTCGTAGAAGAAGACATAGCTCTGCGAGAACTCGAACTCGCCCCAGCCGTTCCTGTGAATCGCCTCGGCGCGAAGCACGTTGAGGCCGGTGAAGAGCCAGCAGCGGCCGGACCGCTTCTGGTCGGTGATGCCCTTCGTGGTCACCTTGTCCGAGAAGTGGGTGTCGATCATCGCCGCGTTCTCAGCGTTCACTGCCAATGTGGCTATAGACGTGGAGTTCAGTGCGTTGCGAATGGCTTTCTGCTCGGGAGTGTTTTTGAAAGCGCTGCGGAAGTCCGAAAGCATCTGCTCCGAGATGCCGCCCTGCTGGGCGAAGGCCGCTACCGGCAGAACCGCCAGCAGAGCTGTAAATATTGTTTTTCTGATACTCATAATTCTAACTGTTGTCCAATGACATTACGCTTACCCTGGAAATGAGTGCGCCTATCAGGGTGACTCCGCCCAGACTCAGCAATATGTCCAGAGCCTTGACCTTCACAGGGTAAGACGACACTATGCCGTTACCCGGCATACCGATAAGACCCCACTTCTGCTGCGCCCAGCAGACCAGAAGTCCCACCAGCACTCCAGCGACAAGACCTGTCAGGGTCATCATCATACCCTCGCTGAAGAAAATTCTGCGTATGGAACGCCCGGTGGCGCCCATCGCCTTCAGGCTGAAGATGTCGCGCTTCTTCTCCATTATCAGCATCGACAGGCTGGAATAGATGTTCAGAGCCACGATGACCACCATAAAGAGAAGTATCATATAGATGGCCCATTTCTCGGAACGCATCACCTTGTAGATTTCGGCGTTCTGCTCCACCCTGTTACGCACGGCGTAGTTCTCTCCGAGGAGCCTTCTTATCACCTCCACCGAAGGGATGGCCCCGCCAAGTCCTTCACAGTAAAGGTCTATGTATGAAGCGGTTCCGTCCGGCCAGCCCAGGAGTTTGCGGGCCCTGCCGATAGGAGCTATAACCGTCGTGCCGCTGACATTGGCCACGGCCTCCGGACGGCCGCTTTCGCGGCGCAGATTGGCATGCATGGTGCTTTTCTCCGTCAGGGCCGGATAGTAGAGGTCGAGCGGCGAGAGCAGGCGGACATTGATGCCAAGCATCCGCGCGGCGTCGGCACTGACTGAAAACCCGTCGGCCGACGGCACGCCGCGCAGAGTCACTATGCCCTGGGTGCCGTCATAACTGGCAGCGACCCTCTCCTCCACCACGGCTTCGGCGTAATCCACGCCCTCGACAGCGGAGAGCTTCTCCACCAGTTCAGCGCTGGACGGTATGGTCTTCCCGGTGACGGGTTCGATGCGGTAATACGGGGAATTGGCATCTATGTTGCTTTCTATCAGCGAAGTGAAGCCGTTGAAGACAGAGAGCACTATGACCAGCGCCGCACTGCCTATGGCTATGCCGATGACCCCGATGCGCGAAATCCAGGTCACTATGTTGTTCGACCGTTTCGCGAACAGGTATCGCTTCGCTATTTTCCGCGTGAATGCCAACTGTTCCTTATTTTTTCAAAAGTTCCTCTATGTGCTCGGCGTAGTCGAGAGTGGTGTCCAGATAGAAATCAAGCTCAGGAACTATACGCAACTGCTTGGCTACCAGATGGCCAAGTTCGCCGCGAAGTTTGCGCTTGTTCTCCTCGAGAGTCTTCATCACCTCCTCCTGGCGGGCGGAAGGGAAGATGCTCACATAGACCTTCGCGATGGAAAGGTCCGGGCTGATGCGCACCTCGCTCACGGTGACCATGGCCCCGCCGAACGCGGCCATACCCTTGCTGCGCAGAATCTCGGCGAGGTCCCTCTGAAGTTCGCGGCTGACTTTCTGCTGTCTGGTTGACTGTCCTTCCATTTACTTTACGATTACTATGAAATAGTCCTTCTTGCCCTTCTGGGCGAGGATGTATTTGCCGTCTATGATGTCCTGCTCCGTGATCTCGCGGGCGATGTCGGTGATCTTCTCCTTGTTCAGGGAAAATCCGTTACCCTGTATCATCTTGCGGGCCTCGCCCTTGGACGGGAAGATCTGCGTCTTCTCGGCCAGAAAATCGAGGATTCCGACAGGCAGGTCAGCCTTGGACACTTCGAATGTAGGCACTCCGTCGAACACCGACAGGAATGTGTTCTCGTCCAGGCTGCGAAGGTCATCGGATGTGGCCTTGCCGAACAGCATCTGGGAGGCCTTGAGGGCCATCTCGTAGTTCTGCTCGCCGTGAACCATTATGGTGACTTCCCTGGCCAGAAGCTTCTGGAGGGATCTGCGTCCCGGGTCCTGGAGATGCTCTGCGATCGCGGCCTCTATGGTCTCGCGGTCCAGCATCGTGAATATCTTGATGTATCTCTGCGCGTCTTCATCGCTGACATTGAGCCAGAACTGATAGAACCGGTAAGGGCTGGTGCGCTCGGCGTCGAGCCAGATGTTGCCCTTCTCGGTCTTGCCGAATTTGCCTCCGTCGGCCTTCGTGATGAGAGGCGAGGTGAGCGCATAGACTTCCTTCCCGAGGGTCTTGCGGATGAGTTCGGCGCCGGTGGTGATGTTACCCCACTGGTCCGCTCCGCCAAGCTGAAGCTTAATGCCCTTGTGCTCATACAGATACAGGAAGTCATAGCCCTGCAGGAGCTGGTATGTGAATTCGGTGAAGGACATGCCCTCGCTGGAGTCCCTGGACAGGCGCTTCTTCACGGAGTCCTTGCTCATCATATAGTTGACGGTGATGAGCTTGCCGATGTCGCGGGTGAAATTGATGAAGGTGTAGTCCTTCATCCAGTCGTAGTTGTTCACAAGTTCCGCCTTGTTCGGGGCGTCGGAATCAAAATCGAGGAAACGGGCGAGCTGGGCCTTGATGCACTTCACGTTGTGGGCCAATGTCTTCTCGTCCAGAAGATTGCGCTCCTGGCTCTTCATCGACGGGTCGCCTATCATGCCGGTGGCGCCTCCGATGAGAGCGTACGGCTTGTTCCCGCAGGCCTGGAAATGCTTGAGTATCATTATGCTGACCAGATGCCCGATATGAAGGCTGTCTCCGGTCGGGTCGATGCCCACATAGGCTGACATAGGTCCCTTTTCAAGTTCTTCCTCAATACCCGGGGTACTGTTCTGAAGCATCCCCCTCCATCTTAATTCTTCTACAAAATTCTTCATCGA
This sequence comes from Anaerovoracaceae bacterium, assembly GCA_963594055.1. Classification (GTDB taxonomy): domain Bacteria; phylum Bacteroidota; class Bacteroidia; order Bacteroidales; family UBA932; genus Cryptobacteroides. Next base: position 2,500 of record CAVBDE010000072.1, on the reverse strand, counting down.
ATGATTTAGTAATACGAAACTTAATTAGTAAAGTCTACAAATTTAAGAATAATTGTGTTTTTCAGCAAAAGAATGTAAATTCGCGTCGCGAAAACAAATACATAAAACATACAGAATATGAGAAAGAAAATTGTCGCCGGTAACTGGAAGATGAACACTACGGTTCCAGAAGGAGTTGAACTCGCAAAGGCAGTCGTAAAGGGCGCCGCAGAGGTCCCTGCAGATGTTAAACTTATCATCGCTACCCCTTTCACACACCTTTATCCGGTAGCTGAAGTCGTAAAGGGCTCAGCAGTAGGTCTGTCAGCCGAGAACTGCGCAGACAGGGAGAAGGGTGCATACACCGGAGAGGTGTCTGCAAGCATGCTCGAGTCAGTAGGATGCGAATACACCATCCTCGGACACTCAGAGCGCCGTCAGTACTACGGAGAGACTGACGAGAAGCTCGTGGAGAAGACCAGGCTCGCACTCGCACACGGCCTTGACGTCATCCTCTGCGTAGGCGAGAACCTCGAGGAGAGAGAGGCAGGCAAGCATTTCGACGTATGCGCAGCACAGATCAAGAACGTCCTCTACAACTTCACCGCCGAGGACATGAGCCACATCATCGTGGCATACGAGCCTGTATGGGCCATAGGAACAGGCAAGACCGCCACAGCCGGGCAGGCTGAGGAGATCCACGCATTCATCCGCAAGACCATCGCTGAGAAATTCGGCGGGAAGGTGGCTGAGGAGACCTCAATCCTCTACGGCGGATCATGCAAGCCTTCAAATGCGAAGGAGCTCTTCGCCCAGAAGGACATCGACGGCGGCCTCATCGGAGGTGCAGCCCTCAAGGCTGAGGACTTCATCGCCATCGCACTGTCATACTAATCAGACAGATACACGCCATCGTACAGGAGGGGGACGGAAGTCTTCCTCCTGTTTTCGTTTCAGGCCTCCGTAAAAAATCATAGTTACGATTTGGAAGTACAGAAATTTTTCCATACCTTCGCATTCCGTAATGAAGAAAGCCATCGACATATCTATGATTATCAAACGAATGCAACGTTAAGTTGCATCACTTTTTTCTTTTCCATCTGCAGGTTTCTCACTTGCCCGGCTTATTTTTAAGCCATCACAGATATTTTTTAATTACAATTTATAAGTTAGTAGTATGAAAAAACCGCTTTTTTTCGTGCTTGGACTCGCCCTTCTGGCATCCTGCACCGAATCAGAAAACACAGATCCAGCCGTAGACCCTTCAGATCTCGACGCGAACGGCAATGCGAACTGCTACGTCGTATATGACGCCGGCGACTATCATTTCGACGGTACCGTCAGGGGCAACGGCGCAGTGTCAGCCGACATTCCTCTCTCAGCCACCGGCGTCGCCACCGCTTCGGCATCCCTCGTATGGGAATCCGTCAAGGGCCTCGTCACCGAGGTGTCATTCGACGGCATAGAGATCAGCTTCCATTATGACGGTTCGAAAGGCAACGCCGTCATCGCCGCTCTTGACAGCGACGGAGCCGTAGCCTGGAGCTGGCATATCTGGGCTCCGGAAGACAAGCTCACCTCGGTAACTGCCAAGAACGACGTCGAAATCTGCAACCTTAACCTGGGCGCACTCACTGCAGAACTCGGCGAAGGCGACGACACCAAGTGCTACGGCCTGCTTTACCAGTGGGGCCGCAAGGATCCGTTCCCTTCATCACCTACCAGAACGGGCGACGCTTCCACAGTCGGCTACCCTGTCTACAACGCCGAAGGCGAGCAGATCTCCATAAGCAACTCCAACTGGTACAGCACTGTTAACAACACCCTCGAGTATGCCATTGCCAATCCTACCGTCTGCCTTTCAAACTTCGCGCAGTACTCTACCGGAACTTCCTGTGACTGGCTCAAGGCTGAGGACAAGAACGACCACCTCTGGGGCGAGACCAAGACCATCTTCGACCCTTGTCCTGCCGGCTACAGCGTTCCTGCCGCCAAGGCTCTCAGCTACTTCACCGCGACCGGCGGTTACACCGTAAGCTATACTGACCTCGACGTGGCCGACATTAACGGAGACGGAGTCATCACAGCGGCTGACTACAACTGCGGATGGCATTTCAATGTAAAGGAAGGAAGCCTCTTCTTCCCTGCCGCAGCCAGATATGACGGTTCATACGCCATGCTTTACGGTTCGAAGAGCGGCGTCTGGGGCAACTACTGGTCCTGCACCCCTGCCGTCGAGGAGACCGATTCATATTATCAGGAGGGCACTGCCAATGCGATCCTGGCATTCGACCACGAGGACACCTACGATTCAGTATCTCCTCTGGCCTCAGGAAGCAAGGCTGATGCATATTCTGTAAGATGTGTAAAAGAAGGTACCGTAATTTCAGAATAATTGTTATCTTTGCAGACCCGTTTCGAAAGAGGCGGGTCTTGCTTAAGGCATCGGGATGTAGCGCAGTTGGCTAGCGCACTACGTTCGGGACGTAGGGGTCGGGCGTTCGAGTCGCCTCATCCCGAC
>CAVBDE010000071.1:0-6881 GCA_963594055.1 Anaerovoracaceae bacterium | reverse complement strand
GCCGACGCCGCTAGCGTATTCTATATATTATTATCTATTAGAGAGTTACCCCCCCTATCAGTGTTCTTAAGGTATTGTAAGGCAGATGAACTGTTATCATGTTGGTTATCATTCCGGTGTGAGTGAACAAAGATACGAAATATATCGCGACCTTCAAAACAAAGGATTTTGCCGTCAAAGCAAGATTACAAATATTTTTTGTAAATTTGTGCGGTTATAAACAAAGTAAACTTAAAACGGTACTATATGGAATTCAATGTTTCAAGCGCAGAGCTTCTTAAAGGTCTGATGGACGTGTCCAAGGCCATCCCTTCGAAGACGGTCCTCCCCATTCTGGACAATTTCCTGTTTCAGGCGGAAGGCGATTCACTCGTAATCACAGCTTCCGACCAGGAACTTACGCTGCGCACCACTCTCCACGTTGACTGCAGGGAAGAAGGCAACATCGCCGTTCCTTCGCATCAGCTCATAGAGCTCGTCAAGTCGCTTCCGGACCAGCCGATAGTCATCAAGACCACTTCGGCCAATTCGTTCGAATGTACCTGGAACAGCGGTAACTCTTCACTTCCATATTATCCGTCAGAAGATTATCCGGAGATCTCCGACAGCTGCGACAACACGCAGAACATCGTATTCCCGGCACAGGCACTGGTAAACGGCATCTCATCCACGGTTTACGCCACCGCAGACGACGAGATGCGCCCTACGATGAACGGTATCTTCTTCGACATCGACACGGACCAGACCACCCTCGTGGCTTCCGATTCGCACAAGCTCATCTGCTACACCGACGACCAGCTGAAGAGCCCGGTGAAGACATCCTTCATCCTGCACAAGAAGCCTGCCCTCGTGCTTAAGAACACCATTGGCAAGGACACCGCCGAAGTGGAAGTGAATTTCGACGAGAGCTCGGCCATCTTCAAGTTCGACGACACCACGATGATCTGCCGCCTCATAGTCGGCCGTTATCCTAAATACCGCGATGTCATCCCTCAGAACAACTCAAATATCCTGAAGATAGACCGCGTGCAGCTCCTGAACACCGTGAAGCGTGTGGCAGTCTGCGCGAACAAAGCTTCGAACCACATCAAGTTCGAGCTCAGCGAAGGCCAATTGGAGATCACCGCACAGGACCTCAGCTTCGCCATCGCGGCATACGAGAAAGTGCCTTGCGAATACCAGGGCGACACTCTGAGCATAGGATTCAAGAGCAGCTTCCTCATAGAGATACTTTCGAATATGAACTGCGAGAGCATAGTGATGAAATTCGCCGACGCCAGACGCGCCGCTCTCATAGTTCCTTCCGACGAGGAGGCCAAAACCGAGAAGATCTGCGGCATCATAATGCCGATTATGATATCCTAATCGATAAAAACTTATGAACCTGAACCTTACCCGCCCCCTGATATTCTTCGACATAGAAAGCACGGGGCTCAACATACCGCACGATTCCATAATAGAATTGAGCTTCGTTAAAGTCTTCCCCGACGGCACTGACGCCGTAAAGACGTGGAAGATAAAGCCTTGGGATTACGAGAACAAATGCCAGAGGCCTATCGATCCGTCAGCTTCGAAAGTGAACGGCATCACGGACGATATGCTCGTGGACTGCCCTACTTTCTATGAAGTGGCCGACGAAGTGGCCGAATGGCTGAAGGACAGCGACCTGGCCGGATTCAACTCGGCCAAATTCGACCTCCCTATGCTTGCGGAGGAATTCGAGAGGGTCGCACTCACAGGAAAAAAACTCGACGTGGACCTGCACAGTCCTAAAATGGTGGATGTACAGAACATCTACCACGCCATGGAGCCGCGCAACCTCAAGGCCGCCTACAGATTCTACTGCGGCGGAGAAGATTTCGACAACGCGCACACGGCCGAGGCCGACACGCTGGCCACCTACGCCGTTCTCAAGGGCCAGCTGGACCGCTACCCCGACACGCTGAAGAACGATGTCAGTTCGCTCGCCTCATTTGCCAGCAGGAAAAGCATAGATTTCGCCGGAATGCTGATCGAAGGCGAAGACGGCGAGGCGGTGATCAATTTCGGCAAATACAAGGGCCGCAAGGCCAGAGAGGTGTTCGGCACAGACCGCGCCTACTTCAGCTGGATACAGAACGGAGCCTTTATGCTCGACACGAAGAAGCAGTTCTCCAGGCTTGAAAACGAATACGCCATGAGCACGGGCGTGGAAAAGCTCAAACAGAAATGGGGAAAATAATCGGATCGGTTATAAAAGCCTACTACTCAATCAAGGGCGGAAGGGAGAAGGCCATTATGGACCGGGCCCTTCAGAATCCGTTCTGGGCATCCTGCCATACTCTCAGACATATCCTGGCCTATAACAGGGACACCGTTTACGGACGCGAACACGATTTCGCCTACATACTCGACGCTCCCGACGACCAGACTCTCATCGCACGCTACAGGGAGAAGATTTCACCTTCGGACTACGAGGCGTTCCGTCCATACGTGGACAGACAGCTCGCCGGAGAGGAGAACGTGCTGGTTCCGGGACATCCGTTTATGTACGCCACCACTTCCGGCACCACTGCCAAGCCCAAATTTCTCCCTATATCATACGCCTACAAGCACGTGTCGCACAGGATTTCCAACCTCTGGTTCTGGATTCTGTCCCGCGACCCGCGCGTGGTCGGAGGCAAATACCTGGTGGTCGTAAGCCCCGCCATCGAAGGCCGCACGAAGACCGGCATCCCTGTCGGATCCATCTCCGGATACACCCAGGCCTCATCATCGAAGATTCTGCGCTCGAAGATAGCCAACCCGTACTTCCTCGCGGACATATCCGACTACACCGCCAGATACTACGCCATAATGCGTATGGCCATAGAGTGCAGGGATCTGTCCCTTATCGTCACTGCCAATCCTTCCACCATCACCGAGCTTCTCAAGAACGCGGAGGAATTCTACGACGACTATGTGGATGACATTGAACACGGAACCCTGAGCGAAAAAGTCAACATAGAACCCGAGATCAGGGAACTTCTCAAGGACCGCCTGCACCCGAACCCGAAGCGCGCACGCGAGCTCCGCGAGATCAAGGAGAAGCACCCTCATCCGCTTCCGAAAGACTATTGGCCCGAATTCGCAGGTCTGAACACCTGGAAATGCGGCAACACCCAGATCTACATAGACAAGTTCATCGACGCCTTCCCCAAGAACCTCAGACACATCGAGATAGGATATTTCGCATCGGAATGCCGTTTCGGAATGCCGTTCGACCTGTCGAACTGGAGCGTGCCTTACGCGCAGTTCCACTTTATGGAATTCGTGGAAGAAAGCGAACTTGAGAGCAAGAACAAGCATTTCCTGATGCTCCACGAGCTGGAGGAAGGGAAGAACTACTGCGTCTACATCAGCACCTTCAACGGCCTGTACCGCTACAATATGAACGACCTGGTGGTCTGCGGGCCGAAGTACAAGAACACCCCGCGTGTCCATATGGTCCAGAAGATCAACGGCATAGTCAGCATCACCGGCGAGAAGCTCTACGAGAAGCAGTTCATCGACGCCGTCCATTGGGCGGAGAGCGAAAAGTCCCTGAAGGCCAAGTTCTTCGTGGGTTTCGCAGACGTGGAGAAATCACGCTACGACTTCTTCTACGAGTTCGAAAAGCCTGTGGACCAGGTTACCGCCAGCGAATTCTCCGAAATGGTGGACCAGAAACTCCAGAAAGACAACACCGAGTACGCCGCGAAGAGAAAGTCCCTCAGGCTCAAAAACCCGAGCACATTCCGTCTGGAGATGGACAGCTACAGGGCATTCAAAAGGGAAAGCCTTCGCAAAGGACTTCGCGACGGCCAGTTCAAGATAGTTCACCTGATGCAGAATCAGGAGAAGGAGAGCATCTTCAAGCGCCTAACTCGGAAGGATTAGCCGGCCACGGATTGTTCTCGATTCCAGCCCCTTCAACCATACGTGCGTGAGCGAGTTCCAGCATCCTGCGGACCTCGCTTTCGCGGCTTTTTGTGCGGTCCGGGAAGATAGGCTCCAATATCCTTATGGTATAGAGAGGCACGTCCTTCGGGCCGGTGAGCCTGTAGAGGCCCTTGCGCTCCCTGTAGGTGATGACCAGCGGAACGAGCGGACAGTCATATTTGTAGGCCATCGTGAAAGGGCCTTTTCTGAAAGGCCTGATGTACGGATAAAGATCCCAGCGCACTTCCTCCGGGAACACGTGTATCCACTCCCCGCGAGAATTGTATTCGTCCAGGGCGCTGTTGAAGGCCTTGAGGCCGGACATATTCTCGGCTATCGGGATGCCGCCCATATATCGGAGCATCCAGTACTGTATGGCGCTGGCATTGAAATGCTTGGCAAACATTATGATGTGCATCTTCCTGTAGATGCCCAGAGCCCTGCACACCATCACTGCGTCCTCGCGGAAGACGTGGTTGCACACAGACACGCCGCCCTTCGAAAGTTCCTTCCTGTATTTCTTCAGAATATCCCTACCCTCGATTCTCAGGCCCAGGCAGACGCGGTGGTAGATGTTGTCTATCCAGCGCAGCACGAAGGCGTTGAGAGTGCGGTTGAACCTGTAATGGAAACTGTCGTCAAGATATGGATAGTTTTCGTCGAACTGGTGTTTTCCCTTTGAGGAATCCTCCACTTTCACCTGAAGCATTCTGGTGAACGGGTAGTCAGGATATTTGATGTCTTTTCGTTTCATACGGTTACAAATTTAGTAATTTTTGATTACTTTTGCGCCGCAAATTGAAGTTGGTTCATTATGAATATCGTAGTGCTTACCTCTGCAGGGAATGTCACAGTCAGGCCGGATACGACGTGGGAAAAGGACAATGATGATTTCTTCGTCCCGGAGTCCATATCGTCTCTAAAATTCTCCCCGGTTCTGTTCGCCCGCATCAGCAAGCCGGGCCGCAGCATAGGTGAAAAATTCGCCTCCAGGTACTACGACGCCGTCAACTACGGAGTGTTCCTCTACCCTTCCGAACTTCTGGATATCCCGGAGCAGGGATGGGCCTGCGCAAGCTGCCTGGACCACACTTCATTTCTTCCCCATCCGCTCTACAATCCCCTCACACTGGGCGAACCTGACAACCGTTTCTCCCTTCAGAAAGACGGCCGGCAGATTTTCCTGCACCCTTCCGACAGCCGCGAAGCCGTGGAGAAGGCCATAAGCAGGGTTTCAAGCGTCTGCTACCTCAGAACCGGCGATTTCGTAGCCATAGAGCTGGATACGCCGCGCGCACTGAGCGCCCGCGAAGAAGGCGGCTGCACAATAAAGGGAAGTTTCTGCGGGAACGGAACCATCGATTTTAGAATCATTTATTAATATGAAACTTATTCCTATCTACGCCTGGAACAAAACCAGAAAAGTCTTTCGTGAGAAAGGTTCGAAGCTGTCCAATCAGCCCTGGTTCCAGGGAGCGCTTCTTCTGCTCTGCGTGGTGGTGGCCCTTCTGCTGGCCAATCTGCCCGCTACCAAAGGATTCTATCACGACATTCTGAACACTGAACTGACCATCAAGCTGGCCAGTCCGGACAACGCCATCAATGTCTATTTCCCTAAGGATATGAACGTAGGGAAATTCATCAACGACATCCTGATGGTGATATTCTTCTTCACAGTAGGTCTGGAGATCAAGCGCGAAGTCGCATACGGAGAGCTTTCTTCCCCGAAGAAGGCGATGCTTCCGGTAATCGCGGCGTTCGGCGGCGTGATCTGCCCCGCCCTCATCTTCACCCTGGTGAACCACGGCGGTCCCGGCGCCACAGGCTGGGGAATCCCTACGGCGACCGATATCGCATTTGCGGTCTGCATACTTTCGGCCCTGGGCGACAAGGTTCCGGTGGCGATGAAGGTGTTCCTTACGGCATTGGCCATAGCCGATGACCTGATAGCCATTCTGGTGGTGGCTCTCTTCTACGGCGGGGCCATCAACGGCAAGCTGCTTCTGGCGGCGTTCCTGCTTATAGGATTGGCCCTTCTAATGAGAAAACTCGGTGAGAAGAGGATGTTCCCTTACCTGGTGATCGCGCTGGGCATCTGGATTCTGTTCTACTACGGCGGCATCCACGCCACTATGTCCGGTGTGGTTATGGCCTTCGTGATCCCTAACAAATCACGTTACGACAAGAAAGAAGTTTACACCCGCATACAGGATTCGTGGGACAACTTCCTCAAATACGACGACATCGAGTCCGGAATGGGCTTCCCGAGCGGTCCGCAGAGGCACTACCTTCGCGTGATCAAGAGCACTGCCAACGGGTCCGTAAATATGAGCTACACCCTCGAGCGCGCACTTTCTCCGTGGGTGAACTACCTGATTATGCCTCTTTTCGCACTTGCCAATGCGGGCGTGGAGCTTGATCCGAGCGCACTGACGGCCGGAGGAGTGGGACTTGGCATTATCCTCGGTCTGGTGATCGGAAAGCCTGTGGGCATCACGCTTCTGAGCTGGATCTGCGTAAAGCTTGGCATAGGAGAGAAGCCCCAGGGCACGACCTGGCCGATGTTCCTCGCAGTAGCCTGCCTAGGAGGTATAGGATTCACGATGAGCATCTTCGTGGACACTCTCTCGTTCGGTGATCAGATTCCTGCTGTGACTGAGCAGCTTAGAGCTACCGGCAAGATCGCCGTGCTGACCGGGTCCGTGTGCGCGGCCATAATAGGAAGCGCTTTCGTATGCCTGGTAAATGCGATACAAAAGCGCTCGAAGAAATAATCTGGAGCCACTCACGAGGCTCGAACTCGCGACCTGCGCGTTACGAATGCGCTGCTCTACCGACTGAGCTAAAGTGGCTTTGGGGTTGCAAATATAGTAATTTTCTTCGTTATAACAACGCCTTCGGGAAAGTCTCGAGGGCGTTTTTCTATCTTTCCGCGCCGGGGG
>CAVBDE010000070.1:0-6912 GCA_963594055.1 Anaerovoracaceae bacterium | reverse complement strand
AGTTATTCTTACGGGCACCAGGAGGTGCTGAAGAATATTTCTCTGGAGCTTCGTCCGGGCAACATCTACGGACTTCTCGGAGAAAACGGAGTAGGAAAGACCACTCTTCTTACTCTTCTGTGCGGGCTCAAGAAGCCACAGGCCGGCACGATAGACATCGACGGCCTCCAGCCTTATGACCGCAAGCCGGAACTGCTCGACCGGATCTATTACCTCAGCGAGGACGTCCCGGAGATCTCAATGCTTCCGGAGGAGTTCGCCGCCAATTACGGCAAGCTCTGGAGCGGATTTTCCGCTGAGACCTTCAACGAGCTTCTCGCCATCTTCGAAGTCCCGAAGGACCACAGGATGGACCGTATGTCCACCGGCCAGCTCAAGAAAACCCACATTGCGTTCGCATTGGCCAGCGGAAGCAGGTTCATTCTTATGGATGAGCCGACGAACGGGCTCGACATCCCGTCGAAGGCGCAGTTCCGCAAGGTCCTGATGCAGTTCACCGCCGAGGACTCCACCATAGTCATCTCCACGCACCAGGTCAGGGACCTCGAGAACATTATAGATCCGGTGATAATCCTGGACAGAAGGGACGTGCTCCTGAATGCCAGCCTGGAGCGGATCTCCGCCAAGCTGTATTTCGACTACGGTTCGCAGCCCCGTCCGGATGCTCTGTACAGCGAGCTGATTCCGGGCGGATGCATCCAGGTGCTTCCTAACACCGAAGGCCTTGACAGCAAGGTGAATATCGAAGCGCTCTCGAACGCCGTGCACCAGAACAAGGACTGGTTCAAGGCAGTATTTTCAGAGGACAACAAATAGGGGAGGAACGCATTATGAACAATACATTTGATTTCAGAAGATTCGGAAAATACTACGTCAGCGACCTTCGCGGCGTATTCAATGACAACTGGCTTACGGTCCTTCTCACCGCTCTGGGCGGCGTGATGGCCTACCTTTTCTGCGGTACCGTTCAGCTTATCGCTGACGGCGCCTGGGGCTCGTACGGCCTGGTCGGAAGGTTCATAACCTTCATCGTACTTTTCGCCATACTTTATATAATAATGCCTGCCAAGGAGTACGGCTACCTCACCGAGAAGCGCCGCGGCAGCTTTTATCTGCTTCTCCCGGCATCGCCTTTCGAGAAGACTCTCTCGATGATACTCAACGTGGCCATTCTCACCCCGTTGGCATTCCTGGCGATAGCGCTCGCAGCCGACGCACTGCTGTGTCTGGTCGATCCGGGCTGCGGAACCACATTGGCATCGGCGATATTCACCGGCAGCGAGGTGGTCGACGAATTCAACGATATGGCCGATTACAGCACAGGCCTGCTCCGTTCCTGCGACCTGTTCTGGAGCGGCGTGATGACCGTGATCACCACTTCGCTTACTTTCCTTATCGGTGCGCTGTATTTCAGGAAGAGCAAGGTGGCCAAGACCATCCTGGTTCTGATCGGCCTTACGCTGGTTTTCACCCTCTTCACCTGCCTCGCAGTGTCAGTGGACGCCGACTGGCTGACCGATTTCGCGGAGGAACCGGACCTGAGCCTGTCGCGGATAAGGACCGCGGGATATGTGATCAACATCGCCATCATCCTGGCTCTCTGCGTCTGGACATACCTGAGAGTCAAGACTTTAAAGCATTAGCAGTATGGAGTTCAATTCTAACAAGCCTATCTATCTGCAGATAGCGGACACCATCTGCGAGCAGATTCTTTCAGGCCAATTGGCCCCTGACGACAGGGTCCTCTCGGTGCGCGAATACGGCGTGCAGATAGGGGTGAACCCGAACACCGTAATGCGCAGCTACGAGAAGCTCACCGACGACGGAATCATCTACAACAGGCGCGGAATCGGCTACTTCATCTGTCCGGACGCCCGCGAGAAGGTGCTTGCCGCGCTGAGAGCCGAATTCATTGATTGCCAATGGCCCGAAGTCCTTCGCAAGATCCGTCTGCTCGGCCTTGACATTGAGACGCTTCCGCGAAAATAACTCTTTGAGTTTTCGTGTAATAATTGTAAATTCGCGCCCTTGAAAACCGTGACGGTTTGAGTTAGCAGTGTACAGGTCGCGAATCGGAAAATTCATTTTCGTGCTGATATCATTGGCCTGCCTTCTTTCCTGTACGAAAGAGGGCAAGGTCGTTTATGTGGTTAGCGGCGAGGAGGACAGCTATGTCGGCGATCTGGTGTATTTCGTCACCCGGCAGGGAACGCTCGGCGATGTCGGCTATATGGACGATATGTACCGCGGCGTGGTGAGGGGCGCCCAAGGGTGCGGAATGATGCTCTCGCTCGTCGAGATTCCTTCCGATACGGCCAAGGTCGTCTCCACCATCGAATATATGCTGGACTATATGAGCAGCGTGGAAAGTGACCGCAGGGCCCTGGTCATTCTGGCCAATGACGGCCTCGAGCCGCTGCTCCACGAATACGAACATCTGCTCACCAGAGCTTCCAACGTGGATTTCCTGCTCGTGGAGACCACGGACCTTACCCTTCCGATATACACCCTGCGCATCCCCCAGTACGGGATTTACTACCAGGCCGGAAGGCTTGTGGCGGACGCCCTGCCGGACGTGACTGACGTGCTCTGCGTGAGTGCCAATCCCTCCGCGCCCGAACTGGGCGATATGTACGGCGGATTTGCGGCGGGACTGTCTGACGGCAATTCCAGGATCGGCATAACGAACGTCTATCTTTCCGAAGAATCAGGCGGTTACGACCGGGCCCTGGATGCCTACAAGATGTCATATGGCCTTGAGGAACGGTACGGACTGGTGCTGCCTTTGTGCGGCGGTTCGGCCCAGGGATTTTTCAGATATAACAGGGAAAACACCTGCAGTTTCTACACGGTCGGAGTCGACTGCGATATGCAGCAGTATTCCTCCAGGGTGCCCTTCTCCGTGGTCAAGCACATAGGCAACGCCCTGGAGGACTGGATCTTCCGCTGGTGGAACGGGGAGGAGCGGATTCCTTCCCACGAGGACCTGGGTCTCGAGTCCGGATACCCCGAAATAGTCATTTCCGATGCCTTCGCGGACAGTCTGGAGGGCATCGCCGACAAATATTATGATCAGGCGCTGGAGGAGGAGCGGAAGTATGAAAGCAGGTAAACTTCTTACGGCGGCACTCGCGCTAAGTCTTCTGACCGCCTGCACCACCGGTCCCGACCGGATAGTCTATGTGTCCAAATACCAGGCTGCTGAATACAACATAGCCGTGGTTCTGCCTGTGACCCAGAGCGGCGAGTACAGCCATCGTCTGGAAAATATGGCCAGCTATGCGCTCTACAATATGAACCGGGCGCAGAAATATGTGGCCGAAACGGGGGACAGCCTCATCGTGCATCTGAACACGGAGTGGTATGACGAGGACAGCGTCGATATGGACTCGCTCGCCACGGCGCTGGCTTCCCGCGAAGACCTGCTGCTCGTAGTCGGACCGCTGCGCAACGAGAACGTGGACATAATGGCTTCTGCCTGCAAGCCTGCCGGCAAGACGATGATCGTGCCCTGCGCGAGCAGCGAGAACATAATCCGCCGTTACGCGGTCACCAAATCCGGAGACAGGGCCGAGAAGCCTTTCCTGTGGTCGCTCTGCGAGACGGACGTCAGTCAGAGCAAGGCCCTGCTTGCCAAGGCCTGGGAGTACGGCGCGAAGACTGTCGGCCTGCTGTGCCCTGACGACCAGTACGGGCAGACTTTCTATGAATGGGTTCCGTTCCTGGCCACCGAACTTGGCCTGGAATTCTATCCGGAGAACAATTTCCAATATACGTCCGACAACCTGGAGGATCAGGCCCTGTCGGCACTTGCGACCGGGGTGGACTGCCTGATCTGCGCTGTCAATTCCGCCGACGAGGCTCAGAAGGTGCTTGAAGTCAGGTCCGATCTGGGAATGTCCAGCACGCGCATTCTCTTCTCGAACGGAGCGCTTTCCGCCCGTTTGCTGGAGCTTGGCGATCTGGCCGAGGGAGCTGAGGGCATAGCTCCGTATGCGGACCCTTCCACCGGATTCCAGGTGGCCTACGAGGAGCGTTACGGTTATTCTCCGGCAGGCGCCGAGGCCCAGGTGTACGACGCTCTGCTTCTGGCCGGCCTGACGGCTTTCGTGAAAAATCATCTCGAGGAGGATATGGACACCGGCGAGATCATCCGTCAGATCACCTCCCTGGGAGACGACCCTTATCCCGTATGGGACGTGCTTGGAATGCGTTCGCTGCTGACCCTTATGAAGAGGGCGGACACCTATGTCAAGCTGGTGGGGGCGAGCGGAGTGCTGCGCTTCGACAGCGAGGCCTGCACGAGCCTGCTGCAGAGCACTTATGTGCATTGGATGGTGCGCGGCGGCAAGTTCCTCACGCTCGACTATATGAGCGATGACGGCAGTAACCGCACAGCGTCCACTCTGGCGGCGTGGAATTGGCAGGCGACTGTAAACGAGGACATCGAGGACGAGGACAGTCCGGTGCAGTACCCGGCCCTTCAGGACCGCTATGCGCTTCTGGTGCAGGGATCCTGCGGATGGGAGAACTACCGTCATCAGGCCGATGTTCTGAACGTCTATCAGATGCTCCGCCGCGGCGGCTGGGACGATGACCATATAATACTTGTCGTTGACGACGCGCTCGCCTATAATGCGAAGAACGTGTTCCCGGGGGAGATCCGGACCTGTACCGACGGGGAGGACCTGTACGGGAGCGCGGTCATAGACTACAGCAGCGACACCCTGTCAGTCAGCGACATAGAGGACATAATGCTCGGCCGGGGCAGCGCCCGCCTTCCGGTCGTTCTGGACACTTCGGAGGGTACTGACGTTCTGCTGTTCTGGAGCGGCCACGGCTGTCTGGAGCAGTTCAAGAAGGCCAACGGATTCCTCTGGCGCAGCGAGGGTGAGATCTTCACCGCCACCGATTTCCGCCGGACGCTGGAGCAGATGTACACGGAGCACCGCTTCAGGAAGATGCTTCTGCTTCTGGAGCCCTGCTTTTCACGCAATATGGCCCTCCAGGCCCGGAATATACCCGGAGTGCTCGCCATAGCCAGCGCCGGGGAGGCCGAATCTTCGTTCGCCGACTATCATTCCGCTGAACTCAAGATATGGATGAGCGACCGCTTCTCGAACAACGTCGTGAACACGCTGTCCGCCAATCCTTCCCAGACCTACAGGGACCTCTACGAGTATCTCTACACCCATACACTCGGCTCCCACGTCTATGTGGAAAACTCATACTGGTTCGGCAACCTGTGCAAAACCAGCCCTGAAGAATTTATAAATTGTTATTAATTATAGTGTTACCATTAAGAAAATGAAACGAATCAATTATCTTTTACTGATCCTGTCCGTGGCTGCGGGCTTGATCGCTCTTGCATCCTGCGACAAGCAGGAGACGGAGAATTCCGGAGATGACGAGGTATATTTCGAGATAGATCCTGAAGGGACCATCGAATGTCTTGCCGACGACGAGACCATAATGAACGAGATTTTCGGCGCCGACGGCTCCAATGATGATGAGCAGAAGGCTGAACTTCGCGAAGTTTACCTTCAGAAGCTCCAGGACTGGGAGAACAAGCTGAGCGAAGAGACCGGTGGCAACAGCTGCGTACCGGGATACATCAGCTACAAATTCTATTATTATTCGAAGGACATCGACGGATCCAGCATCCGTCTTTCAGGACGTGTAGCCTGGGGAAGGTACTGGTTCTTCGGCTGGCACAATGCTGATCCGGACAATATCTATCTTCTTGAACATTACACCATTACCGACAATTCTGAGTGCCCTTCCGAAAACGGCAAGACGGATATGTTCCTGGTCACCGGAGACAACCTCCTCATTATGCCTGACTACATAGGCTACGGCGAGACCAGGGAGCGTCTTCACCCTTACCTGAACCACGAGATTGTAGTCCAGAATTCCATCGACGCCATAGAGCCTGCCTATGCGATATGGAAGAAGTACGGCAGCGGCGAGCTGGAGGATGACTGGAAGATGTATGTGATGGGCGCTTCACAGGGTGCAAGCAACGCTCTGGCCGTACACAAGTATTTCGATACCCACGAGGATTTCGCGAAGAAGTGGCGTTTTGACTATTCATACTGCTGCTGCGGTGCGTATGACCCGCGCCTTACGATGCAGACCTACTACAAGTGGGGCAAGACCGCTTATGTGGGAGCTATCCCTATGACCATCAAGTCTATGCTGGCCAGCTATCCGAAGGAGATGAAGGGCTTCACGGAAGATGATTTCTACAGCGAGAAGTATCTGAAGATCAAAGACCAGATCGATGAGATTCTGGAAAAGAAGCAGACGAACACCACCGACCTGAACCATAAGATCAAGGAACTTCTCAACACTGAGAATCCTACCCTGGAAGATATGCTGAGCAAGGACGCGCTCGATCAGAATTCCGAACTCTGCAAGGCATTTTTCACCTGTCTGGAGAACAACAACCTGGTCGGCGGATGGACCCCCAAGCACAAGATTCATCTTTACGGCACCACCGGGGACGAGATCGTGCCTTACGACAATACTGCCGAAGTCATAGGCGTGCTGGGTAACAACAATATGGTGGATGTGGTCAGCGTAGGCACTTCCAAGCACGTGGCCACCTGCTACAAGTGGTACGCCACCCTTATGACCGGCAACTGGTAGGCCGACAATTCCGTATTGCACTTCGTTTGATAAAACGAATTCTTCTATGAATGAAATTTTTGCCATATAATCAGATCAAAATGAAAAAGAGAAAAGTTTATGAAAGGCCTCTGTCGGAGGTCCTGGATATTTTCCCTGAAAGGGTATTGTGCCAGAGCCCGACCGTTTGCAATAGCGATCCGGAAGATATGGAACTGCAGCAGGGTGCGTGGTAGTAACTGTTTAATTCAGAACGATTATGCGAAAGTCGATTATATTTGC
>CAVBDE010000069.1:0-6997 GCA_963594055.1 Anaerovoracaceae bacterium | reverse complement strand
TGCTGCAGAGCGTGGAAAATAACCTGAACTGGAAGAACAGGGATTCCATAAAGACCTATATATCAGGGCTTGTGGAGGACTTCGACGAGCCTGTGGTGGGGTTCCTCTGGGCCCGTCGTACCGGGGGGAATGCCAATGCCTGCGAATTTTTGAGCCGGAATGCCGGAAGGCTTCAGACGGCTGCGAACAGACTCTTCTATGAGGGCACGTTCGGCGTGTTCTATCGTAATGACTACGAGTATGCGCTCTGGACCCTCTATGAAAGCGGCGTCGATAAGGTGACGGAACTCATAAAGGATTATTCTAAAGGATATTACCCGCTGGAACAATATCTGGAATACCGCTCGCTTGTCGGGGACGACACTGCGGCTGTGGAGACATTTGCGAGCAGGTATGAGGACCGGGCGATAGGCCTGTATGCCGGGGCTGACCTGATTCTGAAGGACTTTTACGGCCTTTCGGAGAAAGGTACAGGGGAGGATTACAGGGCTCTTTATGACAGGTGCAGGGCGTTTGAGAAGAAGAGAAAGTCGTACAGGGGAGATGAGAAGATCATCGCATCGGCCGAGTCCCGTGTGCAGGCACTGGTCTCTTCGCTGAGATCGAAAGAGATAACCCTGAGCGTAAGTGATTCTGTCATAACGGCAGGTCTTAGGAATCTGTCCTGCGTGACGCTCAGCATCACTTCCGAAGGCTCATCCAAAGTGCTGTGGAAAAGAAAGTTGAAGAATCCGGCCAGGAGCTTTTACCGTGAGGATACTGTGAAAGTGGCCCTGCCTGTGCTCAGCGACGGAACGTACCGTCTTAAGGCTTCCTGTGGCAGAACTGCGCAGGAGATCGAGTTCTCGTCATATCACATCTCCGCTGCCGTAACGCATGATTCGCGCGGATGGTGCCTTTATGCCGCCGAGTATGACAGCGGAAAGCCTCTTGAGCAGGTGGACCTGAAGGTGTCGTCATATAACAAAGGTGAACTTCTGACATATAAGGGATTCAGTCTCAATGGATTTACTCCGCTCCCGAAGGAAGTGCCCGATCTTTGTGCGGAGAATCCGTGGGTGCAGCTGGAGTGTCAGTACACTGCTTCTGACGGCAGGTTTTTCAGCAGCCCGGAGGTATCTTTCGACCTTCTGAAAGGCAGCGAAGTTCAGTCTGACGGCGAAGATCAGCCATTCGTGGCCCTGTTCACCGACAAGGGGGCGTACAATCCCGGTGAGGTCCTGTGTTTCAAGGGTGTGGCATCCCGAAAGGGCAGTTATGAAGTGCGGCTTGCCGATCCGAAAGGGGAGCAGATCGCGGCCATGTCTTTACAGACCAACAGTTTCGGATCATTTTCCGGACGCATTCCCATCCCGACGGACAGGCGTAACGGGTATTACAGGCTGTCGGTCTGGCAGGGTGCTGATGATTGCGTGGCCGGCAGGTCCGTCAGGGTGGACAGTTTCACGCTGCCTTCATTTGATGTGACGCTCTCGACGGAGAAGAAATTGTATTTTCCGGGAGATGAAGTGGTGGTCAAGGCCGAGGCCAGAGCTTATTCCGGGCACGAGGTGTCTTCGGACAACATCACTTGCAGAGTCGAATGCCGAGGTAGGACCATAGCGAGCGAAAAGATTGGCATTCAGCAGGATGGAAAGTTCGAGGTAAGGTTCAAGTCTCTGACTTTCGGGCAGTACTGCTCTCTTTTCGGGGTGAAGGCGGATGCGGCCGCCAGGCGCCGTTTCGAGCGGTACGGTCTTTATTATCAGGTGGAAGTGCAGGTGAGCGACCTTACCGGTGAGACGCTGAGTTTTGATAAAACTGTCTGCGTGAAAGACATTGTGGATGTGTCTGCGCAGGTGCTCAATGCCGCGCAGGCGCATCTGGAGCAGGATTGGCTCGTGGTAACGGAAGATAATGTGCAACTGAACCTGAACGTCTGCACACCGGAGGGGTTGAGCCTGGCAGGGGAGAAGGTGGAGCTGACGGTGAAGGATGCTTCGGGCAGCACGGTCGAGAAGAGATTGGCCGGGAGCGGATGTAAAGAGATACTTGACCTGTCGCAGTGTGAGTCAGGGCTTTATCATATCACGGCATGTGCACACAGCGATTCGACCGGTGTGGATGTGCTGCTGCTTAAACCGGGCGCTGCGAAGGTCGGGGCGGAGGTGCGGAATCTCATTATGCCTGTCTGTGACGGCTCGAAGATAGAATTTCTCTGGGCCAATGCCGCAGACCGGGGGCTCTGGGCCGTCGCGCAGCTTTACGCAGTCGGCGGGCAGCTGCTTGAAAGCCGTATCGTGACGCTGCCGCAGGAGAGTGCCCGGAGCGGGGGCGTGGAGAGATTGGCCTTCGAATATAAGGACAGTTATCCGGACCGGGTGAGGGTGCAGATGTTCTATTTCACGGGCGGAGAGGCCGTGCAGTACGGAATGGATTTCAGAAGGGAGCGGCCGGAAACGGAGAAATTCCCGCTGGAACTCAGTTCATTCGAGGACAGAACTTCGCCGTCCACGACTTATACCTGTAATATAAAGACCAGGCCGGGAGCGGAGTGTCTGGTGTCCATATTCGACAAAAGCAGCGAGACCGTCTGCCCGAATGTCTGGAGTGCATTCAGTCTGCACCGCGAGCCGAGCCTTAATGTGGATGTGGACTGGCAGACTGGATATGTAGGGGGCAATGGCAGGTTTTACCGTCTCGCGGGTGCAACCCTTATAATGAAAGGCAACGCAGTGTCCGCCGATATGGCTTCCGAGGAGTCTGCCGCGGTGGCGGATGGGGAAGATGCTGTTCCTGTAAGGGAGAACTTTGCGACCACGCTTGCCTTTCTGCCGCATCTGGTGGCCGATGAAGAAGGTAGTGTCAAGTTCAGCTTTACAACTTCCGACAAGCTGTCCACTTATGTGGTGGCCGTGTTCGCTCACGATAAGGATCTGGATAATGCGACCATCCGCTCCGAGATGCTGGTTACCGTTCCGGTCAAGGTGTCTCTGAATGCGCCGTTTTACCTGTATCAGGGCGATGTGTGCAGGCTTTCCGTGAGCGTGTCTTCCATAGCGAAGAAGGACATAAGTGGCAGACTGACTTTGTATAAGGGCCCGGTCAAACTGGGAGAATACAAGGTGAAGGTGCCGGCTCGCGGCGCCGTGTCGAAGGTGTTCGAGGTGAATGCGGATACGATTGGCAGTGAAGAACTTACGGCTGTATTCAAGGCGGAGGATTATAGCGATGCCGTGCGCGTGGAAGTGGATGTCCGTTCGCGCGCGCAGAGTCTGACGGAGTCGCACAGTGCCCTCTGGCGTCCGGGAACCGACAGGGAGGCCGTTATGGATGCAGTCAGAGGCGAATTTGTCAATGTCAGCGGAGATGGGGCTGAGGTCAGTGAGCGCAATATCCGGGAGATGATAAGCGATCTGCTTACGGAGAAGGTTTCTGTCAGCGGGTCGGATGCGTTGAGCCTGTCAGATGCGCTGTATGCACGGTTGACGCTGAATGCACTTTACGGCACGTCGCACGATGTGGATTCGCTTTCGCAGAGTCTGTCCCGGTGCGTCAATGCGGACGGCGGTGTGGCCTGGTATGCCGGTATGCCGTCGAGCCCTTCGGTGACTGCGGTGGTGCTGGAGCGCAATGCCTTTCTTCGCGACCGTGGCTCGGCGCTGCTGGAGGGCGAGGCCGTTCAGAATGCGGTCAGGTATCTGGATGACGCGTGTCTGGGAAGCGGCGACGCTCTGCTGATTTACCGCGGGGGAGTGTCGCGCTCGCAGTATCTGTATGTGCGCTCGCTTTATGCCGGGGTGCCGTTCACTGCTCCCAAGGGCGTGAAGATGAAGGAGTTCTGCGAGAAGGCTTATGAGGGAAGCGGATGCGTTCTCGCTACCGTGCGCAAGGCCGCGACGCTGCTGAATCTCTCTGACAGCGAGGATGGGCGCGCATTGGCCCGCAAATGGGGGACAGGCCCGCTCACTTATGAGCTGGAGTCAGTTATGGAGTATGCCGTGGAGTATCCGGGCGGCGGAAAGTATTATCCTAACGCGGTGTCGTCCTACGGGGCGCTGATGGAAAGTGATGCGTATGCCCACAGCCTGATCTGCAGTCTGTTAAGACGTTCGGGAGACAGCCGCGCAGATGCTCTGGCGGACAGCGTGAGCCTGTATCTGATGCTGCAGAAGGAGACCCAGCAGTGGCATCTGAATGCGCATTTCACCGATGTGGTAAACTCCATTCTGGCGGCGGGCGAGGATGTTCTCAGCACCGAGGTCATAGCTCTCAGCCGGACCTATGCCAAGCCGGTCGAGCAGATCGTCTCCACCGGGAACGGATTTGCCATACAGGCCAATTGGTATGTGCAGAAAACGGACGGGAGGTACCGTGCGCTGAAGGAAGGAGAGCGTCTCGCCGTGGGTGACAGGGTGAAGGCGGAGTACTGCCTCTACAGTCAGGACAACAGGAGTTTCGTCAGGGTGAGTGCCCCGCGTGCGGCGTGCCTGAAGCCTGTGGACCAGTTGTCCGGAGTCGTCCGGGTGGCGGGCAGCAGCGCATACAGGGATGTTCGCGGCGACAGGACGGAGTATATGATATTGGCATTCCCGCAGGAGAAGAGCAGCATCGCGGAGGAGTTCTTCGTGGAGCGCGCCGGCTTTTTCACCGCGCCGGTCCTTACCGTCGAATCCCTTTATGCTCCGCATTACCGCGCCAATTCCGGCATGACTTCGCTGACGGTGAGTTCAGTGTTACAGTAGCGAGCGGGCGCAGCTTTCGCCGGCGAGATGGCCTGTGCTGAAGGCGAGCTGAAGGTTGTAGCCGCCTGTATCTGCATCTACATCAAGCACCTCGCCGCAGAAATACAGCCCCTTGTGCAGGCGGGACTCCATAGTTTTGGCGATGATTTCATCCGTGTCGATGCCGCCTGCAGTCACGACAGCCCTCTCGTATCCCACAAAGCCCGCGATGTCGAACGACCAGCATTTGAGCGCCTTGGCAATGCTGACCAGGTTCACCCATACCTTGGTCTGGGTGCGAGAACGCCTTTCGAGAGTCAGAATCTCCGGATGGCACATCGTGAATGCCGGAATAAGTTCCCACGGCAGAAGTTTGCCAAGCAGTACCCGGCACCTTTCCTTCTCGCGGAGATTGCGGCTGCGCGGGTCGCGGTCTATTTCCGACCAGAGCTCCTTTACGCGCGTGGTGAGTTCCGTAAGGTCCACCCCCGGCTTGAGATCGATGTTCAGCTTTACCTTCGAACCGTTGATCAGCGCCTTGACTGCCTTGCGGCTGATCTGAAAGCCAATTGGCCCTTCGATTCCGCCGTCCGTGAAATCCAGATCGCCGAACTCGTCCTCGGCTACCGTGCCCTGGATGAGCAGTTGCACGCCTACGTTTTTCAGGCTCTGCGAGCAGAGTTTTTCGCCAAGCTCGGACAGTGGCGTGCTTCTGTGTATGTGCAGATCCTTAGAGTCAGTCTGCTTGTATCCGGCAGGCACGAGCGCCGTGAGCGACGGGAAAGTCCGGGTTATCTTGTGGCCAAGACCTTCCGCCCAGCGGAGCCCGTCTCCGGTAGATCCTGTGGAAGGGTAGCTCAGTCCTCCGGTGGAAACAATTAACCGTGCTGATGTATAGATGGTTCCGTCTTCGAGACGGACCGAGTAAACTCCATCTGATTCCGAGACTTCCGCTACAGGGGCTTCGCAGACGATCTTGACGCCGTACCCGTTGCAGGCTGACACCAGCGTGTCTATCACGTCGGATGACCTGTGTGATTCCGGGAAAGCCCTGTCGCCCCTCTCCACCACGGTGGGAAGGCCGTGCTTTTCGAAAAAGTCCATGACGTTTTCGGGAGTGAAGCTGTAGAATGCGGACTTCACGGCGTTGCTCTTTGACCGGATGTGGGCGCTGAACTCGTTCCAGGACTTGAGGTTGGTGAAATTGCAGCGGCCCTTGCCGGTGATCATCATCTTGCGGGCGGGGCGCGGCATCTTCTCCAGAAGAGTTACCTGATAGCTTTTGCCTGCCTCCACGAGGCTCTGTGCCGCAGCGTACGCCGCCATAAGACCTGACGCGCCGCCTCCGATTACTATGATGTCCGATTTCATACGATGTTCTGTGCTGTCTATATACGAAAAAAGGGAAAGCTTAGCACATCGCACCGCTACAACCTCCTGCCCTTGCTACCTTCCGGTCCTGGGGGAGTTCAGAGGGAGCTGGTCGTGTACGACTTTCCCGCCGCAAATATAATCATATTTCGATTATTCAGCAATTTTTCTTTTTGACGCAATTCCGGCATGGCAGAGGCTTTTCTCCGCTGTCGCTTCGCGACCCTGTACGGGCAAACGCTACGAAAAGTCTCTGCCCTGCCAGACTATGGCGCCAGGTGTGGAATTTTTCGTATTTTTGTGAAATATGAAAACCACTCTTATGCGCAAGACCTTTACATATATCATATTGGCGGGTATTCTGGCTGTGGTGTGGACAGGATGCCGCCGCGACGAGACTGTGCGCAGCGCGAAGCTGTCCGAACTGGACGCGATGCTGGAGCGCAAGGACGCATTCGACGCCGACAAGGAGGCCCGGATCTCCGCGCTGCGCACAGAGTATTTTGCCCAGAACGGGGACAGCGGCCGTTTCGAACTTTCCCGCGAGCTGTATGAGCAGTATCAGGCATACCAGTTCGATTCCGCTTCGGCCTACGCCGGCAGGATGCGCGTCTGGGCCGGTGCGCTGGGGGACCGTGAGGCCGTGGCCCGGGCAGACATGGCTCAGGTTTTCTGCCTCATTTCTGCCGGATTCTTCAAGGAGGCCTTCGATCAGGCGGAGAAGATTGACTGTTCACGCCTTTCATCTGCCAGACAGAGGGAGCGGCTGGAGCTTCTGGTGCGTCTGAATTACGACGCGGCCAATTTCAACTATGTGCAGCCGTACAACGTCTCATATCTGGAGCAGGGACACCGTTACAGCTGTGAGCTTCTGGAGATGCTCGAAAAGGGGAGTGCCGGTTGGCATTACTATCACGCGAATA
>CAVBDE010000068.1:0-7084 GCA_963594055.1 Anaerovoracaceae bacterium | reverse complement strand
ATCATCCCCTTGCTGGCCATGAAGGAGACGGAGCGGGAGGCTGTTTCGCTCGCCTTCCGAAGGCACTCGCGCACGAGGGCGGACGTCATCGCCGCGACGATGAGACAGTCTTTTTCGCAAAGGCAGGCTATCAGCTGCGATGTGGTCCAGTCGCCGGCGCCCTCCCAGTCCACGACGTTGTCGTTCAGCACCGCGGCGACTTTCTCCCAACCTTGACCTTTAAGATTAAACTCCAGACCGTCCGCGCCCAGCGTCCTGATGAAGAGCCTGTCAGCGTACTTTTCAGTGAAAGTCATATCCGTCACCTTCTCGCCGCTGAACTTCACGATGTCGCTCACTTCCACGCCTTTGAGGAACTTGCTCGCATCGGCGTCGCTCTCCGGTTCGAAATAGATCAGCGTCCCCTTCTGGCGCAGCCGCTCTGCAAGAAAGCGCAGCCCCGCCTCCGAAGCGTCGAAGAAGAACACATCCGGAACAAAGTCCAATGCCTCAATGAATTCCGGGGCTTCATCACGGACACGGAGGAACCTGCGTTTCGGGAAGCGGCTTCCCGGGGATGTCGCCCTGAACGAAGCGGTGTGCTCCCCCGTCTGCCTGTCACGCTTGTGGGTGCAGCGCAGCAGGGTCGTTCCGCCCCTGTCGCTGTTCTCGATGAAACGCACGTCGGCGCCGTATCTTGCGAGATCGTCCTTCATCTTCAGGCCCTGAGGCGAGAGGTCGAAATGGCCTATCGGAAAGGTCTGGACGCCGAGATATGGAAGCATGCAGCTGACATTGCCGCAGGTATTGCCCACGGATTCCGCCACAACCGTCTCCGTGAACCTGTTGTTCTTTCCTACAGTGAAGCCTTCCGGATAATCCCGGACCACAATCATATCCAGCGCGAAATTGCCGCTGAGAAGACAAGTCCTGTTCATTTTATTTGAGTTTACTTATGAAATCAAGGGCGTCATCAGGCAGGGTGCATTCCAGGCGGCCGTTATCCCGCAGCTCCATAAGGAGCTTGCCGAGCACATTCGGGCCCTGACAGGTGTCGCCCACGAGCTTCGCGCCCCAGAGAGGCTCCTTGCCCCGCAGGTGCTTCGTCTCGTCCTCCACGATGAAAAGCCCCTTGCTGCGCTCCAGTTCGAAGCGGAACTCCGCGCACTGCTCGTACTTTTTCTGAAGGCAGAACCTCATCGCGTCCAATATGATGTCCTGCCAGTCCTCGCGCCACTCGAGGTCGTGTTCCTTCAGAATCTTCGCCATCTGGCGCTTGTAGCAGATCCCGCAGGGAAGGTCATACAAAAGGCGCAGGCACTCGGCGTCCCTGACCTTCATCATCTGGAACAGCCTCTCGGTGCAGTCGAAAGCCACGCCGTCGAGAACCACCATCGGTTTCCGCTTGCCCGAAACAGCCGGATGCTTGTAGAAATTGCCGAACACGCCCCACTCGCCCGCCGTCGCGCCGATGGCGGCCACCTTGTCAACAGGATACGAAGCCACGTTGAGATACTCCGGATGATGCAGCGCAATCATCTCTCTGATAGTCATATACGCCATAGCCTAAACCTCCTTTCTGCTTTTAAGAACCCACTTCCCTTTTACATTCTCTATCTCAATCTTCTCGCGCCTTATGATCCGCACGTTCGAGGCGTCGAACACCGCGACGTTCTTCGGTCCGTCAGGTTTAGTCTGCGCGGTCGGCCACACATTGTAGAGCACGCCGAGGCGGTTCAGAAGCTCCGCGGCGGCCTTCTCCTCCGCAAAGCCGGACTTCTTCGCGCCCGACAGCGTCATCCCGACCCACTTGCGGAACTCCTTGCCCTGAGCCTTGACTTTGTCGGAAGCTGACGCTTCCAATGCGGCCTCGACCTTTTCGGCTATCGTCTCAGGTACAGGCACGGCGGAGGTCAGGTGGTTGTCCTCGGTCAGATCCGGGATCTCCACCGTATAGAGATAATGTTCCGGCATAATATCCATATTCCTAGGCTGGGAATAATGCACCGCAGAGGCTTCAGCCTCAGTCAGATACACCCCGAAGCCGAACTTAATGCCGGTCCCCTCGCCGGCGGAGCTGAGGTCAAACCTGTCGAAAAGGAATGGCGATCCGTGAAAAAGTGTCATAACAATGGTTCTGAAAATATTTCACAATATACGCATAATACTTTTCACGACAAAATTTCACGCACTGCCGCATTTTGGCATTATGGGTATCTACCTTTGCACATTGAGAAAAGAGCTTCTCGAAAAAATGAATATTCATTGAAATGTTCGGGAAATATTCGGGTATATGTATGCAGTTCGACAGATAAAAGACAACGATATGAATGAATTTGAAAGATTCGCCAGCCTCGACAGAGGCATCAGCCAAATGACCCTCCATCGCTACGGCAGCGCGGCACAGAACAGCTACATCAACCCCACCATCATCGAGGAGCGCAAGCTCAATATGGCGCAGCTTGACGTCTTCTCTCGCCTGCTGCTCGACAGGGTGATATGGTTGGGATGCGAAATCGACGATGACGTGGCCAACATCGTGCAGGCTCAGCTCCTCTTCCTCGCCTCGAACGAAGACAAGGCGGACATCTCCCTCTACATCAACAGCCCTGGCGGCAGCGTGAGCGCGGGGCTCGGTATCCTCGACACCATGGAGCTCATCAAGCCGGACGTGGCCACCATTTGCACGGGTATGGCGGCAAGTATGGGCTCGGTGCTCCTTTGCGCGGGACAGAAGGGCAAGCGAAGCGCACTCCCCCACTCGCGCGTGATGATTCACCAGGTGAGCGGCGGCACGGGCAGAGCCCAATGTTCGGACATACAGATTGTCGCGAACGAGATGAGAAAGACCCAGGAGGAGCTTTGCTCCATCATCGCGGAGAAATCGGGTCAGAACTACGACAAGGTCTTCGCGGATATGGACAGGGACTATTGGATGACCTCCTCGGAGGCTCTCGAATACGGAATGATAGATAAAATCCTGGGGAAATAATCCCCGGGAAATCATTCCCCGAAAAATAGTTGATTTTTTTCGAATCGGACTGAAACTTTTCCGAAGAACCGGAGTATATATATCCGGACAATGCAAACAAGAGCAATTGAAATTACAGTTTATTGAACAGTTCCTTGTCAAAGAGTCAGGTATGCGTGCCTGACAGGTGATCTGCAAATTACCGGGAGTAGCCCGATGCCGTACGCGCGGCACGGGTGATGCCAACCGAGTCCGAAATGACCACGGTGGACCATTACGCGATACGTTTAACGTGTAAATATAAAATATTCATGAGCAACCCAAACACTATCATCATCTCTAAGTCAGAGTCGGAAGCCATCTACTCAAGCGCCAGAAAGGCAGTGGAAATTTGTGCCAGAAACTACGCGGACAAGACAGGATTCAAACACTTCTTCACACAGGAGGACATCGAGGACATTGCCAATGATACAGCCTATAGGGCTTATCGCTCCTTCGCGACATTCGACGGGGGCAAGTCGAAGCTCTCCACTTGGGTGAATCGCATCGCGGTCAACACTTTTCGCGATGCTCTCGACAACAAGATGAAGCGTCGCAACATCAGTTGCGAACTCATCGAAGAGAACTCGGAAAGCGGCGAGGAGTATAATCTCGACGAGGTTTGTCGCAAGTCTCAGGAAAGCCATTGCGAAGGTTGGACTCGCATGAGCGAGGACGAGGCGGACAAGGAGCTCCTTCGCAAGGACTTCGAGGCATACATCAGTGACTCGCTCCCAGGATTGAGCGAGAGGGACAGGAAATTCCTTGAATGGATGAAGCTCGGCTACACGGCCAGGGAGATGGCGGCAATGGACGGATGCAGCACCAACGCGGCATCCAAGAGAATGTGGGCGATTCGCCAGCGCGCCTCGGAGATTTTCGGAGGCGTCCGCCTCGCGGACATGAAGGCCGCGTGATGATTCGCGGCATAGATCAGCATATTTTTGGCGGGAAGGCATACTTGAGCATATTTACACAGCCATCATAAGATTAATAACCATTGAACTAAATTTTCGCATTATGGATTTTAACGACATTGATTACGAACAGTTGATTATCGACCTCGAGAACGGCACCTTCGTTCCTACGGCCAACGAAGGCGCACCCCAGCCCCTCTATACACCTTACAGTTGTTGGGAAGAAATGCTTGAAATGGACGAATGCGCTCATGACAAAGTATGCAGCCAATACCTCGAGTTCATCAAATCCAGACAGGACAAATAAGGCCATCCGCAAGCTCGCCCGACCGGAAATCAGAAAAAATCTGGTGCAATACCGATGATTTCGTGAAAGGATTCCCGAGTGACGGAGTATATAATAGCGACCGGACGCCGAGGAGAGCTTCCGGATTGGACGGCGGAAGCCGGCCGGGAAAAGAATTAACATTAACTTACTCGATATGATAGAAAAGAATTTCGAAGTGGAGAACGGCTCCACGCAGACGGCGGTCGACAGTCTCAACAGAATCTACAAGACGGTGAACGCGGACGGTCTCAACGAAGGGACGGCGGGCGAGCTCGAGGAGGACATCAGGACGGTCGCGCAGCGCTTCAGCGTCAGCCCCAAGGCGGCGGTTCTCCTCGCGGCGGTCATGGAGACGTCCAATTCATCGGATTGTTGCAATCTCGAGATGCTCGCGACCTACATCGGTTGCAGCAACCTTGAGTTCTTCAGCTATCGCCCGGCCCTCAGGGAACTCGAGTGCAAGGGCATCATCAGACTCCTCTCCAATCGCAGA
The DNA here is from genome assembly GCA_963594055.1 of Anaerovoracaceae bacterium. Classification (GTDB taxonomy): domain Bacteria; phylum Bacteroidota; class Bacteroidia; order Bacteroidales; family UBA932; genus Cryptobacteroides. Next base: position 2,357 of record CAVBDE010000068.1, on the reverse strand, counting down.
GGCGGCTACATCGCCTCCCCTGAGGCCATCAAGGCGGTGGAGACGGACACGGAGTTCATCCCACAGAAGACCACGGGCCTCACGACGGACGAGCTCTTCTCGCGCATCAGACGCCTAATGAAAGACTTCAGAAACGACTCCATCGACACGGAGAGGCTCCTCGACGAGCTCAGGACCCTCATGGAGACCAACGGGCAGCTTCTCTTTTGTCGCAAGGTCACGGACTCCCCTCTTTGGAGCGACAAGTGCTCGGACACGGAGCGCAGGCAGTTCTTCTACCTTTGCCATCGCTACGTCACGCACAGAGACCCTTCAGTCCCTATCGACATTCTTCTCAACTTCACGGAGTTCTACGAGGACGAGGAGAGGATAAGGCGCAACATAGCCAACGGCAGGACGGCCTTGCAGACCTCGGGTCTCGTCTCCTACGGCATCGACAACGGCTTCGTCGACACGGACAAGCTCGCCCTCTCGGACGAGGTGAAGGCCACGTTCTTCAGCGAGATAGAGCTCTCGCCGGAGGAGACGGTCAAGTGCAAGGAGCTCATCTCGTGGGAAAGCATCAAGGAGCAGCAGATCTTCTACAACGGGAAGGAGGAGGAAGCGGTCAGAAGGCTTGAGGACATCCTCGAGGAGGAGAACTTCAAGGCGGTTCGCGAGCGCCTCGAGGCGGAGGGAATGCCAAAGGGCTTCAGCTGCATCTTCCACGGATGCGCGGGCTCGGGCAAGACGGCGACGCTCAAGGCCCTCGCGCGAAAGACACACAGAGACCTCTTCTGGGTCGACCTCAGCTCCATCAAGAGCAAGTGGGTCGGAGAGAGCGAGAAGAACGTCAAGGCGATGTTCGACACCTATCGCAAGCTCGCGCAGACCTCGGAGCGCGCGCCCATCCTCGCGGTGAACGAGGCGGACGCCATCTTCACAAGGCGCATCACCAACGTCGAGCGCTCGGTGGACCAGATGAACAACGCCATCACGGACATCGTGCTCAACGAACTCGAGAATCTCGACGGCATACTCATCGCCACAACCAACCTCATGGGCAACATGATGGGAGGCAAGGACAACGCGATGGAGAGACGCTTCCTCTACAAGGTGGAGTTCAACGCCCCGGAGGCGGACGTGAGGGAGAAGATTTGGAAGGCCAAGCTTCCACACCTCGGGGAGAGCGAGGCGAGGGCCCTCGCGGATGAGTTCACCATCTCGGGAGGCAACATCGACAACGTGGCGCGCAAGTCAGTGGTCGACTTCGTGCTCAACGGCTCCCACGCGGACCTCGACACCCTCAGGAAGTATTGCGGGGCGGAAATCGTATCGGCCAAGAAGGAGCGCTCGAAGATTGGATTCGCGGCCGCGTAGCGGCCAATCCAGAAGCGGCCTTGCGGCCAATCAGGGTCTCCGACTGGATTGCAGAAGGCTTCGACGGGATGTGATTGAAGAGACGCCGCCTTGCCATCTCAATGCTCGCCCCGCCGTTCTGCACGCGGGCGCCGCGCACCCAGGCGCCGCCGTCGAAGTATTTGTTTACAACAACGGCGTCATGTAGATAGGAAGATAGACATAGCCATTTCCTTCCTTATAATCCTGAGTATGGATGATATATGGGACATATATTTGCCCGGGAAATTTATCTTGGAATTTTTTCAGAGATGATGTCGTATAATTCTTCCCGGACTTTACTTCGACTGGGCATATGTTGTGGGCATTGGTAAGAGTCGGCTTCTCGATGAGGAAATCAACTTCCATCCTGTCGGCGGCCTCATCCGAATCCTTGCTGTAAAAATACAACGAGTGGCCGCTGGCGGCAAACATCTGCGCCACTATGTTCTCGACGAGCATTCCTTCGTTGATTTCCAGCTTGTCAAGTATCAGCTTCTGATACAATTCCTCCCCCTGTATTGCTTTCTCGTCGAAAGAATGGGAAATAAGCAAGCCTGTATCCGCCATATAGCACTTGAATGACATGTTGTCTCTTTTGAGTTTCATACCCACCTGCGGCTCGGTCACGTTGTAGCACATATTAACGAACCTCGCGTCATTCAGCCACATGAAAGAAGACTCGTAGCTTCTGAACCTTGCCTTCTCGTTTATGCTTGAGAGCTTGAACTTCTTCTCGTGCTTCTGGAGTTCGCCCGGAATCTGATCCCAGATGGCCTTGACTTTCTCCGTATATCTTTTCACATGTTTGTCTATGCTTTTGCGGTACAGTGAAAGGATGTCACGCTTTACGATGTCAACTTTCTGGAAATTGCCGGTTTCTATGAATTTGGCAACCGCCTGCGGCATTCCGCCCACTATAAGATATTGCCTGAACAGAGTCATCGCCTTTCTGTGCATTGGCCCGAGAGCCCTGTGAT
>CAVBDE010000067.1:0-7148 GCA_963594055.1 Anaerovoracaceae bacterium | reverse complement strand
AAACGGGACTCGGACCCGCGACCTCAACCTTGGCAAGGTTGCGCTCTACCAACTGAGCTATTTCCGCAATGGGAATGCAAATATAGAGACTTTTTTTGTTTTCACAAACTTTTCAGCCAAAATTTGCATCCCGTCATATCACTTTGTGTAGGTGAATACCTGGTAACTTATCTCGGAGGATATTCCCTTGTCCTTGTCAGTGTTACGGTAACCCACGGCATAGACCACATATTCTCCCGAAGCCTCGAGCAGATAGGTGAAGTCCACCGTACTCTTTCCCTTCAGGACTATGGAGTCAAGCATGCTGTACTGCTTGGCGATGGCTATGTAGTCCCTGGCGGCATCGCACTTGTTCGTGTACTCGTCCCAATTGGCCTTGGAAACCAGACCGCACACATAGGTGTAGTCTGCGGAAGGGGTCACGTTCACGCGCACTCCGCTGATTTCGAAGGTGAAGTCGAGCTCCACCTGGGTGGCCTTGGCAGTATGGAACTTGTGGAACACCCCCTTGCCGCTGGAGATAATGTTCCCGTCCTCGTCGAAATCAACATCCACCACGACCACATAATAGTCCGTGTCGTCCCTGAGGTCCAGGGAGACATTCTCGTCAGTGGCGGAATTGTAGTAGCCCTGGTAGAGAAGCACGCGCGGGTCGTCCACTCCGGCATAGGAGGCCATACTGGACACATAGCTGAGGATGGAGCTGACGATGTAGGCCTCTCCGTAGGCGTCATACTGCGATGCGGTGAACAGGTCGGTGTAATAATACGCAGAAGGGTTCAGCGGCTCCACTTCGACATCCACTCCGGAAGAGGTGATGTTGCTGGTGGTGACGGTGAAATTGCTGTACGCCTGGGAAGAATCCGACACCTTGCTCTGAAGAAGGTGGACGGATGCGCCCTCCACGCCGTCAGCGGAAAGCAGAATGGTGGCACTGCGGTCGGCGCCGTCGGCATTGGCCTCGATCTCCAGAGAGATCTGTTCGGCGTTCACCGTCTCTATGGATACCCACGACGCGTCAGTGGTGACCGTGGCCGTCTTCCCGCCGGCACGTCCCCGGGAAGTGTACGGAATCACGAGGGATCCGCCTTCAGCGGGAACGGAATACAGGGATTTTTCTACCTTGAAAATGGCTATGTCATCAGCAGACCCTCCGTTCTTATCCCCACAGGAGAGGGTAAGAACGCAGAGGGCCGCTGTCCAAAAAGCGTTAAGTATTCTTCTGAATTTCATAATCAGTCACCGACGACAAAGTAAACGTCGATCTGGTAAGTCTTGTAAGTGCTCATGCTGCTCAGGATACGGAAGTACGTGTAGGTCTGATCCTCAGGAACATATGTTCCGGTATAGATGCCGTCAGCCTCCTCGTTGGTGAATGACGAATCGCTTCCGTAATAGATCCATGATGAGCCGGTGTTTGAAAGTCTTACGGTGTAAGCCCAAGATGAAGATGTCAGGCTCCTGCTTGACTTCACAACTACCTTCTGAACGTGGCCGACCTCGGCGGTAGAGTCCAGATAGTAATAGAAAGTGAAGTAATCGTCACAGCATTCGGCAAGCTTGAGCTTGTCGAACTTGACAGGAACTGTGGCAGAAAGCTCAGGATGATCTGTTCCGTAAGCGGTGAGATCGGTGCTTATTACTGCGGTAGAGGCGTCAGGATTCTCCGCGAGATATGCATCTGCAAGAGCCTTTACCTGTGCAGGAGTGATGGTGAGCTTGTACTCCCTGGCCACTGCGGACTTCTGAATAACGTTGACGGTCTTGGTGCTGGTGACCTCACCGTCGACGAGGGTAACCGTGATGGTGGCTGTCCTCTTCACGTCAGTGTTCTCCGTAGCGCTGTATGAAATTACGCCGTCAGCATAGGAAACCGTCAGCCAGTCTGCTGAAGAAGCTACAGTAGGAGTGTTTGAAGATGCGTATACAGGGCAGGCGATGGTGCCGCTTGCAGCTTCGATGCCCAGGTTCAGCTCACTTACCTCAGGAGCGACCTCAGGAGCGAAGTTTATGACGAGCGAACCGAGAAGAGGTTCAGCGGAACCGTCGGAAACATTGTCCACGATAAGAACGAGGTCACCGTCTTTGACATCCGTATTGTTCTCCAGATAATAATTCTTGAGAGCGGTTGACAGATTCTTCTCAGGAGCAGGGACCGACACTGTCTTGACTACGGTGGTATCGCCGTAATTTACCAGGGCGAGAGAAAAGTCGTAAGTGGTCTTCTCGGTAAAGTTGCCAAGCGAAACCTTGACGGACTCCACGTTCTTGAATGATGCCAATGAAGAAAGATTGATCTTCTTCGCTCCGGTAAGATAGTTGTAGTTCAGCCTCTGAACATAACCGTCATTGCCAGACTGTGCGCTGCCGTAGTTGGAACCCAGGGCACCCGGATATGTGAGGGTGAAGTTCATCTTGTATCCGTCAGGACCGAGTGACATTACTGTCCTGGAAGAAGAGAAACATCCGCTGTATGAAGCGAACTTGTACTCCCAGTTCTGATGACTTGTCAGGGTAACTTCCTGGTCGGCAAGTTCGTCGGTTTCCTTAAGATGAACGGTAGGAGCGGCGATCTTGCCCCTTTCGATTACCAGGCCTGTCCTTTCGAACACGAAAATGGCCCTGTTCGTGTTGACGGTGATCTTCACGTCATAAGTTCCCGGAGCGGCTACGAACCAGGTGGTAAGATCCCCGAGATCAGTTGACTCCTTGGGAGTTACGGTAATTTTTGAAGATGTGGATGACGGAGTAAGGGTCACGTCACCTATGGCCTTGGAAATGTCCACGGAGAATCTTCCGGCGATATCCTTGTTAGTGCCCACAGCCTCGATTACCACGTTATTTACTATATTATTAGTCAGATACTTGGAAGAAATTCCGGAATATGTGAGTTTGCCGAATCCGAAGAGATGGGCGAGGTTGGCGCTCACGCCGCTGGTTACGGTGTATTCTCCCCATCTTGAGTCATAAGATGCAGTGGCGGTATAGAGATCGCCGGGAGCACCGATCAGCGCGTCAGCGACGCCGTCCCAGGTGTCTGAATATCCTGACTGCGAATCCTTAAGGTTCACCTTCCAGGCCGAAGCCGTGGATGCACAGGTGAACGCATCTGAAGGGAATGCAAAATAAGTCTTGTAGTGATCTGCGTAGTCAGCCTCCACGATGCTGTAAAGATATCCTGAGAACACCGGTGTGGCGGCTTCAGGGTCCACAATCCCGAACTTTGACTGATATGTGCTTGCCGCATAGCCTTTTTTGGAAGCGACCTTGATCAGGGCATCCGGTGCAGACTCCTTTGCTACGGCGACGGTAAGATAATCCCCGCTGGCGAAGGCGATGGCGTCCTTGCCGTCATAGGAAGCCTTGGTCTGAGGCACCGTTACATCAAGGGCCACATTGAAGACGTCTCCCGAATTCTCCGGGGCCACATTTTCTTTTGAACAGGCAGCCAGGGCGAGAAGAGCGGAAGCTGCGACGTATAATGATTTTTTCATAATCTTCTGAATTTTAAATCCTTACCAAGCGGTATAATCTGTGTCACTTATGGTAATCTTTCCGCCGTGTGAGCCGTATGCGCTGTTCACCACAGTCACATACTGTGCTGAATACTTGGCATCGCTGTTACGGACGGCCTTGATGAGCACGTGGCCGTTGATTACTGAAGAATCGAGATAGACATATACTGAAGCGTTGTATTCATCCACGACGACTTTCAGATCGTCTGACTCTGCAGTCACGTGAACCGTTCCGTCATTGCCGGTCAGAGAGTATTTGAGGATAACCACTGAAGTTCCGGTCTCGAAAGTCTCTGTGTCACTGGTCACCTTGAGGCTGAAGACATTCTCCTTGGCAATGGTGATCACGGTCTCGCCGAGGGTAAATATGTATGCCTCATCGGTCTCTTCCATAACGAGCTTGGGCTCGACGGTTCCGCCGACCGGGACCTCTGTCCAGGTCTCGCCGTCGTAAGACACATACCATACGCTGTCTTCTATCTTGAACTGAGGAGTCTTTCCTGAGACAAGAACCTTCTCGCCGTCATTCAGAATGAATTCTCCGTCAAAGGTCCAATAGTAAACTCCATCCTCTTCCTTGATGCCCACTTCAACTCCGTCCGTAAGCTTGGCATCAGTACCGTCACTGAAGTAAATTCTGTAACCGTCCTCCAGCGTCTCCACGTTGGTAATCGTCACGGCTTTGGAGGCAGCCTCCACCAGAGCGCTGATGGACGAAGCGTTCTCGTTAACCTTGGCTTCGAGTTCGTCAACCCTTTTCTCGAGAGCGTCAACCCTGCTCTCAAGATCTTTTGTGCAGGCACACAGCGATACTGCGGCAAGCACAGTCAACAACAATCTTTTCATATACACTTGAATTTAATGAATTTAAAACGAAAGTACCGGTCTGTATATGGCCATCTGGGACGTCCAGTCCACCTCCGGCTCAAATTTTCCGTTTGAAAATACCCAGAACCCGCATACCGCACCGTCCTCATTGTCATACAGGGATGAAGACATCAGTTCACAATAGTCACCTTCCCCTGCGCGGCTGTTGTTTGTCTGGAACTCCTCCTTCTGCGCGTCAGGAATCTGGCTCATGAAGGTATTGATCTGCGCCAGCGGGTCATAGGACAAACTGATGGCCTCCCCGTACTTGTAATAATAGGAGATATCGTCCTTGTAGGTCTGAAGACCCTTCAGGACACCGGCCAATTCGGCCCCGCCCAGATTGGCAAGCAGATCCCAGACCTGACCGATGCTCGGCACATACCATCCGGATGAGCTGACAGGAGCCGAAGGAGAAAAGTCCGTAACGGTCCAGTCAAATGCCGGGCACTGATCGATTTTGCTCCCCGGATAATCGGAAATTATCGCCTGAGTCCAGCTGTAGCCTTCGGTATCGGCATACCACGATATGCCGCTGACCTTGTTCGGGATATGGTCAAACGAACAGTCTACGGAATATTTGGTCTCCATCGTGCCCGATTCGTGTGCGCCCTTGAGCGCCATCACAAGTCCGTGCTTGAAGCCAAGCGCCCTTTCCGCAGATGAGATGCGGGCGGTATCCGTCTGGAACACGATGCCAATCACGGTCTTTCCGGCCTCCGGAGCCGGCTTGACATCCGCCCATATCATGGTGCTGTCCACCGGATCGTAACCGAGCAGACCGCCGTCGCTCCATGTGCCGTCGCTGTAATAATAGTCTCCGACCTTCACCTCGCCTGCCGGAATGATGGCCTCGCTCACCGTAACCTTGCAGCTGGCCTTGAGGCCCGCAGCCTCCACGGTCAGAACGGCCTCGCCTGCAGACACGCCGACAACCTTGGCGGAAGTCTGATTGTCATCCTCCTTGGGATCGATGGTGGTGAAGGTAATCACGCCCTCGCCTGCCTCCAGGCTCCACTTCATACCCTTCACGGTGACATTTTCAGGAAGGACGGTAGCGGTGACGATGAACGTCTCGCCTTCCCTGATTGCCTTCCCGGTCACATCCAGGGCAAGCGATTCGCCCTTGACCTCGTGCACGGTCACGGTACACTGGGCGGCTACCTCACCGACCTTTGCGGTGATGATCGCCTGTCCCTCGGCGCGCCCAAGCACGACGCCGTGGTTCACTGCGGCCACCGTCTCGTCACTCGAGGTCCATTCCACCGCCGAAGCGGCAGCGTCCTCCGGAGTTATCGTTACGGTAAAGGTATATTGGTCATTGATGTCGAGATCCAGCTTCCGGACATCCAGAGAGATGCTTTCAATGCTCTCCGGGACGACCTTCACGGCACATTCGACATATTTGTCTTCCAGAGAGGCGGCTATGGTGCAGGTACCCAGACTCTTCGGACTGAGTGTCAGCGTAATCTGTCCGCCTTCACAGGCCGTGCCCTCAATCTCGACCACACTGTCATCAGAATTGACGATCTCCACATCCGCGGCCCTGTTTTTCGGAGACACGAGCAGAACCACTTCCGTATCCACTCCGAGAGGCGCAGTTACAGTCGCGTTCTGAAACTGCAGCTGCGTTTCCGTATCGGGACTTTCACAGCCGACCAAAAGAACACCGGCAAGCACGCCGGCAATTACACTTCTTAAGCGCATTGTTTTTATACTACTAACTTGATAATCAACCACTAACAATAAAAAGAAAAACCGCAACCCGCGATTTTTCAATTGCAAGTTACGATTTATTATTAAAATTCAAAAAGAATTTCTTAAAAATTTTTCACTCGTGTGTGGCGAATCTCCGCTCGGCCAGGGCCTCGTATTTGGTGCCCGGGCGGCCATAATTGGCATAAGGATAAATAGATATGCCTCCACGCGGGGTGAAAAGTCCGGTCACTTCTATGTACTTCGGATTCATAAGCGCGATAAGGTCCTTCATTATGATGTTCACGCAGTCCTCGTGGAAATCACCGTGGTTTCTGAAGCTGAAAAGATAAAGCTTGAGGCTTTTGCTTTCCACCATCTTCACATCCGGGATGTAGCTTATCCGGATCTCCGCGAAGTCAGGCTGCCCCGTAATGGGACAGAGCGACGTAAATTCCGGGCAGTTGAACCTTACCCAATAGTCGTTCCCGGGGTGCTTGTTCACGAACGTCTCCAGCACTTCCGGTGCATAGTCATCTCTGTATCTGGTTTTCTGGCCCAATGACTTCAGGCCTTCGTCTTTGCGGTCCATTGCTCAAGTTTCGCAAGTAAATTATAATTAATATTACATAGCATTGTACGGAACTTGCGAAACTTTCTTCCCACGCACACGCTACGCTCATAGACTACTACGTTACCCTTTCCCTAAATCCCTTTCCTCGGGAAAGGGACTTACTATCGGCCTTGCAGGCCTCCAAATCTGTTTTTCGCAATGCGAAACTTATATTTACATATTAAATGTCACTTAGTTTAAACGGATTATATGATATATTTTCATCGAAGGTGTCGACGCCTTCCTTCTTCTTGAGGTCCTTAACCGCCTTGGCAGTCACCGGGAGGATGATTATCTCATACAGGACCTTGACCGTCACCTGTGTAAAGACAATGCTGACTATCGCCGTCGGACTCATAAGCCCCCAGAATGCCAACGGGTAGAACACGCAGGAATCGAGCAGTTCGCCTCCGAGAGACGAGAGTATCGCACGCCAGCCGAACCCGCGGCCCTTCGTG
>CAVBDE010000066.1:0-7161 GCA_963594055.1 Anaerovoracaceae bacterium | reverse complement strand
GGATGGTCCGAATGCGAATAGCGTATCTTGGCACGGGCGATTATGTCCCCCACCTTCACCCCGGACGGGCAGGCAACTTCGCACCGCTTGCAGTTAAGGCAGTTCTTGATGGCCCTGTCGAAATAGGCCGGGTCCTTCATACGGTAGCGCTCCCCGTCCGGTCCGGCCTGCTTGGGACCCGGGTAGAGAGGATTGGCCTCCATCATGGGACAGACCTCCGCACAGATGTTGCACTTGAGGCACCGCTGAAGGTTCGAAAGATCCGTAGCTGTATTATTCATCGCCCAAAATCTCCCCGGTTACATAAAGGTTTTCTATACTCTTTCCGCCCTTGATGGCCTTGCCGTCAAGGGTTTCCACTCCGAATTTCTCGAAAGGCTGCCCCGCATAGAAGTCCGGCGAGCACCACAGGCTGCGGTCCTTTTCGTATCTGACGTCCAGCCCGAACACAGGCTCGTAAACCCCTTCCCTGTCGGATACCAGTCCTCGGCTGAAAAAGCGTCCGGAGCAAAGGATGAATTTATCAGCCTCGAGAGGGGTCGAACCCAGATTCTGCGTGTAAACTCCGTCCACCCTGCCGTCGGAAGTCCATCTGACCTCCTTCACGGAATCCGACAGAAGAAGCACACCCCCGGCCAGGCGGAACTGCTCCCTGGCACTGTCCCCACTTATGCGTCCGGGACATATCAGAGCGCAGGTCAGGCCGCGCGAGAGCACTTCCAGACCCGCTGCGGCATCTCCCCTGCCGCCTCCTATTATTATGACATCGAACTTCATTTTCCGTATTTTTCTCTCAGATATTCCGCCTGACGGAGCTGTTCACCCCAGCACACGGGCACTATCCCTTTCCATCTCTGCTGCAGGAATTCCCTTTCGAGAGATTCCGCCTTCAGCGGGTCGCCGAGTTCTTCGGCCAATACCGCCGCGGCCTTCCTGATGCAATAGCTGCTCTGGCACGGACCCATACCCACTCTGGTACGGCGTCTGAGATCATCCAAAGTCCTGACTCCCAGCACCTTCACGGCATAGGCTATCTCCGCGCGGCTGACCTGTTCACATTCGCAGACCACTTCGCCGCCCTTTCCGGAGAAATCGAAAGCGGCCAATTGGCCCGAATGACGGCCGCAGGCAGCCTTCTCAGGCAAGGTGAAAGTCTTCACCCTGTTCTTCTCCGAGCTCGGAAGTTCCCGCTGCGCGGTCTCGCACTGCTTGTCGAGGCTGAGTTTCCTGCACACCAGGTCCGCAGTCATCTGGGCCATAAGCCTGTATGAGGTGAGTTTGCCTCCGGTTATGGAGATGAATCCGTGTATTCCGTCCCTCTCTGCGTGGTCCAGCAGCACTATTCCGCGGCTCACGCTTCTTCCGGACGGGTCACTGTCGTCGGCCACCAGCGGACGCACGCCCGCATAGGCGCGGATTATCCTGGTATCGGCGAGACTCGGCACCAGCTTGCAGCCCTCGGAAAGCAGAAGGTCCACTTCGGCCGGGGTCACTTTCATGTCATCGCACTGCCCGAAAGGCACCTTGTCGGAGGTGGTACCGATGACGCTGACCACATCGCCGGGCACGAGAATGTCGGCATTGGCAGGCTTGCGGCAGCGGTTTATCACCATCCCGGCCACGCGATGCTCGAACACCAGCAGAGAACCCTTGGCAGGGAGCATTCCTATCCTGACGCCGGCCAGTTCCGCAATGTGCGCACCCCAGATGCCGGCGGCGTTCACCACATAATGGGCGTAATATTTCTCATAAGTGCCGGTGGACTTGTCGAGGACCCTGACGCCCTGCACGGTGACGTTCTCCCTGATGAGGGACACCACTTCGCAGCGGGTCAGCACCTGTGCACCGTGAAGACGCGCGTCCAGAATGTTGTCGGACACCAGGCGGAACGGATCCACCGACGCGTCCGGGACCTTGACGGCACCTATAAGCGCAGGGTTGACGGACGGTTCGAGCGCCAGAGCCTTCTGCGGGGTCAGTTTTTCGGTCTGAATTCCGGCCTCCGTGCACTTGCGGATGAATTCGGCCTGATAGTCCAGCCCGTCTTCCGGAAGGGAGATGAAAAGTCCGCCCACAGGTTCCACACAGTTCGAAGCTATCCGGCGCAGAATCATATTCTCCTCTATGCATTCCCTGGCCGATTCAGGATCGCTCACCGCATAACGGGCGCCGCTGTGAAGAAGCCCGTGGTTGCGTCCCGAAGCCCCGCACGCTATGTCATCACGCTCTATCAGGAGCGTGCGCAGCCCGCGCATGGCACAGTCTCTGGCCGTACCCGCTCCGGTGATGCCTCCACCTATTATTATAACGTCAAATTCCTGCATCTCAATTTCGCAAGCAATTATATCCGGCCACCGGCGGCATTACTTTATTCTATAAGGAGAGTCGTCATAAAGAATGTAGCGCTTGGCCTTGCGTATCCATTTCTGTTCCTCACCCTTCACATGCTCCTGAACTATGTCAAAAGTGATGCGGCCCTTCAGATACTCTTCTATGACAGGGTCGGCGACCTTGGTGAACAGGGCCGGGCTCATCTCGAACTGCGAATAATGATCCGCGAAATACCGCATAAGCTCAAGCGTATGCAGAAGCGAATGATACTCCGCACCGGGCTTCAGGATAATCTGATAGCCCCGGCAGCCCTCCCCGGCATACCTTCCGGCGGAAGGCGTGAAGGAGCACGGACGCATTATGATGTCCTCCGGACGCGGAGGAAGCGCGGTTGTGGTGTTGTTCACCCACGGCGCGCCTATGTATTCATACGGACGGGAAGTGCCTATGCCCGGAGTTATGCTCGTGTTGTTCCAGAGGCCTCCGCCGCTGTAGAAGAATGCGGAGAACATCCCCGGAAGATCCGGAGAAGGCGCTATCACCCAGGGCATTATGTCCCGTCCTATGCAGCTGCACCTGGCGGAGATCACGTGCAGAGGAAAACGGCCACCTATCTCATCGTAATACAGGGAGCACAGTTCCGCGAGCGTAAGTCCGTGACGGTGAGCCACTTTCGGCGTCCAGATGTCGGAGTCCACCGCCGGCTGCGTCCCCTCCACTATCCTGCCGAGAGGATTGATGTGGTCTATCACATAGATGGCCGGCGCGTTCTCCATACGGGCGCAGGTACTGAGCAGCCTGCACACGTCGCGGGTATAGTTGAAATACCTCACCCCCACGTCCTGTATGTCCACCACCACGGCATCCAGCCCCTCCAGATCGTCTTCGCCGAACTCTATGTGCGAGGTTCCGGGGGTAAGTTCCGTAGTGGACGGGCTGAACAGCTTCGCGAGATTCCCCCTCTGACGGAAAATCTCATACAGATACCGCCCCGACGCGGTGTCGTAGCAGTTCTGCGTGCAGAAACAGGCCACCCTGCCCTCGTTAAGGCTCCGGTCAAGCTGCTGCTCTATGGGAGTGGTTCTGAAACTGAACATTACTCAGCCATTATCTTTCTGGCAAGCGCCACCACCTCTTCACCGAGCTTCTCGGCAGCCTCCTGGGTAGGAGCCTCACTGTACACCCTTATGATAGGCTCGGTGTTCGACTTTCTGAGATGAACCCAGCTGCGGGTCTTCTCAAAATCTATCTTCACGCCGTCTATGGTATTGATCTTCTCGGACTTGAAGTGCTCCTTGAGCGCCTCCAGAATCTTCTCTATGAGAGAGCTGTCCGAAAGGTCTATCCTGTTTTTCGCTATGAAATACTGAGGGAGCGACGCCTTCAGTTCGCTCACGCTGCATTTTTTGTGCGCCAGATGGCTCAGGAACAGGGCCACGCCCACCATGGCGTCCCTTCCGCAGTGCGATGCCGGATAGATGACGCCCCCGTTGCCTTCGCCTCCGATCAGAGCGCCCACCTCGTGCATCTTCGTGGTCACATTGACCTCGCCCACAGCGGCGGCATAATACACACCGCCGTGCTTCTCGGTCACATCCCTGAGCGCGCGGGAAGAAGACAGGTTCGAAACGGTATTGCGTGGCATAACGCCCTGCTTTTCAGCTCTTTCCAGCAAATAGTCGGCCACGCTCACCAGCGTGTATTCCTCCACGAACGGCTCTCCGTTCTCGCAGATGAATGCCAATCTGTCCACATCCGGATCCACGCTTATGCCCAGGGCGCAGCCTTCGCGCACCACCGTGCGGCTCAGTTCCTCCAGGTTCTTCGGGAGCGGTTCAGGATTGTGCCCGAAATCGCCGGTCGGCTCTCCGAATATGGTAACGCACTCCACGCCAAGCTTTTCAAGAAGCCTTGGCATAATGATGCTGCCCACGCTGTTGATGGCGTCGAGCGCCACCTTGAAGTGCGCATCCTTAATGGCCTGCACATCCACAGCCTCGAGGCCGAGAACCTCCTGAATGTGCTCGTCAGTATAATCGTGACACTCGATATGCCCGAGTTCCTCCACCGGAGCGAAGTCAAAGTCCTGAGTCTCCGCCAGGTCGAGAATCTGCTGACCCTGCGCTGCCGTCAGGAACTCGCCCTGATCGTTAAGGAGTTTTAGCGCATTCCACTGCTTCGGATTGTGGGAAGCGGTGAGAATGATGCCGCCGTCAGCGTTCGCGAACCTGACTGCCAATTCCGTCGTAGGAGTGCTGGCAAATCCGCACTTGACCACATCCACACCGCAGGCGATGAGGGTCCCGCAGACAAGCTGCTCTACCATCTCGCCGCTCAGGCGGGCGTCACGGCCCACCACGACCTTGTACCTGCTGCCGTTCGGAGCGGGCTTTCTGGATGGAAGGGTAGCGCAATATGCGTAAGTGAATTTGACGATGTCAACAGGAGTAAGTCCTTCTGACGGTTTTCCGCCTATGGTTCCGCGGATTCCTGAAATTGATTTTATAAGTGTCATAAGATTCTGAAATTTCGACTTGATCCAAATACACAAATGTACAAATTATCACTAAATTTGCCCCCGCTTTTTTAAAGAAAATACGACAATGAACTGGAGCGCACTCTGGACTGTCCTGCTGCTTATAGGGTCCAACATCTGTATGACATTCGCCTGGTACGGGCATCTCAAGCTGCAGCAGATGCACATCTCCGACGGCTGGCCTGTCATTCTGGTCATCCTTTTCTCCTGGGGGATAGCGTTTTTCGAATACTGCCTGCAGGTGCCTGCAAACAGGATAGGCTCACAGATCAACGGCGGTCCGTTCTCCCTTATGCAGCTCAAGGTCATACAGGAAGTGGTCAGCCTTACGGTATTCACCGTGATAGTCACCGTCGTGTTCAAGGGCGAACAGATACAGTGGAATCACCTGGCGGCGTTCGCCTGCCTCATACTGGCAGTATTTTTTTGCTTTCTTAAATAATTTTACTACATTTGCGGTCCAATTTTAAACACTAGTGTAATTATGAAGACAGCAATTCATCCCGAAACCTACCGTCTTGTAGCTTTCAAGGATATGTCTAACGGAGAAGTATTCATCACCCGCTCTTGCGCCACGACGAAAGAGACCATTACAGTGGACGGTGTTGAGTACCCGGTAGTAAAGGTCGAGATCTCCAACACTTCTCACCCTTTCTATACCGGCAAGACGAAGATCGTCGATACAGCCGGCCGTGTAGATCAGTTCTACCAGAGGTACAAGTCCAGAAAGAAGTAAGATACTTCATCCGGTAAATAAAAAGGGCCGCGAAGCGATTCGCAGCCCTTTTTTTCATTGGCATTCAGCCGTTAGAGCACAGCCTTCACGAAGTTGAGTTCCACCTTGAACTCCGTGGTCGCATTCCACAGGCCCTCGAGCTCAGAAGGTCTCTCGAGGCCGAGCATAGAAAGCGCGATCTTTATGGACTGGAACGTCTTCTGCTCAGATTCATCCTCGGATGAGGCATACTTGTCATACAGGATGTCCAGATAAGGAAGCGCAGGGATGAATGCGTTTACGACAGGATTAATCTGCTCCTTGTCGA
The DNA here is from genome assembly GCA_963594055.1 of Anaerovoracaceae bacterium. GTDB lineage: Bacteria > Bacteroidota > Bacteroidia > Bacteroidales > UBA932 > Cryptobacteroides. The sequence goes on along the minus strand of CAVBDE010000066.1, from coordinate 1,251 downwards.
TATAAAGCTGGAGCGCATCTCCGGTCTGCTCATACTTGAACGCGATGCCTTCCTTGAGCACCTGGTCAACGACGGCGGTAAGCGCCTCGGTATCCACCTTCATCACAGCCAGATTCTTGATGGTGCTGTAGATGGTCTCCCTGCTGATATCAACGTCCCCATCCTCGTCCTCGATGTCCAGATTGTCAGCGTTCGGAATCAGATAGAAATAACCGTTTCTGGCGAACCAGAACACATGGTTGTCCTCTTCGGTCTTGTCCCATTCGTCGTGAGTGGCGCTGAAGATGTAATTCTCGCCTGACTCGTCAAGTTTCGCTTCCAGATCCTCACTCTCGCCATCCCAGTAAGTGACGGTAACATTGCCGCTCTCGCAGAGGTTGATCTGATCCAGATGGTCGGCATATGCCAGGCTTGCAAACGCACTGACCAGAATGCCAACCTGAGGGGCGGAAGCATATTTCTCGGTGTCATTGACAGTCCACGTAATCCATACAGGACCGGTAGTAGGCGCCTCGTCAACTGCAGGAGCCACTCTGTTCACGCTCCAGAGGCCGGCGATGTCACCCTTGCCACGTTCGGTCAACGCCGTGGTAACCTTGCCCGTCACCTTTCCTTCCAGAGAGATGGTACCTTCGATGCTGATTACATAAACTTCCGCAGGTTCAGCGGCGCCCTTGAGATTGATGGAAGGACCTTCGGTGAGACTGGTCGAACCGGAGAAATCATAAACGCCTTCCTCGTCGGACTTGCTCAGCGACGTGCTGACCACAAGCTCGGAATATCCGGGAACCACTCCGGACAGAGTCACATCCGCTGAAGACGAACTCTTCGGTTCGACCTTGACGCTGCCCGCCGGAGTCTCCACCCCGTTGACGGAAAATATGGCGTCTCCGCTGTCCACGGTAATCACATCCTGAGGGATTGTCTTCCATGTTTCATCCGTGTCCTTGTTGCAGGATGAAATCATAACTGCACCGGCCAGAACACCGGCAAAAAGCATAATACACTTTTTCATAACGTTTATATTTATGTTCTATAATTTCCTTATTCATTAGATAGATGCAAAAAATATGCACTATGTGGGATGAGAATTTTGCATTTTTCCAAATTTTATTTACCTTTGCACTCCCAATCGGGAAATGCTGGGTTCGTATAACGGTTAGTACTCAAGATTCTCAATCTTGCAATAGGAGTTCGATTCTCCTACCCAGTACGAAAGTCTGACACTTTGACAGTGCCGGACTTTTTTAT
>CAVBDE010000065.1:0-7245 GCA_963594055.1 Anaerovoracaceae bacterium | reverse complement strand
CGCTTCTCATTCTGGAAAAGGCGCTTGAGCAGTACCATAAATGATAAAGGTCGGCTCGCCCGACAGGTCCGTTGAGATTCTGCAGGCTCTTGTGGAGGCCTATTTGAGATCCATAAGGAACGACGAGAGACTGATCTCCGAAGGCAGGGCGAGCTTTTTGCGTATGCGGTAGCGGGCCGCTTCCACGCCTTTGAGCGATATGTTCATCATTGAGGCTATCTCCTTGGATGACAGATTCATACAAAGATACGAACAGAACCTCAGGTCGGAATCCGTGAGCGTCGGGTACCTGGATTTGAGTATCTTGAAGAAGTCTCCGTGTATGCGGTCGAAATTCTGCTGGAACAGCTGCCAGTCCTGCTCGCTGGATATCTGCGAGTCGATCTCCGATATGATCTTGTGATAGTATTTGTCCGGGTAGGCGCCTCCCATCGCGTTCTTCTGCACCTGGAGCTCCTCCTTCAGGTCGGAGAGAATCTTGTTCTTGTTGATAAGGCTCATCGTGGTGGACGCGATCTCGCGGCTCTTGGCGTTCAGCTCGGATTCGAGCCTGCGGTTCTCCAGCTCCCGCCTGTCCGATTCGATCTTGTGCCTGATGGACAGGTAGATGTATGCCAATATCGCCAGAACGGTCACCGCATATAATATATGGGCCGGGATGCTGCGCCACAGGGGCGGTCTGATGCGAAAGCGTGTGACGGTGCTGTCCAGAACTTCGCCGGCATTGTCTGTCACGCGCACTTCGAGAGTGTATTTTCCTTCGTCCAGATGGCTCAGGTCTATCTTCTCGCCGGCGGCAGGGCGGAACAGCTCGTCGCGGCCGTGCAGTCTGTATTCCATATGCTTGTCGCCAATTCCGTTATAGAACGGGTAGGTGTAGGTGAACTGGACAAGTTTGGACGAGTGGTTCCACACCAGTGGCCTGTCAAGTGCGAGATTCTCTTCGCCCCGTCCATCGTTCCCGCTGACTGAGACTCTGGACAGTGTCAGGTGCGGCCTGAATACAGGCTCTGAGGGAGTCCCGTCCGGGATGAATGCCAATGAATTGTTCAGCGTCATTATGGTCCAGCCCTCCGGGCCCGGCTTGATCTCCTTCAGCTCATCCACGGAGCCGGAATTGAACAGGCCGTAGGATATTCTGTTCAGCGGTCTGCGGTCTTCGCCGGCATCCATAAGCACGGCTTCATTGGCAGTGAGAAGCCAATAGCGCCTGCCGGAGGCCTCGCAGATGTTCACCACGCCTTCCAGCCCTCCGAACCTTTCGTTCAGGGCTGGGTAGAGCATTATGCTGTCTGTCATATCGTTATAGGTGTAGAAACGGGTCCGGTCGTAGAACACGCTCCTTCCTCCTATGCGCTTGACCTTGATTTTACCGTCTCTGCCGTCAAGGGTCGGGTGGAAGGTCTGCGAGGTGACTTTTTCAAGGTTTTCGTCCAGGCGTATCCTGTAAAGTCCCCGGCTGTTGTGTCCGGCCCAGACGGTCCCGGTGAAATCTATGTCTATGGAGCTGACCGGCTGCAGGAATCCTTCCACCCTGTTCGAGAATCTCCAGCGGCCGCCCGTCTTTTTGTATATGCTGAGTTTGGTGTAGGTGCCTTCCACCAGCACTTCCTGGCCTTCTATCACGCCTTTCGCTATGCAGCTGCCGCCCGCATTGTCGGAAGATAGCCTCTCTGCGCGCAGTCCGCTGAGAAGGTATGTGTCCGTGTTCGATCCGCACAGTATCTGGCCGTCAATCTCTTTAAGGTACAGGACCGGGCCTTTTATATCTTTGATCTGGACCGTATTGGTAAGCGAAAGGCTGCCCCGGTCAAGCATCCCGATGTAAAGGCCCTGGTTGCTTCCTATGTAAAGGTATGGCGCCCTGTACTGTGCGCAGTAGACCGTGCCCACGTGGCTGTTGAGGGACGAAATGTAGCGGATGCCGCTGTGGCAGTCCACAAGGGCGATGCCGGAGTCGAGACAGAGGAATATGTCCTTCTCTCTGTTTTCGCATATTCCGAGCACGGTGTTCCCGTTCAGGACGTCGGATGCGTCTATGCTCCAGATCTTGCTGCCGTTCGGCCTTATGGCGGTGCATCCGTAAAGGCTGCTTCCCAGTATGATGTCGCCTTCCGAAGTGAGTGCGGCGCGGTTGATCATTCCTCCCAGGAGCCTGTCCTCGCAGTCCGTCTTCCAGCGGGAGAGGGCGGAGTCCTTCCACAGGTAGATTCCTTCGTCCCGGGTGATTATCAGATCGCCCGAATTGCCCCGTGGAAGCACGGCCACCATCCTTCCCCGCCACGGATGGGGCAGGGGAGTGCGTGTCCCGTCTTCAGGATTGAGCTCCGAGAACCCGTCGGCGCTGCAGAGCAGCCTTCCATCGGAATCTATCCCGATATTTTCTATAAATGCTTTTGTGTCAATTGGAGAAACTCGATTGTTACTCGTGTTATAGACGAACAAAGTTACAAATGAGTGGAAGATTATCCGGTTTCCCAGCCTGCAGATGGTCCAGATCTCGTCATTGTTCATCGAGAAGCCTTCCAGCCTGTCGGACAGGGACGTGTAGACCAGAGTGCCGTCGCTAAGCTGTTGATAATAACCAAATTCCTCGAACGAGCCGACGTAGATTCGGCCCTGGTCGTAGAAAACGGACCTTATGATGTTTCCTCCCGGTATGGGCGTGATGTCCCAACGCTGCGAATCGAAGGAAAGCAGTCCGGAGGCGTTCCCGAAGTACATTATTCCGTCTTCGTCGCAGGTGGCGGACCACATCTGGTTGGCTGCGCCGTGGTCATTTTTGTCCCAAAGACGCACTACCGGGGTGGCTTCCTGGCCACTCGAAAGCTGAAAGACAAGTACGGTAAACAGCGCGGCGAAACACTTTCTGAGGCTCATATTTATGTAATTTTCTTACAAATATAAATAAAATAATTTAATGGTAGTGGAAAAGTAGGGGTGCCGAATAAACCCTATTTTCGGCATAGGTGACATTATAGGGTGTACAGACTGTATATCGTGTTGCCTAATTTATATATTTGCATCGAAAAGAACGCAAAACTATATAACCGTATGACGAAAAAATCCCTTTTTACGTTATTCGCAGTGTCACTGACGCTGGTGTGCTGCTCCCCGAAAAAGGAACTTCCCGCCTTTAAGGCGCCGGATCATCTTAAGACCACAGGAGAACTCGCCCACGTCGAATTCACCTGGGACAGCTCGCAGGGCGCGGAATACGACTTTTATATCAGGCGTTCCCACAAACTTGAATTCATCAAAACTGTCAGCTCATCGCCATACCTTGATTGGTCAGTCGAATTTTCGAATCCTGCCAGGGAATACACCTATTATGTGATTCCGCACGGGATTCAGCCTAAACAGCTTTCGAAAAAGGAACTGGAAAAACTCTCGGTTAATGTTATTGTTGGTTGTGATGCTGACCGTACGCAGGCACTTCTGGATCTGGTCCAGAGGTACACTGTACGTTATTTCGTGCAGTTCAGCGATCCTGTGACCGGTATGGCTTATGAGCGCAGTAATTATGTCAACGGGAATCCCGTCACCACAGGCGGCACCGGTTTCGGCATTATGGCGATCGTGGCCGGTATGGAGAGAGGATTCGTTACGCAGCAGGAGGGCATTGGCATATTCGAAAAGATAATCTCGTTTCTCGAGCGCGCAGAAAGGTTCCACGGAGCCTGGGCGCACTGGTATGATCCGCAGACCGCCAAGGTCCACTCGTTCAGCAAGTTCGATGACGGCGGAGATCTGGTGGAGACGGCATTCCTGGTGGAAGGTCTGATAGTCCTGAGGCAGTACATCAAGTTCATCCGCCCGGACCTGTTCGTGCGCGCGGACCGTCTGATAAGGGAAGTCGAGTGGGACTGGTACACGGCCGGGCAGAGCGACAAGCTGTATTGGCACTGGTCGAAGAACTACGGATGGAAGATGAACCACCGCATCAAGGGGTTCGACGAGACGTTCATCACTTATGTATTGGCCGCCGCATCCGGGGATCACGCCATCTCGTGCTCGAATTACGAGGGCTGCTACAAGGTGTCAGACTATTACTATAACGGCAAGTCCTATTACGGGCTTACGCTGCCTCTGGGTATGGAGTACGGCGGGCCGCTTTTCTTTACGCATTATTCGTGGATGGGCCTGAATCCGCACGGTCTGACGGACGGAAAGGTGAATTATTTCGACCAGAACCGCACCCACGCGCTTATACATTATAATTACGCGCTGGAGAATCCGCATCATTTCGCGGGATGGGGCGAGAATCTGTGGGGATTCACCTCGTCGGACGATATGCTCGTCGGGTACACCAGCCACCATCCGGGAACGGACGCCGAGAACGGAACCGTGTCTCCGACCGCCGCCATCTCGTCGATAGTCTACACTCCGGAGCAGTCGATAAAGTGCCTCGAGCATCTGTATTTCGATCTCGGGGAGAAGCTTTTCGGGCCGATGGGATTCTATGACGCGTACAATCCTTCGCTCGCCGAAGGGCAGCAGGTGGTGAAGAGCTATCTGGCCATAGATCAGGGACCTATAGCCGTGATGATAGAGAATTACCGGTCCGGCTTCATCTGGGATCTGTTCACAAGTTATCCCGGAGTGGAAGAGGGCCTGAACAGGCTTGGATTATATTATGAAACCAAATAACAGCATAATTATGAAACGTTTGACTGTATTGCTGGCTTTGCTTTCCGTCTCTGCGTCCCTGTGGGCACAGACCGTAAAGGTGGAAGGCATGGTGCTTGACAATGAAGGTCTTCCTCTGGTACAGGCGGCGGTATTCGAAAAGGGCACCTCTAACGGTGTCATAACCGATGTCGACGGCCGGTATTCCATAAAGGTGCCTTCAGATGCAGTCCTGGTGTATTCGTTCCAGGGCTTTACAGATCAGGAAGAGAATGTGGACGGAAGGACCAGGATAGACGTGACTCTGTCTCTGGACAACCAGCTGCTCGAAGAGAGCGTGGTGGTGGGTTACGGTACCCAGAAGGCCAGGGACCTCACCGCGCCTATAGTCACCGTGAAGGGTGACGCGCTTACCAAACAGGCTACATCAAGTCCTATGGCGGCCCTTCAGGGAATGGTGAGCGGCGTGCAGATCATCAACAGCGGTGCCCCCGGATCGACCCCTACCGTGAAAGTGCGCGGTGTGGGATCCATAAGTGATTATGCCACACCTCTCTACGTGGTGGACGGCGTGTTCCAGGACAATATCGACTTCCTGTCTTCGAACGATATCGAGAGCCTGACGGTGCTCAAGGACGCTTCCGCCGCAGCCATCTACGGTGTGCGTGCCGCGAACGGCGTCATCCTCGTCACCACGAAGAAGGGCACGCGCGACCATCTGAGCATCAATTATGAAGGCTATGCCGGAGTGCAGGTGCCGACCAACATAATGCCTCTGGCGAACAAAGCCCAGTACGTGGAGCTTCGCAACGAGGCCAATGTGAACACGATGGGATGGACCCCGATCAGCGCTGACGACTATCCGGGGGACACAGACTGGTACGCCGAACTCGTGCGTCCCGCATTCACCACCAACCATTCGGTGGATTTCTCGGGCGCGTCGGACAATACCAATTATTCCGTGGGTCTGAGCTACTTCTACCAGGACGGCATAATGAACCACGCGACCAATGACTACGACCGCATCAACATCCGTTCGAGACTGGACCAGAAGATGACCTCCTGGCTCAAGATGGGCATCAATTCGGTCTTCTCGCGCTACAAGAGGAACAACTACAATTCCAACGCATTTTACCAGGCCTTCCTCAATCCGCCTGTGTATAATGTTTACAATGAGGACAATACCGATGCCTATCCGGTGGCGTTCGATTCTCCTCAGCTTTACGGGTTCGGAAATTCTTACGGCAACCCTATAGCGAATGCGTATTATTACAACTCCGTGGACAAGGGTATGAAGGAGGTTCTTTCCGCATACGCCGAGTTCACGATCATCCCGGAAGCGTTGACTTTCAAGACTTCGTACAATCTGGACTTTTTCTTTGACGACAAGCATTCCTATACTCCAGAGTACAATGTGGGCGGCTCCCAGAGCGTCGGCACCTCGTCGCTTTCGAAGACCTTCGACTACGGCCTGAACCAGATTCTCGACAACGTCCTGACCTACAACGGAAAGAGCGGGGCTCACACCTATTCCGTAATGCTCGGCAACTCCGTCAGAACCCAGAACTACCGCTACCTGTCCGGCACCCGCAATGCCGTGCCCGACTACGACGACGCGGCGCTCTACCTGGTCAACGGTTCTGCCAAGAACCAGCTCACCAGCGACGGCGGCTCGCGCTATAACGGCGTATCGTTCTTTGCCAGAGGTACTTACAACTACAGTGAGAAGTATCTGGCCACCCTCACGCTTCGTGCCGACGGATCATCCAAGTATCAGGAGAAATGGGGCGTGTTCCCATCAGCCGGACTGGCCTGGAACGTCACCGAAGAGGACTTTATGAACGACCAGCATTTCTTCGACTACCTGAAGGTGCGCGCTTCGTGGGGTATGCTCGGTAACGACAACGTCCCTGCCAATTCATCCACCATCCTCGGCACCTCCGGAATAGGCGCATCCGCCGTGTTCGGAGACACCGTTGTGGACGGCGTGGGTGCCCAGACCGTGGTCAACAACTACCTCAAGTGGGAGGTCGTGACCGAGGCCAATGTCGGTGTGGACTTCTCCACCTGCTCGAACCGTCTGCGCGCTGAGATCGACGCCTATGACCGTGTGACCGACAATGTGGTCTTCTACACTCCGGTCGCTGCCGGCGGCGGTACCGCGAGCCTTCTGTCGAACAACGGAACGGTGCGGAACCTGGGTCTCGAGATTTCTCTCGACTGGAACGACAGCATCACCGGGGAACTTGCTTACAGCCTGGGGCTTAACGCCACGCTTAACAATAACAGGGTCACCAAACTTTCGGGCCTTGAACTCAGCAGCTATGACTATGTGCCCGGCACTTCGGTCAACGGCAACTATGCCACCCGCGCGGCCGTGGGCTATCCTATCGGCGGATTCTGGGGATACAGGATCTCCGGGGTCTACGCTTCCGAGAAGGAGGCCCTCCAGGACCCTGTATCGCAGATCATCAAGGACGCCGGCTACTTCAAATACACCGACGTCACAGGTGACGGCACTGTGAACAAGGACGACATCACCTACCTCGGAAGCCCGCTTCCGTGGCTCATCCTCGGATTCAACGTGGGGGCCACCTATAAGAACTGGGACTTCAG
>CAVBDE010000064.1:0-7439 GCA_963594055.1 Anaerovoracaceae bacterium | reverse complement strand
ACCGGCACGAGCCAGCGGGTCTTGTCGATGACTCCGGGCTCGCACAGGCGCATCAGTTCGCGCGCCTCGTCCGCCGGAATCTCCTTTTCCCACTCGAAGCGGCTCGCTCCGCTCGCGCTGCCGGCTCCCTTGACGGTGATGTAGCCCCTGTCGCCCCTGATGCGCACGCGCACGGTGCGTTCGGGCACTGAGCAGAGGTAGCCCTGCGTGATGCGCGTGGCGCCGTTGGCCCCGGACCTGAAGTCTCCGCTGACCAGAAATTTTCTTTCTGTCTCCTGTCCCATAATGCAGAAGCGGACCTGAGGTCCGCCGCCCGTAAAGATACCAAATAAATTTCAGCATTTTCGAAAAAGTCCCTATATTTATCGGTATAAATGGATAAATTATGAAACTGAAACTATTGACCATTGGGGCGGCAGTCCTCGCGCTGGTGTCCTGCAGCAACGGAAAGCATGAACTGACAGGGGAGTGCACGAAACTTCTCTCTCCCGACGGGAATCTGGAGATGTCCTTCGCGGTGGACCTGAAGGACGGCACCCCGTTCTATTCTCTCAAATACAAGGGTCAGGACGTCATCCTGCCGTCTTCGCTGGGCTTCGAACTGCGCGGCGTTCTGAAGGCGCAGAAGCTTGACTATCAGAAGGACGGCACCATAGACAAGACGGATTACCGTCCGGCGCAGTCCCTTCACGACGGCTTTGCCATATTAAAGGTGTCCGGCAGCTCTTTCGACGAGACCTGGTCTCCGGTCTGGGGCGAGGAGTCGCAGATCCGCAACCGCTACAACGAACTTCTCGTGGAGATGGTGCAGCAGGCCACGGACCGCAGGCTCAACATCAGGTTCCGCCTGTTCGACGACGGCCTTGGCTTCAGATATGAATTCCCCGACCAGGAGGGACTTAAGTATTTCGTAATCAACGAGGAACTTACGCAGTTCGCGATGGCGCAGGACTGCACCGCGTGGTGGATACCGGGGGACTATGATACTCAGGAATACAACTATACCGAGAGTCTGTTGAGCGAGATCCCGCTCAAGTTCCGCGAGGCCATCTGCGGGAACGATTCGCAGACCCCGTTCTCGACCTGCGGCGTGCAGACATCCCTTCAGATGCGCTCACCTCTGGGATTCTACGTGAACATTCACGAGGCCGCTCTGGTGGATTATCCGTGCATGCACCTGGAGATCAATCCGAAGACCCTCGTGTTCACCTCGCACCTCACCCCTGACGCGCAGGGGTACAAGGGCCGCATCCAGACCCCGTTCAACACCCCTTGGCGCACCGTTCAGGTCGCTCCGAGCGCCACGGCCCAATTGGCATCGAGGATGATACTGAACCTGAACGAGCCCTGCGCGCTTGACGACGTGAGCTGGATCCGGCCTGTCAAGTACGTGGGCGTGTGGTGGGAGATGATCTCCGGCATGGGCTCGTGGGCCTACACCGACGATTTCACCTCCGTGCATCTGGGCGAGTCAGACTATGCGCACGCGAAGCCGAACGGCCGTCATTCGGCCAATAATGCCAATGTCCGCAGGTACATAGATTTCGCGGCTGCCAACGGCTTCGACGAGGTGCTGGTCGAGGGCTGGGACGAAGGCTGGGAGGACTGGGCCAACTGCAACAAGGACTATGTCTTCGATTTCGTGACTCCGTATCCGGATTTCGACATCAAGGCGCTCAACGACTACGCGCACAGGAAGGGTGTGAAGCTGATGATGCATCACGAAACTTCTTCATCCGTAAGGAATTACGAGCGTCATATGGAGGCGGCCTATGACCTTATGAACAAGTATGGCTACGACGCGGTGAAGAGCGGCTATGTGGGTGACATTCTGCCTTTCGGGGAGAAGCATTACGGCCAGTGGATGGTCAACCACTATCTCTATGCCGTGAAACGCGCCGCCGAGCACAGGGTGATGGTGAACGCGCACGAGGCCGTGCGTCCTACCGGACTGTGCAGGACCTATCCTAACCTGGTGGGTAACGAATCCGCCCGCGGCACTGAATATCAGGCATTTGGCGGGACTCTGCCGCACCACGTGACCATACTTCCGTTCACGCGCCTTAACGGCGGCCCTATGGACTACACTCCGGGCATCTTCCGCCGCGACCTGGAGACTGTGACCGGAGGCCGGAACAAGTCGTGGGTGAACGCCACGATGGCCAATCAGCTCGCGCTCTACGTGACTATGTATTCGCCTCTGCAGATGGCTGCCGACCTGCCGGAGAACTATGAGCAGTTCCCTGAACAGTTCCAGTTCATAAAGGATGTGGAGGTGGACTGGAGCAGGAGCGAATATCTGCTGGCTGAACCGGGAGACTATATAGTGATAGCGCGTCAGGGCAAGAAGACCGGGCGCTGGTTTATGGGCGGCGTGACCGACGAGAATTCCCGTACCGTGGAGGTGCCGCTTTCGTTCCTGGACTCCGGCAAGGCCTATGAGGCCACCGTATATGCGGACAATGCCGACAGCAACTACAGGAAGCAGGATGCCTGTCAGGTTTACACGAAGGAGGTCACTTCGACCGATTCGCTCCGCGTGTATATGGCGCCGGGCGGCGGATTTGCAGTAAGTTTTAAAGAAATATGACAGTATTATGGCGGATTTTGATGTAAATGTTCTGCAGGACTATTTTACGGAAGACGGAAAGAGGTGTCTTTCCTTTCAGACGTGCGGCGCGGTATGTTCTGTACAGATAGATGTGCAGGTCAAGGATGGCATCATCCAGAAGGTTCAGTTCACGAAGGGCTGCAACGGCAACACCCAGGGCATCTCGTCTCTATGTGTCGGAATGAGGGTGGAGGACGTGGTCCGGCGCCTGGAGGGTATCAACTGCAAGGGGAAGGGAACTTCCTGTCCGGACCAGTTGGCACGTGCATTAAGGAAAATTCTTTAACAAGCTGTCAATAACGATAAAAACTCGCATCACTGCGAGTTTTTATCGATTAGTTAGTAGTGTATTACCTATTAAGAAGGTTAATTATTGTTGGTTAGAATCCTAACCTTTCGGCTAGGTGAGTTGTTTATCATTTCCGAAGGCAAATATACTACCATTTTTTGTTTCTGCAAAACTTTTCTAAAAAAAATTTGAATTTTTATTTTTTGTTATTAAAAATTTTTAATAAGTTCCGGGCGGAGCCGTTTGGTGCGCTCCAGAGCCTGTTCTTCCTGCCAAGCCTGAATGAGTTTCGGATTCCCGCTCAGAAGCACGTCGGGGACTTTCCATCCGTTGAACTCGGCCGGTCTGGTGTAGATCGGGGCGGAGAGCAGGTCGTCCTGGAAGGAATCTGACAGGGCCGATGTCTCGTCGGTCAGGGCTCCCGGTATGAGTCTTACCAGTGCGTCGACCAGAAGCGCCGCCGGAATCTCGCCTCCGCTGACCACATAGTCTCCCACTGAGATTTCCCTTGTGATGAGGTGTTCGCGTATGCGGTGGTCTATTCCTTTATAATGTCCGCACAGGATTATGATGTTCTGCTTGAGTGAGAGGGCGTTGCAGGCTCCCTGGGTGAGGCGTTCGCCGTCGGGTGACATATAGATGATCTCGTCGTAGTCGCGCTCGGCCTTCAGTTCCTCTATCATTTTGTACACGGGCTCTATCATCATCACCATGCCGGCGTCTCCGCCGTAGGAATAGTCGTCCACGTTCTGGCGCGGACCGATTCCATATTTGCGGAGATTGTGTATGTGTATGTCCACCAGGCCCTTTTTTACGGCGCGTCCGACTATGCTGGCGCTGAACGGGCTGTCCAGAAGCTCAGGCACCACTGTTAGTATGTCTACTCTCATCACAATAGTTTCGCAAGTAATTGCATTTATTGTTAATGTGTAGCACGTGCGGTACTTGCGAAACTATCTCCCACGCACTTGCTACGCATGTTTTTTTTACCCCCAGTCACAGTCGTGACAGCCCCCGGGGGCACTGGGGACCGGTTTCCCCAGACCTCTTGAGTCGCTTCGCTCCGAAACAGTGACTTTAAACTCGCTTGTCTATAAATGGGGTTTCCTCGCTGCAAAATTACCAAAATAATTGCTATATTTGTCCGATATCAAAAACCTTTATAATATTATGGCAACAGACCTTGAAAATCCTAATCTTGAGGAATTGGTACTTGAACTTAAGAAGATCGGTGCGGCTGAAGACCGTATGGAACGCTCTAAGGAAGTGGAAGCGCTCAAATCCTCTTTCTACAGGGTGCTTGGCAAACTTAAGGCAGAAGCGGAAGCTGCCGGTAAAGATGTGGCTGAGACGTTCTCTTCCATAGAAGAGGACTTCAAGACTGTGTATCTCGACTACAAGCGCGAACGCGCCGAGTACAACAAGGGTCTGGAAGCCGAACGCCAGGCCAATCTGGAGAAGAAGAAGGCCCTTATCGAAGAGCTTAAGGACCTGGTGGAGAATAATATAGATGTTCAGGCCTCGTTCCCGAAACTTCGTGAGATCCAGGCTCAGTGGAGAGAGACCGGACAGGTTCCGGCAGCGGACTTCCGCAATATCAACGAGACATACCAGCATCAGGTGGAGAAATTCTACGATATGGTGCAGATAAACCACGATCTCCGCGACCTCGATTTCAAGAAGAATCTTGAGGCGAAGGAGGAACTCTGCGCGCAGGCTGAGGAATTGGCCGCATCGGACGATGTGGTAGGCTCATTCAACGCGCTGCAGGCACTTCACGAGCAGTGGAAGGAGATTGGCCCGGTGGCCAAGGACCTTCGCGACAGTATATGGGACCGCTTCAAACTGGCTACGGGCGTGGTGAACAGGCGCTATCAGCAGCATTTCGAGCAGCTGAAGGCCGGTTTCGAGGAGAATCTGAAGGCGAAGGAGGCGCTCTGCGAGAAGGTGGAGGCTATCGCCGACAGGGAGGACATCGCCCAGGCAGGGGTTTGGAACGCCCTTTCGAAGGAGATCGAGGGCATACAGCAGGAATGGAAGAAGATTGGCTTCGCGTCACGCAAGGACAATCAGAAGATATATGACAGGTTCCGCGCAGCCTGCGACAAGTTCTATCTGAAGAAGCGCGACTTCTTTATGGCCGTCAAGGGCGGAATGGAGGAGAATATCGCGAAGAAGGAGGCTCTTATCGCAAAGGCGGAGGAGCTGAAGTCCAGCGACAACTGGAAGAAGACCACCGATCAGTTCATCGCCCTGCAGAAGGAGTGGAAGGAGATCGGCGCAGTTCCGCGGAAGAAATCCGAGCAGCTCTGGAAGAGGTTCCGTGCGGCTTGCGACGAGTTTTTCGCTGCCAGGGATGCCGCAGCGGGTCCTGCCAACGACTATTATGCGAACCTGAAGGCGAAGAAGGCCATCATCGAGGAGGTGAAGGCTTACGAGCCGAAGGCTGAGGTCAGCGCACAGCAGGCCAAGGAGGAGTTCACGCGCCGTTTCCGCGAGATAGGTTTCGTGCCGTTCAAGGAGAAGGACGCTGTGGCACAGGCTTTCAGGCAGGCCATAGACGAGAAATTCCCGCCTGTGCTGGGCAGGAACGACCTGATGAGGAAATACAATGCGCTTCAGCAGGATATAGTAACATACGAGAATAACATAGGTTTCTTCTCTAATTCGAAGAATTCTGAAGGTTTGGTGCAGCAGATGAAGCAGCGCATCGGGCAGGCTAAGGAAGAGTTGAAAAAAATTGAGGAGCAGATAAGAAGCCAGAAGTAATCATAAAATGGACAAGAATTCGGTAATCGGTTTTATCTTAATGGGTTTAGTCCTCGTCGGCTTTACCATTTTCCAATCTAAACAGGCCAATGAACAACTTCAGCTCCGTCAGGAGCAGGCCGCCATTTATCAGGCGCAGCAGGACTCTCTTGCGGCCATAGCGCTCGCGGAGCAGGCTGCCAGGGCGGCGGAGCAGGGAACGGTTCAGGCGCAGCAGCCAGCCGCAGTCCCCGCACGCATCTACAAGGATGCTTCGCTGGATGCACGCAAGTCTTCGGAAGGGGAGGTGATCTCCCTGGCCAATGACCTCATCGAGGTGGAGGTGAACACGAAGGGTGCGCAGCTGTGGTCTGCCAGACTGAAGAAATACACGAATTACGGCGGCAGCGACCTCTACCTGTTCAGGGAAGGCGCAAATCATTATGGCGTAAGCGTTTACACTGACGAATACATCAACACTTCCGACTTTGCCTTCGATGTGGCCGAGCAGACGGACTCTTCCCTCGTGCTCAGGATGCCTTTCGAAAAGGGCGGGTACATCGAGCAGAGCTACAGGCTCTCCGAAGGTTCGTATATGGTCGAGAGCGAATTGGCATTCATAGGGATGACGAACATCCCGCGCCAGGTGAATTCGGTGGATGTGGACTTCCATACGGTCATTCCGCGCATGGAGAAAGGATATAAGAACGAAAGCCAGTATTCGAAGCTCAATTACTACTTCAGCGGTGACAAGAAGCCGGTGGAGATGGGACGCGGACGCAGCGCGAACAAGAAGATATCTTCGCGCCTGGAGTGGTTCGCATTCCAGCAGCAGTTCTTCTCGATGATTGTGCGTGCGCCGCAGCAGTTCGCTTCAGGTGACCTGAAGGTGGATTTCCTGGGCGAGGGCAACACCGACCACGACCTTATGTCCTGTCAGGCCAATATGCGTCTGGACATAGAGAGCGGAAGGGATACGCGCATTCCTCTGGAGATATATCTGGGGCCTAACCATTACAAGACCCTGAAGTCGTTCGACCACAGCTACGAGAAGGTAATCCCTCTGGGAGGCTGGCTCGTGGGGTGGTTCACGAAATACTTCATCATCCCCATGTTCAACTTCCTGCACCGCTACATCGCGAACTTCGGTCTTATCATCCTGATTATGACCTTGATAATCAAGATCGTGGTGCTGCCGTTCACGTACAGGTCATTCGCTTCTTCGGCGAAGATGAGCGCGCTGAGACCTTACATAGAGGACATCAACAAGAGGTATCCGAAGCAGGATGACGCACTGAAAAAGCAGCAGGCGACGATGGAACTGTACAAGAGGGCTGGAGTGAACGCCATGGGGGGATGCCTTCCTACGCTTCTTACCTTCCCTATCCTGTGGGCGATGTTCCGCTTCTTCCCTGCATCCATAGAGCTTCGTCAGCAGCGATTCCTGTGGGCCGAGGACCTGAGCGCATACGATTCCATAGTGGATTTCGGTGTGAGAGTGCCTCTGCTGGGCGATCACCTGTCACTGTTCGCGCTCCTTATGGCCGTGGTGATGTGGGTTTACAGCAAGATCACGATGTCGCAGCAGCCTTCTTCGAACGACCCTTCAGCGCAGTCGATGAAGTTCATGAGCGTGTGGATGATGCCTATAATGATGTTCTTCATCTGCAACAGCCTGTCTTCAGGACTTAGCTACTACTACCTGGTGTCTCAGCTTATCTCCATGCTGGAGATCTTCATAATCAGAAAGTGGTGCGTGAAGCCTGAGGCCGTGATTGCCAAGGTCGAAGC
>CAVBDE010000063.1:0-7616 GCA_963594055.1 Anaerovoracaceae bacterium | reverse complement strand
GTTCAGACTAAGCAAAATCTTCGGGCAATCTCACACGGAAGTTTGCAGGTGACCCTACATATGGTGGGTATTTTGAAGCTTTTATGGAGAGGTTGACTCCAGAGCAGAGAAAAAAGGTAAACTATGGAATTCGAGGGGAATATTTTCCGTACATTCTTTATATTCGATGGCAATTCTGTTGTGGTGCTGTTCAATGGATTTCAGAAGAAGACACAAAAGACGCCGCGAAGTGAAATTGAAAAAGCAAAACGAATAAAGGAGGCATATTATGAAAGAACACGTAAATGACAATCAGATCCGGGACTACGATGTGGTTCTTGATGCGGAGTTTGGTGCTCCGGGGACTCCTGAACGTATCGCGGCTGAAGAACAGGCGTATGCATTTTATTCCGGACAGATTCTGCGTGATGCCAGGAAGGAAGAGAATGTGACACAGGCGGAACTTGCAAGCAGGATCGGAACGTCCAAGAGCTATATTTCCAAAATTGAACATGGTAATATGACGCCCAGTGTCAGCACTTTCTATCGGATCGTTCATGCTCTTGGACTCCAGGTGGTATTGTCTCGTCCAGTATCGAAAACTCTTTAACCAATACTCTATTATTGGTAAAATAATCTGTAGACTTGAGCCTCTGCCAGGTAAGGAAGGATTCTTCCATTTATGTCCATACCTGGATTGTCAGACAACGACTTTAATACGGATACGCTTATGGCAGAATTTAGCAGGGTGCGGTTTTCGGCTTTTCCGCACCCTGCTGATTGGAAAGATGTCGACAAGGATGCGAATTACTCGGACTTTTTTCTCCATCCTTCTTTCAGCTCCTGAATAAAACGCTCTTCGTCGAAGTCGTTTACATCCGGACTGGCATCCCCCTCGTCAACAGCAGAACAGAAAGCGGCAAGTTTACTCCTGTCATCTTCAATATCTCTCCACATGCTAACCTCAGTATGTCTCTTTCAGCCACAGGGCGAGGAACTTGTCGTAGACGGTGTAGGCGTTGTCGTCGCGGTGGACGATTTCGCACTCGGTGAGCTTGCGCAGGGCGTTCTGGATGGAGCTTGCGGTTGGCAGAGAGTACTTCCAGATGAAGTCCCCGGAGGTGACTTCGCCCGCCGAGCCTTCCTTGGCAATAGCCACCAGAACCTGCTTCTGCTTGTCTTTCAGGGTAGAAAGCAGTTCTCGGTAGGATATTGAATTGGACTGGAGGATGAGGTCGATGGAACTGTCTATGATTTCCCTTTCGCCGAGATGAAGGGAGAATTCCGGCAGTCCGCTTGCCGGATTATATTCCAGACTCAGGTTCAGGCTTCTGAACATTGTCAGAAATTCGTCCAGGATTTTCTTGCCCTGAGGCTTCAGCGCGGTGAAAACTTCCTTGCTTATCGCGAAGGCCAATTCGCGCAGTGATGTGGTGTGAAGGATGTCCACGAAGAAGGTGTTGTATCTGCCGGCAATCTCCTCCGAGGCATATATGTGTCTTATGAGCCCTGTCTTGCCCATTCTGCGGGGCGAAATCAGAACGACATTGTTCCCGTTGACGAGAAGTTTTATTAGTTTTCAATTATTAAAATCCAATAATTGATTTTTAATAATTGTCCTGGCTGCCAAAAATGGCCTGACATTAAAAACTTGGGCTAAATCGAAGAAAAAACGTCGATTTAGCCCAAGTTCTGTGACGGATGGCCTTTTCGGGCCGCGTAACCGCCTTATTCGCTGTACTTTTCCTGCTGGGATTTGATGAGCTCGTCGAGCACGCCGGGATCGAAGTAGTTGATCTTCATCGCGGCCTTGACCTCTTTCAGGGTCTGTGCTGCGGTGCGCTGCGCCTCTTCCGAACCTTTCCTCAGAATCTCATAGACTGCAGGGATGTTCTGCTCCAGGGCCTTGCGGCGCTCCCGGATAGGCTCGAGCGTGTCGTTCAGCACTGCGGCCAGGAAATTCTTTATCATCATGTCGCCAAGCCCGCCTGCGCGGTACTGCGCCTTCACCTCGTCCAGATTGTGGAATTCGAAGCTGACCTTCTTCCCGATGAAGCAGGAACCGAATTTCTCGAAATGCTCATCCCTGCAGAATGCGTCCAGATAGGTGAACACGGTGTTCCCTTCCACCTTGCCCGGGTCGCTCACCTGAAGGTGTCCCGGATCGGTGAACATTCCCCTGACCTTGCGGCAGACTTCTTCAGCGCTGTCCGACAGGTAGATGCAGTTCCCCAGGGATTTGCTCATCTTCGCCTTGCCGTCAGTTCCCGGAAGGCGGAGGCAGGCCTGTTCGCTTGGCAGCAGGATTTCAGGCTCCACCAGTACAGGTGCGTAGGTGGAGTTGAATTTGCGCACGATCTCGCGGGTCTGCTCGATCATAGGCTCCTGGTCCTCGCCCGCCGGTACGACATTGGCCTTGAAGGCGGTGATGTCTGCGGCCTGGCTGATAGGGTAGCAGAAGAATCCGACAGGGGTGCCGGCCTTGTTCTCGGCGGAGTCGGAGTCGTTGAAGCCGCGCATCTGTATCTCGGCCTTCACGGTAGGATTCCGCTGGAGTCTCTGCACGGTCACCAGGTTATTGTAGAAGAAGGTGAGTTCCGTAAGCTCGCTCACCATACTCTGTATGAATATCACGCATTTCGACGGGTCGAGCCCCGCTGACAGGTAGTCGAGAGCCACCTCGAGGATGTTCTCGCGCACCTTCTGAGGATTGTCGGCGTTGTCCGTGAGAGCCTGCGCGTCGGCTATCATGATGAATATGCGGTCAAACTTTCCGCTGTTCTGAAGTTCAACCCTTCTGCGGAGCGATCCCACATAGTGTCCAATATGAAGGCGACCTGTCGGACGGTCGCCTGTCAGAATGATGTTGGCCATTAGTCTTTGACTGATTTAAGTGCCTCACGCACAAGTCCTTCTATCTCGTCGCAGAGCTCAATGTTGTCTTTGAGAACCTGCTTCACGGCTGCGAGCCCCTGCGCCAGCTTCTCGCCGTTGTAACTGAACCACGAGCCGCTCTTGTGTATGATGTCATATTCCACGGCCAGGTCCACGATCTCTCCGATATGTGAGATACCCTCACCGTAAACGATGTCGAACTCAGCCTTCTTGAAAGGAGGTGCCATCTTGTTCTTTACGACCTTGACCCTGGTCCTGTTGCCGGTGGCCTCGTCGCCGTCCTTCAGCTGCGTGGTCCTTCTGACGTCCAGACGCACGGAAGCGTAGAACTTGAGGGCGTTGCCGCCCGTGGTGGTCTCAGGGTTTCCGAACATCACGCCGATCTTCTCGCGGAGCTGGTTGATGAATATGCAGCAGGTG
Organism: Anaerovoracaceae bacterium; assembly: GCA_963594055.1. Lineage (GTDB taxonomy): Bacteria > Bacteroidota > Bacteroidia > Bacteroidales > UBA932 > Cryptobacteroides. The sequence continues at coordinate 4,322 of CAVBDE010000063.1, read as the reverse complement.
TTCGTCTTCGATATGTTCGCGGTGAGCTTGCGGAGGGCCTGGCTCATCAGACGTGCCTGAAGGCCGACCTTGTTGTCTCCCATCTCGCCTTCGATCTCGGCCTTCGGGGTCAGCGCAGCCACGGAGTCGATCACCACCACATCGATGGCGCCGCTCCTGATGAGGTTGTCCGCGATCTCGAGAGCCTGCTCGCCGTTGTCCGGCTGAGACACCAGAAGATTCTCGAGATTCACCCCGAGTGCCTTCGCATAAGTGCGGTCAAATGCGTGCTCGGCATCGATCATCGCCGCTATGCCGCCTGTCTTCTGCGCCTCTGCGATGGCGTGTATGGCCAATGTGGTCTTACCGCTGGACTCGGGTCCGTAGATCTCGATTATCCTTCCGCGCGGATATCCGCCTATGCCAAGTGCGTGGTCCAGGGCGATACTGCCGCTCGGAATGACCTGCACGTCAAGCTCGGGCTGCTCGCCCAGGGTCATGATCGTCCCCTTGCCGTAGTCTTTCTCTATTTTGTCGATGGTGGCCTGCAGAGCCTTGAGTTTAGCGGCAGTTACCTGCTCGCCGGTCTTGTTTTCTAATTCTTTACCCATAGTTGAATTGTTAAAAAGTTAATGATAGTCCAAGTTGGTTTTCACCAGAGACAAACTTACGCAAATTTGATTATTTTTGCAACCTATGGCTAAAGAAAAATTGCTGGGTAAAAGCCCTGAGGAACTGAAGGAGGCGGTCGCGTCGGTGGGGCTTCCCGCCTTCACCGCAAAGCAGATCGCGCAGTGGATGTATGAGAAGAAGGTACGGGACTTCGACTCCATGACCAATATCTCCAGGGAGGGCCGCTTGAGGCTCTCCGAGCACTACGACCTGGGCCTTGTCACCCCTTCGGAATGTTTCACTTCCGCCGACGGCACCAGGAAATACCTCTTCGACCTGGAGGGCGGCGCCGTGGAGGCCGTGATGATACCCGACGAAGACAGAAAGACCCTCTGCGTGAGTTCCCAGATAGGCTGCAAGATGTCCTGCAAATTCTGCATGACAGGCCGCCAGGGCTTTCACGGCAATCTGTCCGTCAGTGACATACTGAGCCAGTTCCTCGCCATAGACGAGGCGCAGGAGCTCACGAACACCGTGTTCATGGGCATGGGCGAGCCGCTGGACAACTACCCCGCCGTGAAGAAGGCCATAGACGTGCTCACCGCTCCGTGGGGATTCGCCTGGAGCCCGAAGCGCATCACCCTCAGCACGATAGGCGTGATCCCCGTTCTGAAGCAGTACCTGGACGAATGCCGCTGCCATCTGGCCGTGAGCCTTCACAATCCCTTCCCTGAGGAGCGTTTTACGATGATGCCGATTCAGAAGGCCTACGACATAAGGGACGTGGTGGAGCTTCTCAAGAAATACGATTTTTCCGGGCAGCGCAGGGTCAGCTTCGAATACACGATGTTCGGCGGCTGGAACGACGATCTCCGTCACGCGCGCGCCCTGGTGCGTCTGCTCGGCGGCCTGGAGTGCAGGGTGAACCTCATCCGCTTCCACCGCATCCCCGACTTCCCTTACGAGTGCAGCTCCCCGCAGGCGATGACCGCCTTCAGGGATTTTCTTAATGCCAATGGAATCACCTGTACCATAAGGGCTTCGCGCGGAGAGGATATTCTGGCCGCGTGCGGACTGCTGGCAGGAAAACACAATCGGAAATGAGCGCAACAGACCCCATCCTCGATAAACTTCAGGCTCTCTGCGTAAAGCGGGAGTACTGCACTTCGGACATTTACAGGAAGGCATTGGCTTTGTGCAAAGACGCCTCGGATGCTTCGCAGAAGGCTTCGGACCTGGTGGAGGCCCTGATCAAGGACAAATTCGTGGACGACTTGCGCTACAGCTGCGCGTATGCCAGGGAGAAGTCTTCCCTTAACGGATGGGGGCCGCTCAAGATCCGCACTATGCTGATGTCCAAGCGCATAGATATGGACATAATCAAGCAGGCTCTTGGCGAGGCGGATTCCTCGAAGGCGGAGCGCAAGCTCGAGGCGGTATTGGCAGGCAAATGGAAGACCCTCCGGGACGATCCGCAGGGGAAATACAAACTTATAAGGTTCGCTCTGTCAAGAGGTTATGAGTACGAGGTCATTCGGCCTCTGGTGGAAAAAACAGTTTCAGCTTGATGTTCGTGTAGCCTTCGCGCTCGACCCGTTCCACTTCACTGAATCCCAGATCTTTATACGCTTTTCCGTCGGTGCGGGAGGCGTCCACGTAGGTCATTACGTCCCCCGGGTGGTGCTCCTCGCAGAAGTGCTTGAGAATCTTGCTCATCCCGCCCATCACGCGCAGTCCCTGCAGGGAGGCGTACCTTATCCATTCGTAGCTTGTGTGCCCGTCACGGAATCTGCGGGCGTTCGAGAAGCTTCCCACCGCCACCAGCGTGCCTTCCGGGGTGTCCGATTCGGCGGCGCCGGTCTTCCTGCGGGTGAAAAGCCCGTAGTGGTAGCGCGCCGTGCACGCGCCCAGGTAGTGGTTATGCGCTAAAAAATCGGCGGCCCTCTGTCTGTCGAGCCGCCTTATGATGCAGTTTCTGGCGAATACGCAGTCGGAAGGACCCATCAGGCGATCTGCGGTCTGTGGTTGTTCGGTCTTTCCTCTTCGGCAGGGCGGAGGTCTACCATCTTGCCCGCGTCAAGCTTGGCATAGGTCTGCCTGCGGCGGTAGATGTCCACTGCCTCGTAGATGGCCAAGCGCATTGAAGAAGCGTCGGAGAGGTCCCTTCCGGCCAGTTCGTATGCTGTGCCGTGGTCAGGCGAAGTGCGCACGATCGGAAGTCCGGCGGTGTAGTTAATGCCGTCCGCGAACGCGATGGTCTTGAACGGGGACAGGCCCTGGTCGTGGTACATAGCCAGCGTGGCGTCGAACTTCTGGTAAGTGCCAAGTCCGAAGTATCCGTCCGGCGAGAACGGCCCGAAGACCTTGATGCCCTGCTCGATGGCCTTTTTCAGCGCAGGGATGATGATGTCTTGCTCCTCGCTTCCCAGCAGGCCGCCGTCTCCGCTGTGCGGATTCAGGCTGAGCACGCCTATGGTCGGATTCGGGATGGAGAAATCCTTGATGAGGGACTCCTTCATGAGGGCGAGCTTGCTCAGGATGCTCTCTTCAGTGACGGATGCAGGCACGTTCTTGAGCGGAATGTGTCCCGTAACCACGCCGAGCTTGATGCGGTTGCTGACCATAAGCATGGTCACATCCTTCACTCCGAAGGCGTTCTGAAGGTATTCCGTATGTCCCGGGAACTTGAATCCCTGGGTTGACATCGATTTCTTGTTGATAGGTCCGGTCACCAGCACGTCGATTTTGCCCGCCTTGATATCGCGGGTGGCTTTTTCCAGGCAGGTGATGGCATCCTGCGCGGCTACCGCCGTGGCTGTGCCCGGCTCCGCATAGGCGCTGTCCTCCAGGCACTCCAGGATGTTGATTTTCTTCGGCTGCAGCTGCTCAATGTCCCTGATGGAATTGATCTCGAGGTGCTCGATCTCCGGAATGGTCTTGCAGTAGAAATTGAAAAGTTTGGATGAACCGTACACGACAGGGGTGAGCTGGTCGAGAATGCGCTCGTCGCTGAGCGCCTTGATGATCACTTCGTATCCGATACCGTTCGAATCCCCCTGGGTGATACCTACTATAATCTTGTTGTTCTGTGGCATATTTATAATATTGTTTGTTCTTCTGTTTCTGCCAATTCCGCCAATGAGTCCAGATACCCCTGGTCGGTGTGCAGAGGGCCGTTCCTGTAGGCGCTTACTGCCAATTCGTCACACCTCTCGTTCTCCGGATGCCCCGCGTGACCCTTGAGCCAGTGGAAAGTGACCCTGTGGGCCCTGTACAGCGGAAGAAACTCCTGCCAGAGATCGGGGTTCTTGACCTTCTTCCAGTTTTTCCGTTCCCAGCCCAGAAGCCACCTTTCGGTGATGGCCTTGACCACGTACAGCGAGTCGGAATAGACTTCGATGACTGCGTTCTGCCATTTGACGGCCTCCAGACCCTTTATGACTGCCAACAGCTCCATCCGGTTGTTCGTGGTAAGTTCGAACCCTTCGCTCATCTCCTTCACGTGACCCCCGCACTTGAGCACCGCGCCATACCCTCCAGGACCTGGGTTGCCGCTGGCAGCTCCGTCCGTGTAAAGATATATGACCGGTTTTTCTTCCACTTTCGTGCAAATTTAATTATTTTTGCGCAATTCATTGTATGAACATCAAAAAGTGAAAATTCGCCGTGTCGTCTTCTTCGGGACCTGTGGCCGCCCGTGGCCATCATGAACGGGGGGACCGCCGCAGGCG
>CAVBDE010000062.1:0-7711 GCA_963594055.1 Anaerovoracaceae bacterium | reverse complement strand
GCGCTGCAGGCCAAATTCAGGATACCTTCTGACAAATTCACGGTGTGGCCCGTTTCCAATTGGCTGGAGGATGAATATTTCCGTGAAAAATTTGTAATTGAAATCAGAAAATAGTATCTTTGCCCTCCCAAAACTGCAAATTAAAAAAGTAAATATATGAAAAGGACATTCCAACCATCAAATCGTAAGAGAGTCAACAAGCACGGATTCCGTGAGCGTATGGCTACAGCTAATGGACGCAGGGTACTTAACGCCCGCCGCCGTCACGGACGTAAGAAATTGACTGTTTCTTCAGAGGATCGTTATTAGTCTTAAGGAGAAAGATTGGAAGGGATGACCGAAGCAATTTGGGCATCCCTTTTATTTTAGAACCAAGCCTATGAACTGGTTTACAGCGCTTTTCACCGAGCACACCTTTATGCAGGCCATAATCGTGCTTTCGCTTGTCTGTGCGGTGGGTCTTCTTCTCAGCCGCATTAAGATAAAGGGGGTGTCGCTGGGTGTGACGTTCGTCTTTTTCGCCGGCATCGTGGCCGGACATTCCGGTCTGGAGATAGACCCGCGGATGCTCTCGCTGGCCCAGAACTTCGGTCTCATCCTGTTTATCTATGTGCTTGGCCTTCAGGTAGGTCCGTCATTTTTCCCGTCGCTTAAGAAAGGCGGCATCAAACTCAACCTGTTCTCCATAGGCATCCTGGTTCTGGGAACGGCGCTTTCCATCGGAGCGTGCGCCCTGATAAAGATTACCCTGCCGGTGTCCGTGGGTCTTCTGACCGGTGCCGCGACCAACACTCCCATGCTCGGTGCGGCCCAGCAGACCCTGCTTGAACTCCATCCCGGAGCCACTGACATATCCAATCAGATGGCCATGGCCTGTGCCGTGGGCTATCCTTTCGGCGTGGTGGGGGTCATCGTCTGCATCATCATCCTGCGCGCCGTCTTCTGCCGGAACAGCGCCGCTGCCGGCAGCGCCCACGAGAATCCTACCTTCGTCACGGAGCTCCGCATCACCAACCCGGAGATCTTCGGGCGTGACATCAAGACCATCATGCACGGCAAACACCCTCATCTGGTGATTTCGCGCGTGTGGAAGTTCACCGGGGCCAATGAGGACGATGCCAATCAGGGCACGGTCATCATCCCCAACGGCGACACAGTGCTGGAGAAGGGGGAGCACGTGCTGGTAATGTCCAAGGAAAGCGAGGTGGGTCAGCTCGAGGAGCTTTTCGGACAGATAGTCCAGAAGGACTGGAACAAGAAAGACATTGACTGGAACCATCTGGACGGCATGCTGGTATCCCGCCACGTGCTCGTCACCAAGGCCAATATCAACGGAGCCCGACTGAACGACCTTCATCTGCGCAACGCCTACGGCATCAACATCACCAGGGTCAACCGCGCGGGTATAGACATCCTGCCGTCGAGCAGCCTGCGTCTTCAGATAGGCGACAAGCTCACCATAGTGGGCCAGGAGAAGGCCATAGACAATGTGGCGGCCGTCCTGGGCAATCAGGAAAAGGAGCTGCGCAATCCTAACCTTTTCTCCATCTTCGTGGGCATCATTCTGGGCCTGGTGATAGGAAGCATTCCTATCGTCATTCCGGGCATGAGCGCTCCGGTCAAGCTCGGCCTGGCCGGCGGTTCCATCGTGATGGGTATCCTGATGGGCGCGTTCGGGCCAAGGCTGCATTTCGCCACCTACACCACCATGAGTGCCAATATGATGCTGCGCCAGCTCGGACTTACGGTCTATCTGGCCGGTCTGGGTCTCAGTGCCGGTCCGGGATTCTTCGAGACCGTGTTCCGTCCGGAAGGCCTGCTGTGGGTCGTCGTGAGTCTGGCCTTCGCCATACTGCCTGTGCTTCTCATAGGCTTTCTGGCAATCAAGTTCTTCAAGGTGTCATACGCTTCCGGTGTGGGAATGCTTTGCGGTGCGATGGCCAATCCTATCGCGTTGAACTACGCTCTCTCCACCGTCGATGACGACGAGCCTTCCGTGGCCTACGCCACGGTCTATCCTGCCGGAATGTTCCTGCGCGTCATTTCCGGACAGCTTCTGATTTTGCTTTTGGGATAATTTATATTACTGCGGAAAGTATCAGTTCCGGAGCTTCGACGTTTATCGGATCGCCGGTTGGGTTATATTCCGGAAGGCGGGCGTCGTCCTCGCTCAGGTGGAATGCGGCGAACTGGCCCGGAGTGATGCTGCGCTGCGGCTCGTCGAACACCGCGTAAAGCCCGGAAGGACGTTTGAGAAGCGTGGCCTCCTGAAGCGGCTGGCGGTATCTGATCCTGGCGCGTACACGGCGTGTCTGCCCGTCCTGAAGTTCGTAGCACGGCCTTATATGGTGAAGTTCCGACGGGTTGAGCTTCATCACGCTTCTGTACAGGCCCTTGTGGTCTTCTCCTTCTCCCACATATACCCTGTTGTTCTCCACGTCCGTTTCTATCACGAACAGCGGGTTCCGGTGACCTCCTATGCCCAGACCTTTTCTCTGTCCCAGGGTATAGAACTGCGCCCCGTCGTGGCGGCCTGCCACCGCGCCCCACGGATTGGCCCTGTTGCGGGTCTTCTTTATGTGCCTGTGACCGCTGCGGTAGGTCTCGGTCTCGAACACTATGCTCTCGTATGTTATCGGCTGACTAAGGAAGTCAAGAGTCCGGTCTGCAATCTCTTCGGGGTGTCCGGCGCGAAGCGCATCCTGTACGGTGACGAGCAGTTTCCGCTGCTCATTGTAAAGAGGGGAGTCCTCGTAGAACCGGTCGAAAACCTCTATCGTCTCGCCTTCGCGGGCCTGGAGTTTCTGCTGCAGGAACACCGGAAGGTCCACTTTTCCCACGAAGCAGATTCCCTGCGAGTCCTTCTTCTCGGCAGAAGGCAGGTCGTATTCGCGCGCTATCCGACGGACCTCGTCCTTGCACAGGTCCCCGATCGGGAAGAGCGCCGCTTCCAGCTGGTCCTGGGACAATTGGCACAGAAAATAGCTCTGGTCCTTGCCCGGATCCACGCCCTCGAGCAGCGAATATGTCCCGTCAGGATTCTCGCGCTTGCGGCAGTAGTGGCCCGTGGCCACGTGGGTGGCGCCGAGCTTGCGTGCCGCCTTCAGGAACGCGTCGAACTTGATCTCGCGGTTGCACAGCACGTCCGGGTTCGGGGTGCGGCCCTTTTCGTATTCGCTGAACATGTAGTCCACCACCCTCTGGCGGTATTCTTTGCTCAGATCCACGAAATAGAACGGTATGCCTATCTTGCGCGCGACCATCTCCGCCACGAACCTGTCCTCCTCCCACTCGCAGTCGCCGTGCAGCGTGCCTTCCGTATCGTGCCAATTCTGCATGAACATGGCGAACACGTCATAGCCCTGCTGCTTGAGAAGCAGAGCCGCCACGCTCGAATCCACACCTCCGGAGAGGCCTACGCACACCTTCATATCTAACTTTTTATCTTGTTTATCAGTACTTTCCTGTATGCCAGGCGTTCCAGCTCCAGGCTCACGCCTATCCGGTAGAACACGGTGTAAGCGCGCGACAGGCAGTAGAATCCGCGTGCCGTCTGAGTCTCTATGCTTTCGTGCTGAAGCAGTCCCAGACAGGCCAGCGCGCAGCTTTCCAGAGTGTCGGAAAGCCGTTTGCCCTTCTCGGCGTCCAGGCTCAGGAAATCGTAGAGTATGTGTTCGTCCATATCGTCCCAGCCGCGCGAGCCGTAGTAGAACGAGTATGGCTTGTCACGGTAATTGTCCCAGTTGCGGTCCCAGGCGCTGGCCACGCCCATCCCGAGGAACCCGGCCCAGGCCAGAGCCGCTTCGGGGTATTCGTTGAAATTGTGGACCGCGTCGGCGATGTAGTCCTTGATGTACTCGTCCCATTTGCCTTCCAGGTCGGGACTTTCCAGAAGGCCCTCCTTAAGGTAACCGGCTCCCTGACAGACCTTTATGAGTCCGTTCTGAAGCGTGGTCTCGAACGAGTCCAGAAACTGCTGATCTTCCATGTTATTTTTTGATGCTGCAGTATTCCTTAAGTCCGGCGGCGAGAATGTCCAGGGCCTTTTCCATCTGAGGCACTTCCAGCACATAGGCCACACGGATCTGGTTCTTTCCGCATTCCGGATTCTTGTAGAACGATGCGATAGGGGTCACCATCGTGGTGGCGCCGTCCAGAGTGAAGTCGGTGAGCATCCAGCGGGTGAAATCCTCCGCGTCTTCCACCGGGAGTGAAGCGATGGCGTAGAAAGCCCCCTTGGGAACAGGAGCGAACACGCCCGGCATCTCATTGAGCTTGCGCACGGTCAGGTCGCGCCTGCGTATGTATTCCTCCTTTACATCGTCGAAGTAGCTCTGCGGGGTGTCAAGCGCTCCGAGCGCGGCGTATTGGCCCAGGACAGGAGGGCAGAGGCGGGACTGGCCGAACTTGAGGGCGGCGGCGATTACATCTTTATTGTGTGAGATGATACACCCGATGCGCACTCCGCACAGGTTGTAGCGCTTCGACACGCTGTCCACCAGGATTATGTTCTGGTCCAGGTCAGGCAGTTCCAGCGCGCTGAAATGCTTCTGGTCCGTGTAGCAGAATTCGCGGTACACCTCGTCGCATATAAGGAAGAGGTCGTGCCTGCGGCAGAATTCGCCCAGGGCCAGCATTTCCTCCTTTGAGAAGAGCTTGCCGGAAGGGTTGCACGGATTGCTTATCAGCACGGCTTTGGTGCGCGGGGTGAGGACCTTCTCCCACTGCGATATGTCCGGGATGCGGAATCCTTCCTTTATGTCGCTGTGCACGGCCACCAGATTGATGCCGTTGATGTAGCAGAAGGTCTTGTAGTTCGTGTAGAAAGGCTCCACCACCATAATGTCGTCGCCTTCGTCGGCCACGATCTGAATGGCTTCGGAGAACGCCTCGGTGCCGGCCACATTGATAAGCAGCTCGTCCACGGTGATGTTCAGGCCAAGTTTTTTATAGTATTTCTCCACCATGTCCTGGCGAAGCTGAAGCAGCCCGGCGGAATTGGTGTAAGGAAAATGGTCCATTTCGCGGCATTTGCTGATGATGCCGTCTATCGCGCACTGCGGACTTTTGATATCCGGAGCGCCCACGTTAAGATGATAAACTTTGGTCCCGCGGGCCTTGGCGGCGTCTGCGAGAGGTACGAGCTTGCGGATAGCCGATGCAGGCATCTGTGCCGCTTTCTTCGAAATGTTCATCTTTCTATACTGTTTTGATCAGTTCTATGTCGTTGTCTTTCAGATAGTTCAAGCCCAGGCCAAGTTCTGCCGCCTTCAGCTCCATCACCTGGCAGATCTTGCCTGCGGTGAACGGGTCATCGCTATGGACGGTGAAGATAATCCTGTCTTCATCGGAGCGGAAGCTCACGGCGTCCTTCCCGAAAGCGATCTCCACCGTGCGGACCACGGCCTCGGCCTGCAGGGGATGAACCTTGTAAGACGGGTCGGTCTGCGCGGCACTGCTGCGTCGAAGCAGAGCGTCAAGCGAAGGCCTGGCGGCGGAGTGCTTTGCAGCCCCGCCGCCGGCTCCGAATATCTGTTCGTATCGCGTCTCGAGATAGTTGTCTGCCATTATTTGTTCCTCTTGAACAGCAGCAGGAATGCGGATCCTATAGCCTCTGGAAGCGCGTCAGGAGCCACTTCCGGAATGTTTACCGGAGTATGTGCAGGCACCCAGACGAATTTCCATACCAGGTAGGCGATAGCGGCCAGGATTACAAGGCACAGAAGGATCTTCGGGAGCGGAGACTTCTTCTTCGGCACGAAAGGATCGGCGCCCGGAAGGAGCTTCGGATACTTGGCAAGTGAGGTAAGGGTCGCACCGAACAGGCTGTTGACGATTACCGAAGAGTTGATGGCCCAGCCGTTGGCGTTAAGGATAGGTCCGAGGTTGCGCTTGCGCAGCTTGACCCAGGCGAGGAACATTGACGGGCCGGATATTACCAGACACAGGCCAATGATCACGAGAAGCAGTGTGTACCACGGCTTTACGAGGGCGGATACCGCGTTCAGGATGACACCGGCGCCTACTCCCAAACCTGCTGTCAATGCCACGAGGGTGGTAGGGTCGAAGGCCTTCTTGCCCGCTGCGGCTGAGGTGGCTGTTCCCGGTGTGCCGGCGTTGTTGGCCACGTCGTTCAGGCCTGTGGCCACTTTGCTTTCCTTCTCGGCCGCGCGCTTGTTGATGCGCTCGCTGATGGCCTTCGAGAATTTCTTGTAAGGGTGGAAGAATGCCTGGCGCACGCTGGTAGGGTTGTCGATGATCTTGGTCACCGTGGCGTCGTAATCGACTCCGTCGCGGTCGTAGAACACGGCGTTCATACCCACGCTGAGGTTGTCGGTGTCACCGTTCGTGAGCACTGCGGCGATGTTGGCGGTGCGGCCGGTCTTCTTCGATACGCAGTCGCAGTAGATGATGTACATTCCGCTCAGAGGAGCCATCGTGGCCTGCTTGCCCATGTCGCTGACCTTGATGCAGAGGCCCAGACATCTCTGGTCGATGTAGAGCTTTCCGGCGTCGAACACGGCTCTCTGGCCTTTCGTGTAGAATGCGCCGAAGATTACGAAGTTGTTCAGGAACTCGTAGATGTAGCGGTAAATGAGCACGAGATTGTGTACGTGCTCTATGTTGGATGCCTCTTCGCTGAGGGACAGATCCTTCTCCACGAGGGCGAGAAGGTCGGCCTTCTTATTGTCTGCAAGAAGCTTTTCAACTGTTTCTATGCCAAGCGCTTCGACCTCGGCTCCGGCCTTGCCTTCGCTCCAGGTTCTGTAGGCCGCGAGCTTGCCGGTGACGGCGTTCCACTGCTCGCGTGAGAGGGTCTTGGCCTTCGGATATTCGATGTCCAGCACATTGGCCTTCAGAGTCTCGAAAGCGCCGGCCCATACAGGGTTGATGGTGTCGTAGTGGAGGAGCTTCTCGGCGTTGGGGTGTGACAGGGAGTCTGCGGATTCCTTGGCCTGGTCGCTGTCGGGAGCGTATGCGAAGAAGTCGCAGAGGGTGAAGTATGCGTCCATCTGCGCATTGAGGGCGTCCACTGCGGCAAGTGCTGCGGCGGTGTTCTCCCTGTACGGAAGGCACTCGTCCGTGAGGCCCTTGTGCCAGTTGGCATAATTTCCGAGGGCGGTGTAGAATGCTTCGATGGTGGCGGCGTCAACTCCGTTCGCTCCGCTTCTGTCGGCGAGGGCCGGGAAGCATTTCAGACAGGCTTCGATGGCCTCCTTGGCCTCAGGATAGCCTTCTGCCGATGCAGGGATGATGATTCCGTCGCCGTTGAAGACCGTCTTCGCGAAGATGGCGGTGGCATCGGCAGAATCGGCGAGAGTGATGGAAGTGGCGTCCTTGCCCAGGCTCTTGAGGATCTGGGCGGCGCTGCGTGCCAGCTTGGCACCTTCCTCGGTGTCGGCGTTGATGGCGTCGAGCGGAAGGGTGTCGCTGCTTTCGAGAAGCAGGTCGCGGTTCTTCAGCAGGCCGGTGATCCATTCGCAGGCCTTGACGACTTCCTTCACGCGGATGCGGCCGTCGTGGTCGCTGTCCATAAGGTTGAGAAATTCCTGATTGAACTCAAGGCCGGCCACAGGACAGCTGAGCGCGGTCCAAAGCTTCTGGTCCAGTTCTGCGATGTGGGCGATGTCCTCGCCGCTGCTGATGCGTACTCTCGTTACGCCTCCGATGGAACAAAACTTCCACGGGTAAGTGCTGTTGCTCATATTTT
>CAVBDE010000061.1:0-7777 GCA_963594055.1 Anaerovoracaceae bacterium | reverse complement strand
TTATCATTTTTTTTGTCTGCGATTCTTATTATTTTTGTAAGTTTTTCAATGTTAGTAATGATGTGTGTATGAGAAAAGTCCTTTTGCCCATAATGTTCTGTGCCGCTGTCCTGAGCGTGTCGTCGTGTGATTTTCTGCGTTCATTGGCAGGAAGACCCACCTCGGAGCAGTTGAAGTCCGCTTCGCGGACCTCCGAGAATCCTGCAGCGGACCCTGAAGTCACTGCCGCGGCGGTGGAGCAGGATTCCCTGGCAGTCGAAACCCCGCAGGGTCAGGTGCTGGAGCAGCCATCTGTTCAGGCGCAGAGCGAGCCTGAGTACGAGATGGTCAGAAGGCACGGAAGGCTCAACGTTCCGTTCGCCTATACGCACACGAACAGCAGCCTGAAAAGCACCCCGGAGCATACATATTATATACTGGTGGGAACATACCGCCAGAAACCTACCCTGAACAAGATGATCTCCGACGCCAGAAAGGCCGGCTATGAGCCTTGTCTTCTGGAATACGCGAACGGTCTCGTGTCGGTGGGACTTCTGCCGTGTGACAGCATTGAACAGGCGATAGACGCCTATGCTGCGGTGAAAAATGAGAAATTCTGTCCGGGCGACGCATGTGTGCTGATCGCCAGGTAATTGTAAAATAGAGGAAAGAGATGGAATACGATTTCAAGAAAATAGAGAAAAAGTGGCAGGACAGATGGGCCGCCGAACAGACTTACAAGGTAACTGAGGACGAGTCCAAGCCTAAATATTACGTCCTGGACATGTTCCCTTATCCGTCAGGGGCTGGCCTTCACGTAGGACACCCGCTCGGATACATCGCCAGCGACATTTATTCCCGCTACAAGCGTCTGAAGGGCTTCAATGTCCTTCATCCTATGGGATATGACGCTTTCGGCCTTCCTGCAGAGCAGTATGCCATTCAGACAGGACAGCATCCGGAGGTAACCACCGAAGTGAATGCCGCCAGGTACCGCAGGCAGCTGGACAGGATAGGATTCTCCTATGACTGGTCCAGGGAGGTCAGAACCTGCGATCCGAAATTCTACAAATGGACGCAATGGGCTTTCCTGAAGATGTTCTCCAGCTGGTATGATCCTGCGCAGAACAAGGCCCGTCCCATCACCGAACTGGTGGAGAAATTCGAAACTGCCGGTTATGACGGCATTGCGCCCGCAGACTGGAAGTCGTACAGTCAGGCTCAGAAGGAAGATGTCCTGATGCGCTACCGCATTGCCTACCAGGGAGAAACCTCGGTCAACTGGTGCGAGGGCCTCGGAACCGTGCTGGCCAATGACGAAGTCAAGGACGGCCTGAGCGTGCGCGGAGGTTTCCCTGTGGAGCAGAAGAAGATGAAGCAGTGGCAGCTCAGAGTCTCCGCTTATGCCGAGAGGCTTCTCGAGGGCCTGAACAGGGTGGACTGGACGGATTCCCTGAAGGAGATGCAGCGCAACTGGATAGGCAAATCCGAAGGCACCGAGGTGGTGTTCAACACCGTGTGCGACGGACGCGAACTTCCTGTTACCATCTTCACCACCAGGGTGGACACCATATTCGGTGTCACCTTCATGGTGCTCGCCCCTGAAAGCGAACTTGTCAACTCTCTTACTTCCGCAGATCAGAAAGCGGCCGTGGAGGAATACATAAAGGAAGTTAAGAAGAAGACTGAGCGCGAGAGAATATCCCAGACCAAGAGCGTCACGGGCGTGTTCTCAGGCTCGTACGGCATCAATCCGCTTACCGGCGAGAAAGTTTCGATCTGGATAAGCGAATATGTGCTGGCCGGTTACGGGACCGGTGCCATAATGGCAGTGCCCGCCCACGACAGCAGGGACTACGCCTTCGCGAAGAAATTCGGTCTGCCTATCATTCCTATTATCGAGGGGTGCGACGTGAGCGAATCTTCGTTCGACGCCAAGTCCGGCATAATGTGCAACAGCGGCTTCCTTAACGGAAAGACTGTGGAGGAGGCGATAGAATTGGCCAAGGACTATGTGGAAGAGAAGGGTCTGGGCCGCAGAAAGGTCAATTACCGTCTGCGCGACGCCATCTTCTCCAGACAGAGATACTGGGGGGAACCGTTCCCTATCTATTACAAGGACGGCATTGCCACGCCCGTGGATGAGAAGGACCTCCCGATAACCCTTCCGCAGATAGACTCGTTCAAGCCTTCTTCTACCGGAGAACCGCCTCTCGCCCGTGCCAAGAACTGGACCTACAAAGGATACCCTCTGGAGACCAGCACCATGCCGGGATTCGCCGGATCATCAGCATATTACCTCAGGTATATGGATTCGCACAACGACAATGCGCTGGTGGACAGAAAGGTGGATGAATACTGGCAGTCGGTGGACCTCTACATAGGTGGCACCGAGCACGCTACCGGACACCTTATATATTCGCGTTTCTGGAACAAGTTCCTCTATGACCTGGGCTATGTCTGCAGGGACGAGCCTTTCGAGAAGCTCATCAACCAGGGAATGATTCAGGGACGGTCCAATTTCGTGTATCGAATCGTCGGGACCAACACCTTCGTTTCGCTTGGCCTGAAGGACAAATACGAGACTACCGAGATCCACGTGGACGTGAACATCGTGCACAACGACAAACTGGATCTGGATGCGTTCCGTGCCTGGCGTCCTGAATACGCCGATGCCGAGTTCGTGCTCGAGAACGGCGAATACATCTGCGGCTGGGCGATAGAGAAGATGAGCAAGAGCATGTTCAATGTCGTGAATCCGGACGATGTCTGTGATTCCTACGGCGCCGACACTCTGCGTCTCTACGAGATGTTCCTCGGCCCTATCGAGCAGAGCAAGCCGTGGGATACGAAGGGCATCGACGGAGTGAACCGCTTCCTGAAGAAGTTCTGGAGGCTCTTCTATGACGGGGACAAGTTCCTGGTGAGTGACGAAAAGGCCACTCCGGCCGAACTGAAGGCTCTTCACAAACTCATCGGCAAGGAACAGACCGACATAGAGGCCTTCTCATACAACACTACCATAAGCGCCTTTATGATAGCGCTTTCTGAACTTGGCGAATGTCACAAGAGAGAGATTCTCACTCCGCTTGTGATACTCCTTTCTCCGTTCGCTCCGCATATCGCCGAGGAACTGTGGGAGGCGCTTGGCCAGAAGGGCAGTGTCTGCAAGGCATCCTTCCCCGAGTATGTGGAAGCCTATACGATAGAAAACAACGTCACCTATCCGGTGCAGTTCAACGGAAAGATGCGCTTCACCGTCGAACTTGCCAAGTCGCTCTCTCCTGCGGAGGTGGAGGCCGAGATCCGTCAGAATCCGCAGACTGCCAAATATGTGGGCGGCGGACAGATAGTCAAGGTGATAGTAGTACCAGGAAGAATCATAAACATCGTGGTCAGATAATGGACGCAAAGAAATTCAAAACCAAACTCTCCGAGTATTTCATGCTCACGCTCGCGTGCTTCATCTTCGCGTTCGCGTGGGAGGGGTTCATGATCCCGAACGGGATGTCAGCCGGAGGAATGATGGGACTTTCCACCGTCATACAGTACGCTACCGGAGGGCTCATCCCCGCCCAGTACACCTATATCGTCATCAACATAGTGCTGATTCTGGTGGCCGTGGCTGCATTGGGAATCGGTTTCGGGTTCAAGACCATCTACTGCATAATAGTTTCTACCCTGATGATGGCTCTGGTGGGCAAGCTCGAGTTCCTGCATTGTGTGGAAGGCCAATTCTTCTATGTGCAGGACAGGGTTCTGATTCCGGTGATAGCCGGATGTCTGGAGGCCATCGGCATTGGCCTTATCATCAGGAACGGCGGCAGCACCGGCGGTACGGACATCATCGCGCTGATGGTGAACAAGTATTGGCCTGTGTCGCTGAGCGCGGCGTTTATGGTTATGGACCTGATAGTCGTGGTGATGATTCTGTTCCTGCCGGGACGCATGTTCACGGACATGATATACGGAGTGGTGGAGATCATAGCGTTCTCGCTGCTGGTGGACATAGTGGTCGGCGGAAAGAAGGGCTCATATCAGCTATTCGTGTTCTCTGAGAAGTATCAGGAGATAGCCAACCATATCATCGGTGACATGAACCGCGGCGTGACCGTGCTGCATGCCCAGGGATGGTACACCAAGCAGGACAAGGACGTGCTGTTCATCCTGATAGGGCGCAACGAGCTTCCGTCCCTGATGAGGGAGATCAAAAGGCTCGATCCGCGTGCGTTTATGAGCGTGTCCCCGACAAGCAGCGTGTACGGGGAAGGTTTTGAGGAAATCAAGGCTGGAATTAGCAGGAAGACCAAATAATGTTGAAAACTCCATTTTTCAGGGTACTCAAAGAGTACTCCATCATCACTCTCGGCATGCTCCTCTACATCGTGGGATGGAGCGTGTTTCTCGTTCCGAATCAGCTGGTGGGCGGCGGCGTGTCCGGCTTGGCGTCCGTGATTCAGTATGTCACCCACGGAGCCATCAAGATGGGTTATACCTATTTCGTGGTGAATGTGGTGCTGCTCATAATCGCGATGTTTATTCTGGGCAACAGGTTCGGATTCAAGACCATATACGCGATCATCATCGCTTCCGTGGGCCTGAACGTGTTCCAGGAGATCATACCGGCCGACATCTGTCAGATCCTGGCGGTGGAGAACGGCAAGCTGATGAGCTCCATAATGGGTGGTCTGATGGCCGGCACCGGAATAGGCCTGTGCATGTCGCAGGGCGGAAGCACGGGAGGGACGGACATCATAGCGCTGATAGTCAACAAGTACCGCAACGTGTCGCCTGGCCGTATGATTCTGGCGATGGACGTGGTCATCATTCTGTCTTCTCTGTTTATGCCGATGCAGACCACAGACGGAGGCGTGATGCAGCTCAACGAGAAGATAACCACCTGCGTTTACGGCTTTATTCTCATCGCGGTCAACAGCACCGTGCTGGATATGATAATCTCCGGATCGAAGCAGAGCGTTCAGCTGATAATACTTTCGAAGAAACACGTCGAACTGGCGGACGCCATAACGAGGGACTTGCACCGCGGAGTGACCGTTCTCAACGGAATGGGCTGGTATACGAAGGAACCGACGGAGGTTCTGATGGTTCTGGCCAGAAAGTACGATCTTAATGTACTTTTACGCTACATAAAGACGATAGATCCCGAAGCGTTCCTGTCTGTGTCGTCTGTAACGGGTGTTTACGGCAAAGGCTTCGAGTCAATTAAAACTGGACGAAAAAAATAATTTACACACCATTTCGTCACAAAGTTTCCAAAAAGCCCTTCTGGATGCGTTCAGAAGGGCTTTTTTATGTATATTCGCATAACACAGACTAGTGACCATGAGACTATTTTTATTCAGAAAAATCATCGGCAGGCCGGAAGAGAAGCGGTCGGGACGCCGCGGCATCACCTATCTTAAGGACGATACCCGCAAACTCAAATCCATATATGAAAGGATAGAAAGGACGATGGTGGAGAAGCAGCCGTATCTTAACGGAGATTTCTCCGTGGAGGATCTGTCCGCCATGGTGTGCGTCTCCAGAGCCATGATATCCAAGGCGCTCAGCCGCATAGGCAAGAAGAATTTCAGACCCTACATAAACGGGTACAGGATAAGGTACTCCGCCAGGCTTATAAAAGAAGAACCCCGCATGCGGCTCAGCGAAGTGGCTCGGATGTCGGGGTTCAATTCATTGCCTTCGTTCAACGCCTGGTTCAAGTCAGAGACATCCAAGCGTCCGAGCGAATATCTTACTGAGGTATGGGAACTGCCTCAGACGCGATTTTTCTCCAGGAAGAAAGGATAGGGGCCTGAACGGTGACAGGCTCCTTCTTCACCGGGTGTATGAAACTGAGCTCGTGCGCGTGGAGGCAGATTCCTCCGTCGGGATTGGAGCGCGGTGCACCGTATTTAAGGTCGCCCTTGATGACGCAGCCCATGTTTGACAGCTGGCAGCGTATCTGGTGGTGTCTGCCTGTCAGAAGCTCCACTTCTATCAGGTAGTATTTCTCGCTCGCCCCTATGAGGCGGTAGCGGAGCCTTGCCAGCTTGGCATCGGGCCTGTCTTCCCTGCACACGTAGGATTTGTTCTGCTTCTCGTTGCGCCAGAGGTAATTCTGCAGTTCGCCCTCCTTCTCTTTCGGCGCGCCGCAGCACAGGGCCCAGTAGGTCTTGTGTATGTCGGAGCCGCGGAACATCTCGTTCAGCCTTTCGAGAGCCTTGGATGTCTTGGCGAAGATGCAGACGCCGCTGACCGGACGGTCTAGCCTGTGGGGAACGCCCATGAACACTTTGCCCGGTTTTCCGTCACGCTGGGCTATGTAGGCCTTCAGGGTCTCCGACAGGCATTCGTCTCCCGTCTTGTCGCCCTGGACTATCTCGCCCGACTTCTTGTTCAGAATCAGCAGGTGGTTGTCCTCAAAAAGAATCCGGGACTCGAGGTCCCGGATTTCAGTTTCAGATAATTGTCTGTATTCCATTAAGGAAGAGATTATTCAGCGATGGAAACGTTAACTCTCTGCTTGCTTGAGTCGATCTTCTTCGCTTTGCAAGGGCATACGACCTTCACGTTCTTTGCGGGAACCTGATAAGCGTAGAACCAGCTGCGTACGAGGTTGGCCCTCTCGATGGCGATAGCCTTGTTGTACTCCTTGTCAGAGGTGTCATTGGCATAAGGCTCGATGAGGATGACTGCGGTCTTGTCGGTAGAGTTGTAGACGTCGAGGAACTCCTGGAGGAGAGCCTTCGTGTCAGCGTTGAGGTCGCATCTTTCCTTGGAATATGTTACGCCGGCAACAGGAAGAGCGAATGTGTCAGAGCCGTAAGCGGTCTGTGCGATAGCGTCCTTGACTGCCTGCTTGTAGCTTTCTGCATCTTCTGCCACGGTCTCGCCTGCAACTGCCTTGACTGCATCCGAGAGCACGAATACGCGTGCTGCTGCTGCCTTGGCTGCCGCTTCAGCTGCTGCTGCCGCTTCGGCTGCCGCCTTCTCTGCTGCTTCTCTTTCAGCTGCTTCCTTAGCCTTCTTTGACTGACAGGAAGTTCCGAGTGTCGCGAGAACTATGAGTCCTGCAACGGTGATGATTTTGTTAAGTTTCATAAGTCTGTTATACTTTTATTACGATTTTGCATTAGTTGTTGCGAATATAAGAATATTTTTTCAGTATCACAAACTTTCGCGCGCAATAGAAACCGCACGCAGTTTCTGACAAAATGTCACGCCGGGGGCGCTGGCACATTCTTGGAAGAAGGAACTGGCGTTCCCGCAGGGGAACTTGAGACAAACGGATAATAATAAAAACGAAATACATTATGGGAAAGATTATTGGTATTGACTTAGGAACGACAAACTCTTGTGTCGCAGTGATGGAAGGCAACCAGCCTACCGTCATAATCAACAATGAAGGACACCGCACGACTCCTTCCATCGTGGCATTCACCGACAGCGGCGAGCGCAAGGTGGGTGACACCGCCAAGCGTCAGGCTGTCACGAACCCGAAGAACACCATATTCTCCATCAAGAGATTCATGGGCGAGACCTACGACCGTGTAGGCAAGGAGATTGAAAGGGTTCCTTACGACGTGGTACGCGGCGAGAACAACACTCCGCGTGTACAGATAAACGGCAAACAGTATTCTCCGCAGGAGATTTCAGCCATCATACTTCAGAAGATGAAGAAGACCGCGGAGGAATATCTCCGTCAGGAGGTTACCGAGGCAGTCATCACTGTCCCTGCATACTTCTCCGATTCTCAGCGTCAGGCTACCAAGGAAGCCGGCAAGATCGCAGGCCT
>CAVBDE010000060.1:0-7989 GCA_963594055.1 Anaerovoracaceae bacterium | reverse complement strand
GCCTGCCGCTAGCGTTCATCCTGAGCCAGGATCAAACTCTTCTTTGTATATTTCTATTTCTCTAAGCTTGCTCCTGACGCTCTAATTTCTAAAGAAATTAACGCTCTCGATTAAATTTTTCTTGAATTCTCTCGGTACTTGCTTGTACTTATCTTTCCAATATTTTCAAAGAACTGTTTCGCTCAGCGCGAAAGGGACTGCAAATATAGAGACTTTATTTTAATTCACAAACTTTTTCAAAAAATATTTTCAAATTTTCTGAAATTTTTTCCACCCCGGCACAAAAGATTACTCCAGCGCCGCCGGAAATCGGCGTAAAAATGCTAAATTTGTGAGTTTCGCGGCCTAGAAAGGGCCGCGGGCATTTAGCAGAAAGATATATGGCGTCATTGTGGCAGATTTTCCGGGTATTCGCCAAGATCGGCACCTTCACCATAGGAGGCGGCTATGCGATGATCCCGGTCATAGAGGAAGAACTTAAGAAACGCGGCTGGGTGGACGAAAGCGAGATCGAAGACGTGGTGGTCCTCGCCCAGAGCGCGCCGGGGCTGTTGGCAGTCAATATGGCCATATTCTCCGGATACAAGATACGCGGGCTGAAGGGCAGCATCGCGGCCACGATAGGCGCAGTTCTCCCCTCCTTCATAATAATACTCGCGATCGCGATGGTGTTCACCTCGTTCAAGGAGAACACGATAATCCAGCGCATATTCCAGGGCATAAGGCCCGTGGCGGTGGCGCTGATCCTGGTGCCGGCATACAATATGGCCAGAAAAGGGAACAAGACATGGTGGGCGTGGGCGCTGACCTTCGGCACAGCGTTCCTCGTGGCGTTCCTCAAAATCTCCGTCATCTGGATACTTATCTGCCTTCTGACCGTAACCATAACCGTAGAAGTGGCCAGGGAGGGGCGTCACAAGAAATGCTGACCCTCATTCTGCAGCTCTTCTCGACCTTTTTCATAATAGGTTTGTTCAATTTCGGCGGGGGCGGTGCGATGATCTCCCTCATCCAGAACCAGGTGGTGGGCGTGCGCGGCTGGATCACAGAAGCGGCATTCACCGACATCACAGCCATCTCGCAGACCACTCCCGGGCCAATCGGCATAAACTGCGCGACCTACGTGGGCTACCAGGTGATGCACGACGCGGGCTTCGGGAACCTGGCCGGAGTGCTGGGAAGCGCGACCGCGACATTTGCCATCGTCCTGCCTTCGTTTCTGATCTTCTACCTTCTGATGAAGCTGTTCACGCATTTCCAGCACGACCCGCGCTTCATCGGGGTGATGAACGTGCTGAAACCGGCCGTCGCGGGTATGATACTTGCGGCGTGCATAATCTTGACATTCCACATCTCCTGGGACGGAGTGCTGCCCCGGGTGAGCGTAATCGAGGAGAATTTCCCGGACTGGAAGAGCTGGGCGCTGTTCGCCGGGGCCTTCGGAGCCACCTGCTTCCTTAAGGCCAATCCTATCGCCGTGATTCTCGCCTCGGGCGTGCTCGGGCTGATACTATACTGATAATCAAACTTTTGTTATATGAAACTGTTGCTAATATCAATGCTGCTTGCCAGCACCATCAACATCATCCCGGCGCCGCTGAGCGTAAGGGAGGACAGCGGAACCTTCAAACTGAAGGGAACATCCATCAACTGCGACTCCAGGATGGGCGAGACCGCCTACCAGGCAGTCAAGGAATTCTCCAGCCAGCTCACCCTGTGCGCAGGACAGATCTACCCTGTGGGCAGACCGTCAAGGCTCGAACAGAGCGTGCGCGAAGGGAACGTGAAGGGCTTCGTGTTCTATGTGGACCCTACCCTGGTGGAAGAGGCCTATACCATCAATGTCACCAAGAACAGCGTAATCGTGGGAGCATCGTCCGACAACGGATTCCTCTACGCGCTCCAGAGCATCAAGCAGATGCTTCCTGTGGCGATCTACGGGAATGCCGCAGCCGAGAACCAGAAATGGGAGTTGCCGTGCTGCGAGATAAAGGACAAGCCGCGCTTCGGCTACAGAGGAGTGGAGCTGGACTGCTGCCGCCATTTCTTCAGCGTGGACGAGGTGAAGAAAGTGCTCGACATGATGGCTACACTCAAGCTGAACCGTCTGCACTGGCACTTGACCGAGGACCAGGGCTGGAGGGCTGAGATCAAGGCCTATCCGCGCCTTACCGAGGTGGGTGCATACCGCAACGGCACTATGGTAGGCTATTATGACGGTCCGTCCGACAATATCCGCTACGGCGGTTACTACACTCAGGAGCAGATGAAGGAAGTCGTGGCTTATGCCGGCAAACTTGGCATAGAGGTCATCCCTGAAGTGGATCTTCCGGGCCATATGGTAGCGGCGCTGGCCTCATATCCGGAGCTGGGTTGCTTCGGCGGCCCTTACGAGGTGTGGTACAGATGGGGCGTGTCTCCGGACGTGCTCTGCCCGGGCAAGGAAGTCACTTTCCAGTTCCTGGAGGGCGTTCTGGGCGAGCTCTGCGAGATCTTCCCGAGCGAGTATTTCCATATAGGAGGTGACGAGTGCCCGAAGGACAACTGGGCCAAATGTCCTGACTGCCAGGCCAGAATCAAGGAACTTGGTCTAAAGGCTGACGAGCACGCCAGCGCCGAGCAGAGACTTCAGAACTACGTGACCTCACGCGTACAGAAGTTTCTCGAGAGCAAGGGCAAGAAGATCATCGGCTGGGATGAAATCCTGGAGGGTGACCTGGACAAGGGTGCCACGGTAATGTCCTGGAGAGGCACGAGCGGCGGCATCAAGGCTTCGAATCTCGGGTTCGACGTCATAATGACCCCTACCGACTACTGCTATTTCGACTACTGTCAGAGCCCTCTCAAGCGCGAAAGCGACGAGCCTGTCTGCGCATTCTGGGGCGACCTGACCTTCAAGAAGGTATATTCGTTCAACCCTACCGACGGACTTACTCCGGAAGCCGCGAAGCACATCCTCGGGGCCCAGGCCAATGTATGGACGGAGTACATCCCTTCGAACGAGCAGCTCGAGTATATGCTTATGCCGCGCCTGTTCGCGCTGAGCGAAGTTCAGTGGTGCGAACCTGCCAACAAGCACTACGGGCCGTTCTGCGAAAGGGTGAAGAGCTGGGGATTCCAGATGCTTGACCTGCGCGGATTCAACTACCGCAACAAGCCGAACTTCACGGAGGAGTAGCTACAATCAGAAAGGGCCGCATCATCTCGACGCTGCCCTTTCCTTCTAACCTAAAATTTAACCTATGAAAAAACTATTCGGTTAAGATTTATTACAATCCCCGTGCCACGATTTTGCGTGGCAGAAAAAAATTTACGCCAATTTGCACTAAAATTCGCTTTTACGGAAACTGAGGATTATGTATAACATCGCCATCATAGGTGCCGGGCCTGCCGGTTACGTGGCCGCGCAGAGGGCCGCTGAAGCAGGACTTAAAGTTATCCTGTTCGAAGACAGGGAATTGGGAGGAGTGTGTCTGAACGAGGGCTGCATCCCTACCAAGACGCTTCTTTACAGCGCCAAGCTCTATGCGCAGAGCCGCGAAAGCGAGAAATTCGGCGTGCAGAATGAGAACACCTCCTTCGATTATGGCAAAATCCTGTCCCGGAAGGACAAAGTGACCAGGAAGCTAATCGGCGCCATCCGCGTCTCGATGCGCAATCTGGGAGTGGAAACAGTGAAAGGTCACGCCGTCATCGAAGGCGGGATAAAGGGTAACTTTACCGTTTCCGCTGACGGGCAGACCTACAGCGCGGAAAACCTGCTTCTCTGCACCGGCAGCCACGCGTTCACTCCGAACCTCGACTGGCTCGACAGCGACAGGTTAATGACCAGCACCGGAGCCCTGGAGCTGCAGGAAGTGCCGGCGAGCCTGGCCATAATAGGGGGCGGGGTGATAGGCATAGAGTTCGCGAGCCTGTTCCACGCGCTCGGAAGCGATGTGACCGTATTCGAGCTGGCCGGCGAAATTCTGGGCCCGTTCGATGCCGATATGGCCGGAGCGCTGCGCGAAACGCTCACAAAACAGGGCATAAAGTTTTTCCTCAACGGCGACGAGGCGGGCAAGGCGGAGGTTCTGAAAGCGGAGAAAGTGCTTCTCTGCATAGGGCGCAAGCCTAACGTCGATGGCTTCGGAATGGAGTCTGTGGGACTGAATACCAATGCGCGCGGGGCGGTCGAGGTCGATGAGCATATGCGCACCGCCGTGCCGGGAATCTACGCCGCAGGCGATATCACAGGCCAATATATGCTCGCGCATTGTGCCAGCAGGGAGGCCGAAGTGGCGGTGAACGACATCCTCGGGCTGCCGGACAGGATGGATTACAGCGCCGTGCCGAGCGCGGTGTACTGCAAACCGGAAATCGCCTCCACGGGCCTTACCGAGAAGCAGGCGCTAAGGCAGGGAATCGAATATGAGATCCACAAGCTTCCTCTCACCTATTCCGGCCGGTTCGTGGCCGAGACGGAGCGAGAGAACGGAATGTGCAAGATAATCTGCGAGAAAGGCGGCGGAAAGGTGCTGGGGCTGCAGATCCTGGGCGGACCTGCCTCAGAGATGATATCCCAGGGGTGCCTGGCGATAGAAAACGGTATGACGATAGAGTCCCTGAGAAAGGTCATCTTCCCTCACCCGAGCGTGTCGGAGATAATCAAGGAGACCAGCTGGTCAGCTGAAGTGGAGTCGAAGTAATCTTCGACTCTTTCTTTTTTAAGGGCCTCGCGGATGGATGTAAAGTCATACTTTACGCCCTCGAGGCGCGATGCCAGAACATTCGCGCTTTCCGCCCCCAGGAAATCCCCCGAGAACACGATAGAGCGTATCACTCCGTCACTTACATCCAGCCACACATCCACCTGTCCGCAGGGAAGTTGGGCCTGGCGGCGAAGCGGGGCCTGCGCGCGCTTGCCGTAGAGCCACTGCGAGGAAGAGAATTTGTCGCGGTTAAGTCGCTCTATTTCAGCCTTCTGCGCTTCGCTCAAGCGGTATTCCGGCATAGGAGGGAATGTGGAGAGCAGCAGGCGCTCGAAGTCCTGCACGGACTGAGTTTGGGGAAGGTAATCCTTTAGATTGGCCACAGCGCTGCGCACAGACTTCACGCCCTTGCGGGAGAGTTTGCCCTGAGGAGTGTCCAGCGCGTGCTGGAGGGTATCCAGGTCCACATCATAAAGCAGCGTGCCGTGGACAAGCCACCTGTTACATTCCATACGGCGGGCATAGCCGGAGACCTTGCGGCCGGCCACGAAGATGTCGTTCCGTCCTGTCTTTTCCGCCGGGATGCCGAGCTGCCGGAGAGCCTCGACTATGGGGTCAACGCTGACGTTCTCCCCTATGAACGAATAGTTAAGGTTGTTAAGATCGTGATACACGGCCCCGCCCCCGGTGGTGCGGCGGGCGAGGGCTATGTCTTTTTCAGCCAGATAATCCAGGTTCACTTCGGTGTAGGCGTCCTGATTCTCGCCGATTATTACCGACGGACGGTTACGCCAAAGATAAAACCAGCTTTCGCCCCCGGGCAGATTTTTAAGTGCCCATGATTCGAAAGCCATATTGTAACAGGGGTCAACGGAGCTGACCTGGATATATCTCATTATTCAGCCACTTTGATGGCCACGATCTTCACCGGACTTACAGGACAGTCCCTGGCGTCGGTCTGGACGGCGGCGATCTTGTCTATCACGTCAAGTCCGGACACAGCCTGGCCGAAAACAGTGTATTGGCCGTCAAGCTGGGCACAGGTTCTCTCGTCCTGGACGATGTAGAACTGGGAGCCGCTGCTCTCGCGAAGAGGATTGGCACGGTCCCCGCGACGCGCGGTAGCGAGCGCACCCTTCAGATGCTTGTGGTTGGGCAGAATCTCGGCAGGAACGGTGTATCCCGGGCCGCCAGTGCCCCAGGCTGATTTCTGGTCAGGGTCCTTGGACAGCGGGTCGCCGGCCTGGATCATAAATCCGTTGATGACTCTGTGGAAGAGGATGCCGTCGTAGAAGCCTTCCAGGGCCAGACGCTCGAAATTATTGCGGGTCTTCGGGGTGTCGGCGAAAAGCTTTACGCGTATGGTTCCGAGAGTGGTGATGATATCGAATTCGGGCTCGTCAGGAAGGGCTGCGATCTTCTCGGCGAGTTTCTTCTCCTTCTCGATGATGGCGGTGGAATCAACCGGCTCCGCCTCGGCCTGTTTGGCGGCATTCTTGTGTCCGCCGCCGCAGGAAGTAAAAAACATTGCGCACATAAGGGTAATGGGGATTAACTTTTTCATTTCTTTATCTCTTTGTAGATTAAATACATATAGATCACGAGCAGGGCCGTGCCGCCTATAAGGGACAGAACCGTCCCGCACCTGGACACCGCGAAAGCGTAGATGACATAAAGCACGGCGGCGCAGAGCAGGAACCGGCCCATAGACTTCAGGTCATAAGGCACGGGGTAATGCTTCTGACCGAGGATGAAGCTCAGCAGCATAGCCACACCGTATCCGGCGAATCCACCCCAGGCGCAGGCCATATAGCCGAACCTGGGCACGAACACGATGTTTATCGTTATCATCACCGCCGCTCCGACGGCGCTCATAAGCGCGCCCCACCAGGTCTTGTCGGTGAGCTTGTACCAGAAGGAGAGGTTAAAATAGACGCCCATAAAGATCTCGGCCATCATCACGATCGGCACGACGCGAAGGCCTGCCCAGTAGCCCGGCTGGATGAAATACTTCAGAATTGGCAGGTAGAACATTACCGCGAGCCAGGCAAAAAGGGAGAAAATCACGAAATATTTGGTGCCGGCGGTAAGGTTGTCGGTCTTGTCAGCGTCGCTGCGGCCGTTGAAGACGATAGGCTCGTAGGCATAGCGGAAGGCCTGGGTGAGCAGGGCCATTATCATCGCGAGCTTCACGCACGCACCGTAGATTCCGAGCTGGACCTGGCCGTCGTGGCCGGGCAGAAGGTATGGGAAGAGGATCTTGTCCGCGACCTGGTTCAGAATCCCGACGAGCGAGAGCAGCAGCAGCGGGAAGGAGTACCTGAGCATCCTGCGGGCCAGGGCGCCGTCCCAGCCGTAACCGATGGCGCGGAATTCCGGGAGGAAGAGGAGGCCCACCACGGCGGTGCAGAAGAGATTGGCAAAGAAAATGAGGCCGACCCCGTCATTGAAGCGATGATAAATGTCCTGGAGGGCGCCGATGGACGGCATCGCGAGAAAGATGAAGAGGTTCAGGGCGATGTTCAGGATGATGAAGGTCATCTTGAGGGCCATAAAGCGGAACGGACGCCGGGTCTGGCGGAGTTTACTGAACATTATGGCCTGGACGGCGTCAAGCGATGTGATGAGCGCGAAACAGGCTATGTACTCCGGATGGGCGCCGTACCCCATCGCGGTGCTGACCGGCTGCAGGAATGCCAATACGGCCGCGAGGAACACTGCCGCGACTCCGCTGACCATCCTGAGTGCGGTGGAATAGACCATACGGGGGTTCTCGTCGCTGCGTCCGCTGAAACGGAAGAAGGTGGTCTCCATACCGAAGGTGAGAAGGCACAGAAGGAGCGCGGAATAGGCGTAGAGGTTCGTCACTATGCCATACCCGCCGCTGCCCGCAGCGATCCTGTATGTATAAAGCGGAACGAGCAGGTAGTTCAGAAATCTGCCTACAATGCTGCTAAGCCCGTATATGGCCGTATCCTTGGCCAATGCCTTAAGATTCATAGTATGCGAAGATACGAAAAAAGAGGCTAACCGGGATGTCCTGATGGTTAAATTATAAACGGGACAAATTATCAACACTAATACGCGGAATCTCAAAAAATTGGCTCACCTGCAAAAGCGACCTTCTGCGAAATAAGACGCTCCGCTACCCCTTTCTTACCAATGATATTTATCTTTTCTAAACGTACAGCATCGATTTTTAGTGCTTTTAACGTATCTTTGTCAAAGCACTGAAACGTCCCTATCCCGCAGGTCTATGAAAAGAACGGTTCTATTTTCTTTTTTACTGCTTTTGTCG
>CAVBDE010000059.1:0-8008 GCA_963594055.1 Anaerovoracaceae bacterium | reverse complement strand
AGTTCCTCGCTGCGGGAGATGAACTCGGAGAGTTCCTTGCCTTTGAGAAGGCCCTTGGACAGGAGTGCCAGGTCCACCACCTGATGCAACAGGTCGGCCGTGTTCTCGCGGTCAGCCCAGATCTTGGCGATGACCGGATTCTCCATATTCACCTTCAGCGTGTACATCTCAGGCATGCTGCCGTAGAAGTTCATTCCTCCACCGATGGATGACATCTCGCGGTAACGGCGCATAAACTCATTCTGCGTAATGAGCACAGGCTCTGCGGCCTCGCCCAGATTGGCAGGCTCCACTTCGTACTCTGCACCGCCCGGAAGAACGGTCTTGAACAGCTCGCTGAGCGCTTTCTTGTCGTCGTCGCTCATCTCCGGCTTCACCTCGTCCTGTTTCGGGATAAGGTTGGCCGCGCTGTCGGAATCCACGCGGGCGAACCTGCAGTCCTTGATCCTCTGCTCAAGCAGCCCCACGAAGTGCGAATCCAGTTCGCAGTCCATCAGCAGCACGCTGTATCCCAGGTCCCTGACTGCCTTCACTGAAGAATACTGGGCGTTCAGGTCGGTAGCGTAAAGGAATACGAGCTTGCCGTCCTTGTCCTTTTGGTTCTCCTCGATGGACTTGCGGTAATCCTCTATGCTGTAGTACTTTCCTTCAGAGTCTTTAAGCAGGGCGAATTCCATCGCCCTCTCGCAGAACTTCTCGTCGGACAGCATTCCGTACTCGATGAACAGCTTGATGTTGTCCCATTTCTGCTCGTAGGTCTCCCTCTGGTCCTTGAAGATCTCCTCCAGACGGTCAGACACCTTCTTCGTGATGTAGGTGCTTATCTTCTTGACATTGGCATCGGACTGAAGGTAAGAACGGCTCACGTTCAGCGGAATGTCCGGCGAATCGATCACGCCGTGCAGAAGCGTCAGGAAGTCAGGTACGATGTTGTCCACGTGGTCCGTGACGAACATCTGGTTGCAGTAGAGCTGAATCTTGTTCTTGTCTATCGCCATCCTCTCCTTGATCTTCGGGAAGTACAGCACGCCCGTGAGGGTGAACGGATAGTCCACATTCAGGTGAATGTAGAACATCGGGTCCTCCTCCATAGGGTAGAGAGCGTGGTAGAAGTTGATGTAGTCCTCCTCCTTCAGCTCTGATGGTGCCTTGGTCCAGATTGGCTCGGTCGAATTGATCACCTTGCCGTCGAATTCGACAGGGAAAGGCATGAATTTGCAGTATTTGTTCAGCAGCGCGCTGATCCTCTCCTTGTGGGCAAATTCCTCGGAATCCCCGTCCAGATAAAGGGTTATGACGGTGCCCCTGTCCTCCTTCGTACATTCGCTCATCTCGAACTCAGGCGATCCGTCGCAGGTCCAGAACACGCCCTTCGCGCCTTCCTTCCAGCTCAGTGACTCGATGGTCACCTTGCTGCTGACCATAAACGCAGAATAGAAGCCAAGTCCGAAGTGGCCGATGATGCCGCTCGCCTGGTCCTTGTACTTCTCCAGGAACTCGCCCGCAGAAGAGAAGGCTATCTGGTTGATGTACTTCTCGACCTCCTCGGCCGTCATACCGATACCGCGGTCGATGATCTTCAGGGTTTTGGCCTTTTCGTCAAGCTCGACCTTGACTTTCAGCTCGCCAAGTTCTCCCTTGAATTCACCCGTCGAGGCGAGGGTCTGGATCTTCTTGGTGGCGTCGATGGCATTGGCTACGATCTCACGAAGGAATATCTCGTGATCGCTGTAAAGAAACTGTTTGATGACCGGAAATATGTTCTCGGTCGTCACTCCTATGGAACCTTTCATACACTCAAGTTTCGCAAGTAATTACTTTTGTTATTATATAGCATTGTGCGGTACTTGCGAAACTTTCTCCCCACGCACACGCTACGCTTACAGGCTACTACGTTACCCTATCCCTAAATCCCTTTCCTCGGGAAAGGGACTTGTTATCGGCCTTTCAGGCCTCCAACCTGCAAATCCACAACTTTAATCATAGTAACCAAAAAAATTGCGTTTTCTGCGGAGAGAAAACGCAATTTCCATTCCATTGACAAATTGTCAGATTACTTGTAGAGGAATCTCTTGATGCTCATCTTAGGCGTCTTGGCGAACGGCTCGAGCACCACTTCCACCTTCGTGAGCCTGCTGTATGCAGGAAGACTCCTGTTCACGTTCAGCACGATGCTCTGAGGAACGTCGGAGATGGCCTCGTCGTCCAGTCCGGCCTTTTTCATTCCGTCCTGATCGAGATAAACCAGAGCCACGAGCTTCGAGCCCCTGTCCACCACCACCGACTCGGTGACATAAGGCTGCGAGTTCACGAGGGCCTCCAGCTCCTCCGGATAGATGTTCTGTCCGTTAGGCCCCAGAATCATATTCTTCGACCTGCCTCTGATGTAGATGTTTCCGGCCTTGTCTATCGTGCCAAGGTCGCCCGTGCGCAGATACCCGTCCTCGGTGAACGCGGCCGTCGTAGCCTCCTCGTTCTTGTAGTATCCCAGGCAGATGTTGTCGCCCTTGGCCTGTATCTCGCCGGCGATCCTGTGCTCATCCTCGGAGTCGATGCGCACATCCGCGCAGTCCACCTTCTTTCCGCAGGAGCCGAACGCATAATTGTACCAGTGCTCGTACGCAAGGAGCGGAGCGGCCTCAGTCATGCCGTAACCTACGGTATAGTGCAGGCCAATCTTCTTGAAGCAGTGCTCGACCTCCGGGTTCAGTGCGGCGCCGCCCATAATGTACTCCTGCACATTGCCTCCGAACGCAGCGTCCAGACTCTCGCGAACTTTCTTGTAGATGAGCTTGTTGACGCCCGGAATGTGGGTGAAGACCTTGACGGCCGGCTTGCTGAGCGCAGGCTTGACTGAAGATTTGTAGATCTTCTCCATAACCAGAGGCACCGTAAGCACCAGATAAGGCTTCACGGCCTTCATAGCCTTCAGGAGAAGTGACGGAGCAGGGGATTTGCCCAGATAGTAGATGGTGCATCCTCCTGACAGCGGGTAGAGAAGCTCGAACAAGAGACCGTAGATGTGCGCCATCGGCAGCATCGACACTATGGTCTGGCCCGGCGTACAGGGGATATGTGAGTGCGCGAATTCTATGGATGCGCTCACATTCCTGTAGGAAAGCATAACGCCTTTCGGCGCGCTGGTGGTTCCGGAGGTGTAGTTGATGATCTCGAGATCGTCTAGGTTGTCGTTATCAACTCTGAATTTGACATCCTCCCTGGTGAACCCGTTAGGATAAGCCGAATTGAAGCTTTCGTCTAAGCCGGCGAATATGTTTGTGAAGTTTTGATCAGATGAATACAGCAGGGAGAAATCGTCCACATTGATGGCGGCCCTGACCTTTGGCATCTTGTCGAGAGGAAGCCTGTTCCATATCTCCTTGTCCGTGAAAAGTACGACGCTGTCCGAATGGTCCACGAGCGCAGCTACGCTTTCGGGCAGGAAGTCTGCGAGAATAGGAACGATGACCGTTCCGTAAGTGGTGACTGAGAGGAATGAAACCGCCCATCTGTCGGTGTTCTTCGCGCAGATGGCGATCTTGTCCCCGGCCTTTATGCCGGATTTTTCAAACAGAAGGTGAAAGCGTGCCATATGCTTTGCCAATCCTTCGAAGGTGATCTGCTCACCGTTGAAAAAGCAGAGCGCAGGGCTCTCCCAGTTCTTTTTAATGGTTTGGTTCAGTAGATTCAGATAATTCTGCATATTTTTGCGTTTTGGATAAACAAAGATAGTCTCCAATTCTCTCAAAATTTGTGCTTTGTGGAGGAATGTGGCGAAAAATGCGCATCTTTGTGGCAGAAAATAAAAATAAGTGGCGAACGCCAAGGCTAAATCTCAGTTATGAAAAGACCTATAGTAGCATTGATTTACGATTTCGACGGCACTCTGGCCCCCGGCAACATGCAGGAATTCGGCTTCATCCAGGCTGTCGGATCCACCCCTGAGGAGTTCTGGTCGAAGAGCAACCGGCTGGCGGTGGGGCAGGACGCGTCCAACGTTCTGTCGTATATGAAGCTTATGTATGACGACGCGAAGGCCAAGGGCATCAAGCTGCGCCAGGACCAGTTCCGCGAGTTCGGCAAGTCCGTGGAATTCTTCGAAGGCGTCCGGGAATGGTTTTCCCTTGTGAACAGGTACGGCGCGAAGCAGGGCATAAGGATAGAGCACTACATCAATTCCAGCGGTCTCAAGGAGATTATCGAAGGCACCAGGATAGCGGATGAGTTCAGGTACGTGTTCGCCAGCAGTTACATCTACGACGACAACGGAGAGGCCGACTGGCCGGGTATCGCGGTGGACTCCACTAACAAGACACAGTTCCTGTTCAAAATCAACAAGGGCATCTTCAGCGCCTGGGACAGCAAGCGCCTGAACTCCTCCACGGCCGAGGACAAGAAGCGCGTCCCGTTCCGCAACATGATCTATTTCGGCGACGGGGAGACCGACGTGCCGTGCATGAAGATAGTCGGGATGTTCGGCGGTCACTCCATCGCGGTTTACAAACCGGGTGACGAGAAGAAGCTCGCCATCGCCCGCAAACTTAAACGGCAGGGCCGCGTCAAATTCGCCGTCCCCGCCGTATATACTCAGGAAAGTGAGGCCTTCAGGGTGGTCTGCGCCATTATAGACAAGATAAAGGCCGACACCCACCTACAGAGCCTCGTCTAGGCAGACCCTGGCCTTCTCCAGGGCCGGTATTATGTGCGGCTGTATGCACCCTTCGGACAGCAGGGCGTCCACGCCGAACTTGTGCAGGGTCTCCTTCACGTCCGGATTGACTCCGGAGAGGATGATCTTTATGCCGCGTTTGTGATTTCTCTCTATAAGGTTCTTCAGGTTGTTTACGCCGGTCGAATCCATGAACGGAACGTGCCTCATACGGATGATTCTGATCCGGATGTCGTCGTCCTTGCGCCCCTCGAACTCGTCGAACTTGTTGGCCAGACCGAAGAAGAAAGGCCCGCTGATGTCATAGACGGCCACGCCATTCGGAATGTCCAGCATAGGCGTATCCTCCGGATTGAGCACCTCGTCGTTCTCGCTCGCGCAGATCTTGTCCTCCCGGGCTACGCTGATGGATGAAGATTTCATCACGCGCCTTACGAACAGCACCACGGCCAGCAGCAGGCCCACCTCGATGGCCACCGTCAGGTCCACGATCACGGTAAGGAAGAATGTGATCAGCAGCACCGCCACATCCGATTTCTCGGCCTTCAGAAGGTATTTGAAGCTCCTCCACTCGCTCATGTTGTATGCGACCACCACCAGAATTGCGGCCAGGGTCGAAAGCGGGATGTACACGGCGTACGGCATCAGCAGCAGGTAGATCAGCAGCAGCACTATGGCGTGGACTATGCCTGTCACAGGCGTCTTGCCCCCGTTGTTGATGCTGGCCATGGTGCGGGCTATGGCCCCTGTCGCAGGGATGCCCCCGAACAGCGGCGTGATGACATTGGCAATGCCCTGCCCGATAAGTTCGGTATTGGCATTATGATGCTTTCCGGTAACGCCGTCGGCCACCATCGCGGCCATCAGCGACTCGATTGCGCACAGCACTGCGATCGTGAAGGCCGGTGACACGAGCCCGCGCACGGTCTGAAAGTCCATCTGGGGCACCGTCGGTTTCGGAAGCGACAGCCCGCCCGCCAGCTCCGGGAACTTGCTGCCGATGGTCGCGAACTCTATGCCCGCGAACCTGTGCAGCAGGACCGATGCCAATGTCCCCGTGACCAGCGCGATGAGCGAGCCCGGAATCTTCTTGTTCACCTTGCCCCACAGTACGATGACTGCCAATGCGCCCAGACTCGCCAGGGTCTCGGTCAGACTGATCTCGCCCAGGTGCGAGAGGTAGTACCCCCATTCTGGAATGAACGAGGACGGCACGCTGCCCGTGAACCCGAAGAAATCCTTCATCTGCGTGGAGAAGATCGTGACTGCGATGCCGCTCGTGAACCCTACTATAATAGGATAGGGGATGAACTTGAATATGCCGCCAAGCCTGCACAGGCCCATCGCGATGAGGATCAGGCCCGCCATCATCGTGGCGACGATAAGCCCGCTCATCCCGTAGTGGCTCACTATGCCGGCCACGATCACGATGAACGCGCCGGTAGGTCCGCCGATAAGGAAGTTCGAACCTCCGAATACGCTGATAAGGAATCCGGCCACGATGGCCGTGATGAGGCCCTGTTCAGGGCTCACACCGCTGGCTATGCCGAATGCGATGGCAAGCGGCAGTGCTATGATGCCCACTATGACGCCGGCGATAAGATCGGAAATGAATGTCTGACGGTCGTAATGACCTTTTTTGAACAGGCGGAAAAATTTTGGCCTGAAAACTGGTGTCGCCTCGTTTTTCATAGGCAAGTTTTATATAAATACTACTAACTAATCGGGCACAAAGATAATATAAAAATTTAAGAAATAATTAAAAAATCTTATTTATTTACAAAGATTCCGTTTCCCGTTCATTATTAAGGCTTTTTATTGTAATTTTGGCAGAATTTTTATTGAAGTATGAAAACTAAAATTTCCATTCTGAGCGCGCTGGGCATAGTCCTGGCCTCAGCAATCTGCCTGGTTTCGTGCACAAAGAAGGCGTCCGCGGACACTCCGGACCCGAAAGGTGACGATGCCAAGGGCAGTTTTGCTTTTTCTTTCACCCCTAAGGCGGAACTTCTTGACGTGGCGGACATTTATTTCGATGTGGTCATTAACGGAGAGACGTTCAAGCACCTGGCCATTACGGACAAATTTTCGATTGCGGTCAAAGAAGGATTTGACCTTCCTGCAGAAGGTACCATAAAGGTTACCTGCACGAAGAAGGCCGTGATACCTGAGAAGGCGGAATTTGACCTGGGATATGAATGCAAGGTGACGATCGGCAACAACTTCGCCGATGAAGCCAGCCATGACAGTGGGGGAGTCCTGGCCGAATATATAGAAGAGGCCCTCAGCAATGAACTTTACAATCCGTCGTGGTCGATCATATTGGACAAGGACGGGTACTACCCAGTTTCGGAGTAACGGTATGATTACCAGAGAACTTTGGGGGAAATGCCCCGTTTCCGGAAAGGAAATTTACAGATATACCATCGTCAACGGGACGGGTGCCTCTGTGCAGCTTTCGAGCCTGGGCGCGGGCGTCGTGGCCATTACGGTGCCGGATCGGAACGGAGCGCTCGCCGACGTGGTGCTGGGCTACCCGCATGCCGGGGACTACTATAATGACGGTCCGTGTGCCGGCAAGGTACCCGGACGTTATGCCAACCGTATCGCCGAGGGCCGTTTCACCCTCGACGGCACGGAGTATCATCTTCCGATCAACAACGGCCCGAACCACCTGCACGGCGGCCCGGAAGGCTTCCAGAACCAGGTGTGGGACAGCGCCGTGGAAGGGGACGCGGTGGTCTTCACCTACCGTGCCCGCAGCGGAGAGATGGGCTATCCGGGAGAGCTTCTGGCCACCGCACGCTACGAATGGAGCGATGCCGATGAACTCACGCTCGCCCTGTCCGCCAAATCTAC
This sequence comes from Anaerovoracaceae bacterium, assembly GCA_963594055.1. Lineage (GTDB taxonomy): Bacteria > Bacteroidota > Bacteroidia > Bacteroidales > UBA932 > Cryptobacteroides. The sequence goes on along the minus strand of CAVBDE010000059.1, from coordinate 480 downwards.
AGCTCCGACCGTAGTGAATCTTACCAACCACACCTATTTCAACCTCAACGGCGAAGGAACGGGGTCCGTGCTCGATCATACGCTTAAATTGAAGGCAGCCAACTGGCTTCCGACTTCCGATTCGCTGATCCCGACAGGGGAGATCGCTCCGGTCGCCGGCACGCCTATGGATTTCACCTCCGAAAAGCCGCTCGGCCGCGACATAAAGGAGCCGTTCGCCGCGCTGGAATACGGCAAGGGTTATGACAACTGCTGGGTTATAGATGATTACAGGCCCGGTGCGGTGCAGGAGATTGCACAGCTCTATTCAGAGGAGAGCGGCCGTGAACTGAAGGTCAGCACCTCGCAGCCCGGCGTGCAGGTCTATACGGGCAACTGGCTCGCCGGATGCCCGAAGGCCAAGAGCGGAGTGGATTATGCCGACTATGACGGCGTGGCCATAGAATGTCAGAATTTCCCTGACGCGCCGAACAAGCCGGG
>CAVBDE010000058.1:0-8954 GCA_963594055.1 Anaerovoracaceae bacterium | reverse complement strand
ATGCATCCGGTTGACTCGAAGGAAATCGCCTTTATCATCGCAGGCCGCAACGCCTTCAAGGAGGCCTTCCGCAACGCAGGTCCGAAGATTCTGGAGCCTATCTACAATGTGGAGATCATGACCCCCGGCGAATATCAGGGGGCAGTGATGTCAGACCTTCAGAACAGACGAGGCATACTCGGCGACCTGGGAACCGACAAGGGATTCTCAGTTCTCAAGGCCAGAGTTCCTCTCGCAGAGCTTTACCGTTATTCTACCGTGCTCAGCTCGCTGACTTCGGGCTCCGCCACGTTCACGATGGAGTTTGCGGACTACCAGCCGGTTCCTGGCGACGTCCAGACCAAGCTTCTCGCTGAATACGCAGCGCAGGATACGGAAGACGAATAATTCTTCTATCGGGGTGGCCGCAAGGTCACCCTTTTTTCTTTAAAAAGTAGTAACTTTACACCCAATGCCTTCATTGTTACAGTATAAGAACCCGGCACTGACGGAGGCGGGGTGCGATGAAGCCGGAAGAGGTCCGCTGGCCGGGCCGGTCTTCGCGGCGGCGGTCATTATGCCCCGGGACTTCCGGCATCCGAAGCTGAACGATTCGAAGAAGATGAGCGCCCGCGACAGGGAGCTTCTCCGCGGGATAATCGAGAAGGAAGCCCTGGCCTGGGCCGTGGTGGAGGTCAGCGCGCAGGAGATAGATTCGCTCAACATCCTGTGGGCGTCGGTGGAGGGGATGCACAGGGCACTGAGGCAGCTTTCTGTAAGGCCGGAATATATTCTCGTGGACGGGAACAGGTTCAAACCCTTCGAAGACATTCCCTACGAGACCGTGGTGCACGGGGATGCGACCTATACGAGCATAGCGGCGGCTTCTGTCCTGGCCAAGACCTACAGGGACGACAGGATGCGGCTTCTTGCAAAGGAATATCCGCAGTACGGCTGGGACAGGAACATGGGTTATCCCACGCCGGAACACATAGAGGCCATAAAGAAGTGGGGCTTTACCCCGTATCACAGGAAAAGCTTCCACCCCAGGGAACTTGAACCGACATTGTTTTAGAATATGGATAAAGAACAGATATTGAAAGCCCTGGAGGATGTGCTTCATCCGGCAAGGCAGAACAAAAGCATAGTGGAACTGGGAATGGTCACCGCCATAGAGGAAAACGGCGGCAAGCTGACCGTGACCCTCGGTTTCCCGAAACGCCGCGACCCTCTCACGGAATACCTGGTGGGGGCGACGAGAGCGGCTCTCATCCGCAATTTCCCCGATGTGGAGAGCGAAGTGAAGGCAGTGGTGGTCGACGAGGTCAAGCCGAAGAAAAAGGCGCTCGACCTGGACAATTCGCAGCTTGAGCAGGTAAAGCACATAATAGGCGTGGCGTCAGGCAAGGGCGGCGTGGGCAAGTCCACTGTGGCCGTCAATCTGGCCATAGCCCTGGCCCGTATGGGTTACAAGGTCGGTCTGGCGGACGCGGACGTTTACGGCCCGTCCGTACCGACGATGACTTCTACCGTGGGCGTGCAGCCCGATGCGGTGGAGGAGGACGGGAAGACCTGGATACTCCCGGTGGAGAAGTACGGCGTCAAGTGGATGTCCATAGGCTACTTCGCAAGCGAGGAGCAGGCTCTCATCTGGCGCGGCCCTATGGCCAGCAACGCCCTCAAGCAGATGATACTGGAAGTGAAATGGGGGGAGCTGGATTTCCTGCTCATTGATATGCCTCCGGGAACGGGCGACATCCACATATCGCTTGTGAGCGACATCCCTATGGAGAGCGCCATTATCGTGACCACCCCGCAGAAGGTGGCATTGGCAGACGTGCTCAAGGGCGTGAATATGCTGCAGAACGAGAATGTGCACCGCCGCATACTCGGTCTGGTGGAGAATATGGCCTGGTTCACTCCGGCTGAGCATCCGCAGGAGCGTTATTTCCTGTTCGGGAAGGACGGCGGCGTGAAGATGGCCGAAAACATTGGTCTGGAGCTGCTCGTGCAGATACCTCTTGTGCAGAGCGTTCGCGAGAGCGGGGACAGCGGTGAGCCGATTGCGCTCTCGAGCGGTCCGGATGCGCAGGCTTTTCTGGAATTGGCAGGTAAAATAGCTGAAAAGGCATAGGATATGGCGAAGAGTTCTGAAGATACCCCGATGCTTAGGCAGTATTTCGCGGTGAAGGCGCAGCATCCCGAGGCCCTGCTTCTCTACAGGGTGGGGGATTTCTATGAGACCTATGCGGATGATGCTCTGACTGCAAGCAAGGTGCTGGGTCTGGTGCTGACCAGGCGTTCGAACGGGGACAAGGAGCCTACCCCCATGGCGGGCTTCCCGCATCACGCCGTGGAGACCTATCTTCAGAAACTGGTGCGCGCAGGGTACAAGGTGGCCATCTGTGACCAGCTGGAGGACCCGGCGCTCGTGAAGAACAAGCTCGTCAAACGCGGTGTCACAGAGATACTTACTCCTGGCATAGCGTTCGGCGAGGGTATGCTGGACCAGAAGGAGCACAACTTCCTGGTCGGGCTGGAATTCGACAACAATACCTGCGGAGCGGCTTTTCTGGACGTGTCCACCGGAACTTTCCAGGTGGCGCAGGGAAGCATGGAATACATAACCACCCTTCTGGGGTCGCTGAAGGCCAGGGAGATAGTGGTAAGGCGCGAACTGCGCGCTTCTGTGGCCGAGAAATTCCCGGATTACTACATCTCGCCGCTGGACGAGTGGGCCTTCGTGTACGACGCGGCCTACGACAAACTTTGCCGCCAGTTCGGGGTGAAGAGCCTGAAGGGGTTCGGCGTGGAGAGCTTCCAGACGGCGCTCTGCAGTGCCGGTGCGCTGATTTTCTACCTGGAGCAGACGCAGCACGTGGGCCTGAAGAACATCTGCGGCATTTCGCGCATCGACGAAGGCAAATTCGTGTGGATGGACCAGTTCACCTTCCGGAACCTCGAGGTGTTCAATTCTTCTGCCGGCAAGGACGGAGTGAGCCTGGTGGAGTGCATAGACCGCTGTCTAACGCCAATGGGGGCGCGCCTTCTGCGCTCGTGGCTCGCGATGCCGATTTTCTCCATACCGGAGCTCAACGCCCGTCACGACATAGTCCAGTTTTTCCACGACAATGACGGAGCCCTCTCCGAGTGCCAGGACCTGCTGGACGGGGTGGGGGACCTGGAACGCATCGTGTCCCGCGCGGCCACGGGCAAGATTCTGCCCCGCGAGTTGAAGACCCTCTCGCGCTCGCTGTCGCAGATGTCCCCCATATGCCAATTGGCATCTTCATCCCAGGTGGAGGCGCTCGTGAAGCTGGCCTCGCAGATGAAGGAGTGCGATGCTCTGGTGCAGAAGATAGAGGCCACATTGGCCGTCAATCCGGCGGCTCAGGTGGGCAAGGGAGAGGTGATAGCGCGCGGAGTGAGCGCGGAGCTCGACGAACTGCGCGACATCTCGTCCGGAGGCAAGGATTATCTGCTGCAGATCCAGAACCGTGAGATAGAGCGCACCGGCATCGGCAGCCTCAGGATCGGCTATAACAACGTGTTCGGATATTACATCGAGGTGCGCAACTCCTCGAAGGACAGGGTGCCGGAGGACTGGATACGCAAGCAGACCCTAGTGAACGCGGAACGCTATATCACAGAGGAACTTAAGAGCTACGAGGAGAAAATACTGGGGGCGGAGAGCCGCATCTATGAACTCGAATCCCGGATCTACTCGGACCTGGTGGCCTACATAGGGAACTATATCAGGGACATACAGGCCAATTGCCGCATAGTCTCGCAGATAGACGTGCTGCAGGGCTTTGCACAGCAGGCTCTGGACAGAAATTACACGAGGCCGGTGATAGACAGGTCTTCGGTGCTGGAGATCGAGGCGGGAAGGCATCCGGTCATCGAATGCAATATGCCGGCGGGCCAGGAATATGTGCCGAACGACCTGCATATGGACAGCCGTAAGGAGCAGATAATGATTCTGACCGGACCGAACATGGCCGGAAAGTCGGCCCTTCTGCGGCAGAGCGCACTTATCGTGCTGATGGGTCAGATAGGCTCGTTCGTGCCGGCGAGGAAGGCGCATTTCGGATATTTCGACAAGCTGTTCACCAGGGTGGGCGCGAGCGACAACATCTCCCGCGGCGAATCCACTTTTATGGTGGAAATGCTTGAAACATCGATGATTATGCACAATCTGAGCGAGAGGTCGCTGGTGCTGCTCGACGAGATCGGCCGAGGCACTTCGACCTATGACGGAATGTCCATCGCCAGGGGCATAGTCGAATACATACACGGATACGGGCACGGGGCCAAGACGCTTTTCGCCACGCATTATCACGAACTGAACGATCTGGCGGACACTTTGCCGAGGGTGGTTAACTACCACATCGCGGTCAAGGAGGATGGGAAGAATATCGTGTTCCTCAGAAAGCTCCTTCCGGGAGGAGTGGCCCACAGTTTCGGTATCCACGTGGCCAGGATGGCCGGTATGCCCAAGGAGGTCGTGGAGGCGGCGGAAAGGACGCTCAAGTCTCTGGAAAAGGTGGAGAAGGCGGGGGCGGCGCTTTCGGAGAACGACTATCAGCTGTCGCTTTTCCAGCTGGATGACCCGACTCTCTCTTCCATCCGTGATCAGCTGTCGGCTGCGGACCTTAACAATATGACTCCGCTTCAGGCCTTTGATCTGCTCAGACACCTGAAGGAGGAACTTGGCGTGGAAGAATAGCGTATGAGAAGACTGCTCCTGTGTGCCGCTTTGAGTCTAGTCTGCCTTTCAGGGCGGGCGCAAGTCGATTCCGTAAAGGTCGACACGCTCTCCGCCGCGGTGGTGAGAACGGACAAGGAAAAGCGTGCCGCCAGGACTCAGACCAGTCTTCAGAGACTTGATTCGCAGAAACTGCGCAGGGGATTCGCCGTTCTGGGTAGTCCCGACCTCATAAAGACCCTTCAGACCCTTCCGGGCGTGTCCGGCGGCTCGGAACTATCGAGCGGAATGTATGTGCGCGGAGGCGACGGGTCGGACAATCTTTTCCTTCTGGACGGTATTCCGATTTATCAGGTGAACCATCTGATAGGCCTTTTCTCATCGTTCAACACGGATATGATAGAGGAGGTGGATTTCTACAAGGGCGGATTTCCGGCCAGATACGGCGGCAGGCTTTCGTCGGTGGTGGACGTGGATCTGAAGACAGGGAGCTTTACCGAATGGAGAGGCAGCGCCGCCCTCGGTCTGGTGGACGGACGGTTCCAGATAAGCGGGCCTCTCATAAAGAACAGGACCAGCATCAATTTCGGCGTGCGGCGCACCTGGCTCGACATTGCCAAGGCCCTCGCGATGCCTGTCATCAGGATGCAGGCGGACGATGTGCAGAGCGCCGAGGACGCGGCGAGGAACTTCCATTATGATTTCAGCGACTTCAATCTGAAGATAGTGCATCTGCTGGACGGGACGGGCAAACTGAGTCTCTCGGCATATTACGGGCACGATTACCTGAAGGCCAAAGGCGTGATGGATTCGTCTGAGTCTGAGGACGGGGACAGTTCTTCGTCTTCGCTGAACAGTTATATGCGCTGGGGGAACGCCCTGGTGTCTCTGGACTGGGACAAAACCTGGGAGGAGACATCCTGGGCGACGGTCAGCAGGATTTATTACACCAGATATTTTTCTGACATCTCGATGACGCTCAACGCGGAGGAAAAGTATGAGGACGAGGGGATGGAATATGTGATGGAAGGGGATATGGCGGAGCGCGACTATACCAGGATTCACGACATAGGCGTTACGTCAGACTGGTTTTTCGACGGATGGGAGGATCATCATATCCGTATGGGAGTGAGCGGCATAGCGCATTTCTACGACCCTTACAGGAAGATGGATATGTCCATTACCGTCAATTCGCAGCCTTACGCCGAGGACAATTCGTATTCTTCGCTCAATTATGCAGGAGGGGAGATCAGCCCGTATGTGGAGGACGAGATAACGCTTGGCGACAGGTTCAAACTGAACGCCGGGCTCAGAAATTCGCTTTTTATCGTGAAGGGGAAGGCCTACAACAGGCTTGAGCCCCGTTTGGCGGTCAAATACGAAGCGCTTGACTGGCTGGACCTGAAAGCGTCGTACGCGAAGATGAACCAGTTTTCGCATATGGTGTCCACCTGCTACATAGACATTCCCACCAGCCTCTGGATGCCGTCCACTTCGAGGGTGAAGCCGATGGGCGCCGACCAGGTGGTGCTGGGCGCGGAGGTAAGGCCGTCCGAGAGCTGGAACATAGACGTGGAGGGGTTCTACAAGAGTATGACCCATCTTTACGAGTACAACGGGACCAACACTCTGCTTCCGAGCCTGGACAAATGGGAGTTCGACTACATGGAGGGCTGCGGAAGGGCCTACGGAGCGGAGATCTCGGTGGAATATATGGCCGGGAAGCTGTTCGCTGCGGCGTATTACACCATTTCGAAGAACGAGAGGCTTTTCCCGACATATTACTATACCTGGTATCCTGACCGCTATGACAACACCCACAAACTGAACCTGAACCTTACGTACAAGTTCTCGCCGAAGTTCGAGGTGTATGCCAGCTGGGCATATCATACAGGAAACCGTTTCACCGCAGCAAGCATGGTGGTGTGGGATCAGGATTACGCCGGCGACAGCCCGTCCACCACGGACGAGATCTACGATATGCCGAACAACTACCGCCTGCCGGACTATCACAGGATGGATGTGGGTCTGAACTGGCACAGGCGCCTGAGGAGCGGGACCATCCGTACCCTCAATCTGAGCGTGTACAACGCCTACAACAGGCTGAACGCGTTCTTCGGGATGCTTGAGGTGAACGGGAAGAAGGTTTACGGATTGGCATACGGGATAATCCCCATAATACCGACATTCACTTATTCGTGGAGATTTTAGTATGAAAAGGTTCGGTTTGGCAGTTTCCTTGCTTGTATTGATGACGTCCTGCGAATACCGGTTCGACGTCAGTTCGCCTGTGGAGGGCTCGAGGATGTTCGTGGAAGGGATAATTGGCCTGGAAGACACTGATTACATACGTGTGCAGAAGGCTGTCCCGGTGGGTGAAGATGCGCAGGACGGCGATTCATACGAAGTGGAAAGCATAGTTTATACGGAGGACGGGAGTATGCATTCTCTCGACAAGATAGATACGCTGCAGTTTTATGCGGTTCACGGTACTCCTGCACCGGGAAGCACTCTGCGCTTTTCGCTTTCCACGAAGGGCGAGCCTGCGGTTACCGCCATCACCACGGTACCGGATGTCCCTCAGGCTTCCTGGACCTGTACGGCAATTAACGGCACGGCGCACTGGAAGATGACTGTGGACAACCCCGAAGACCGCTATTACGCGCTTATGTGCTACGGCAGATATGAGTTCGAGGACGGCGAATACTGGATGGCAACTACCGTATCGGCAGACCAGTCGGGGACAAGCTACTATGAGACCCTGACCGCACAGCTCAGGCAGACCACGTGGGTTTCGGTCTGCGAACCGTACAGACTGACGATTCTGCGCGGGGACGAGCTCTCCGGCGGCACATTCGCGTTCACTACTGACGGCACAGGCACCGCCTACCGGATGGTGCTTCTGGGCCTGTCGGAGGAGGCGTACAGCTACCTTAATGCCAAGTACAACAAGGAGAACAATATGCTCGCGATGATCGGCCTCAGCCCGGCCAATTTCGCCTATACCAATGTCGAGGGCGGGTACGGCGTCTTCGCGGCGGTAAGCAGAACGGAAGAAACTATACAAATCAATCAATAAGTTATGAAAACAGTTAAATTACTCGCTATCGCTGCCACAGTGGCAGTTCTGGCATCCTGCGGAGTCCTGGGAGGATCATCTGCAAGTTCATCAACCACCACATCAACCGGCACCACTTCAGGACAGGCCTGCGGCGCCGCCCTCAAGAACCTTTACACACAGTACAAGACTGACGGTTCGCTCGATCTGAAGAACCTTACCAACGTGGTGAACCTCGCCACACTTGCCAACGGCGTTCAGGGCCTCAAGGGACAGGACGACAAGAGCACCTTCTACAAGGAATTCGCCTCAGGACTTATCCTCGGCTCGAACAACCTCGTCACTACGAGCAACTCTTCAAGCGTAACATCTTCTCTGTCAACGCTTTCAAACCTCGATCTGTCCGCTCTCACCACAGCTGCATCCACAGCCCTCACGAAGAGCAACACCACTTCTTCCACCGCCAGCAGCGAGACACGCACCAGCACTTCCACAGCCACTACGCTTGCCAATAACACTGACGTAAGCAAGGCCGTAAGCACCGTGTCTTCCATCCTCAGCCTTCTGGGCAAATAGTCGTGCAGTGACAAAAAAAGAGGCCTCCGGCTTACCGCCGGGGGGCCTTTGTCTTTATATGGAGAGCGTGTTATTCCGTTACGCGGAACCAGCTCATCGTGCGTCCCATAAGACCTTTCTTGTCCAGGGAGCCCTTCACTTTAAGGACGTCGCCCTTCACCGTCATAGAGCAGAAATAGGTCTTTCCGCAGCCCGGGTCATAGATCTTGCCTCCGGTGTATTTGTCGCCCTGCTTTACGAGTCCGTGGAGCATGTCGAGCCCCAGGATAGGGCGTGAATGAAGGCTTTTGTCGGGGTTGAGGATGTCCGTGCAAGGGGTTCCGTCAGGCATATTCGGTTCTGCAAGCCACACGATGCGGCCGTTGTAGGAGTCGCCGTCCTGATATACCTCCACGATGGCGCTGCCGTCGTCAAGTTTCCACTTTCCAAGTACGTCCTGGGCAAAAACTGCCACTGAACTCATCACGAGAAGCGTGATGACAGATAAAATCTTTTTCATTCGCGATTCGGGTTTTAGTAAAGTGCCTCGGACGAGACTCGAACTCGTACAGCCATTTCTGGCCAAGGGATTTTAAGTCCCTCGTGTCTACCATTCCACCACCAAGGCAATCCGCACAGTCTGCAAATATAGTT
>CAVBDE010000057.1:0-9040 GCA_963594055.1 Anaerovoracaceae bacterium | reverse complement strand
TATAGTTATGCGAAAAATTCATTTGCTTATGACAGCAGCAGTAGTGGCGGCAGTCTCTTCCTGCGCTTCGGACAAGAGCGCGAAGGTGCCGGCTATCGACCTTGCCAATCTGGACACATCCGTCCAGCCTGGCGAAGACTTCTATCAGTATGCCACGGGCGGTTGGCAGAAAAACCATCCGCTCAAGCCCGAGTATTCCCGCTACGGGTCATTCGATGTGCTGAGGGAAAACAACGAGATCCGTCTCAACGAACTCTTCCAGGGCCTCACGTCCCTCAAAACCGAGAAAGGCTCTATCGAGCAGAAGATCGCCGATCTTTACGCCATGGGTCTTGACTCCACCAGGCTCAATGCCGAAGGTGTGAACCCCGTAAAGCCGTATCTGGCGGAATTGGCAGAAGTCAAGGATGTGGAAAGCTTCGTAAAGGCCATGGCCGGTATGGACCTGCACGGTGACAGCGGATGCTGGGGAGTGTACGTGTCTCCGGATATGGTGGACAACTCGAACAGCGTGCTTTACCTCGGAGAGTCCGGTCTGGCCCTTGGAAACAGGGACTATTATCTGAAGGAGGAGAATCAGGCGCTGCGTGACGGGTATCTTGCTTTCCTGAAGAAGATTTTCACTCTCGCTGGCGACCCGCAGGCGGACCTGAAGGCTCAGGACGCGTTCGATTTCCAGATGAAAATCGCCGTTCCGTACTGGTCCATGGTCCAGCAGAGAGACATCGAGGCTCAGTACAATCCTACTGACATCCAGGTACTTTACAAGTCTTATCCTCACCTTCACCTCGATACTTACTTCGCAGCCCTCGGCATCCCGGAGCAGAAGAGCGTGATCGTGGAGCAGCCTTCATATTTCAAGGCTCTGGACAAGATCATCGCGAAGACCCAGCCGTCAGTGCTCAGGCATTATCTCGAGGCCCAGCTTCTCAGCGGCGCCTGCGGAAGTGTCAGCGACGAGTATTACGAGGCTTCATTCGAGTTCTTCTCGAAGCAGATGTCCGGCGTACAGGAGCAGAAACCGCGCTGGAAACGCGCCATGCAGGTGCCTAATTCAGTGCTCGGCGAGGCTGTAGGCAAGATGTATGTCGAGAAATACTTCCCTGAGAAGGACAAACAGAAGATGCTCGAGATCGTCCACAACATTCAGAAGGGACTCTCCGAGCACGTGGCTGCGCTCGACTGGATGAGCGAACAGACCAAGGCCAAGGCCCAGGAGAAGCTGGCATCGTTCATCATCAAGATAGGTTATCCTGACAAATGGAAGGATTATTCAAGCCTGGACATCGATCCGGCCAAGTCCTACTACGAGAATCTGCGCGAGGCTTCCCTCTGGTTCTCAAGGGATAACCTCTCCAAGCTCGGCAAGCCTGTGGACAAGGAAGAGTGGGGCATGACTCCTCAGACCGTGAACGCCTACTACAATCCTTCCACCAACGAAATCTGCTTCCCTGCAGGTATCCTCCAGCCGCCGTTCTACAATCCTGACGCCGACGACGCTGTGAACTACGGCGCCATAGGAGTGGTGATCTCGCACGAGATGACCCACGGGTTCGACGACCAGGGACGCCTCTTCGACAAGGACGGCAACCTCAACAACTGGTGGACCGAGGAAGATGCCGCCGCATTCAAGGCCAAGGCCGGGAAACTCGTGGCTCAGTTCGACGAGGTCGAGGTTCTTCCGGGACTCCATGCCAATGGCGGTGCGACCCTCGGCGAGAACATCGCCGACCAGGGCGGCCTCCGCGTGGCTTTCACCGCAATGCAGAACTCGTTTGACGGAAAGCATCCGGCTCCGATCGACGGATTCACCGCTGAGCAGCGCTTCTATCTCGGATATGCCACCCTCTGGGGACAGAACATAACCGACGAGGAAAGCAAGCGTCTCACGCTTCTCGACGTGCATTCGCTCGGATGCAACCGCGTCAATGTGAGCCTTCGCAACCTTGACGATTTCTTCAATGCATTCGGAATCAGGGAGGGCGACAGAATGTACCGTCCTCAGGAAGAGAGAGTGGTTATCTGGTAATGCAGTCTCAGCATAAAAAGAAAACGGCCGTCAGGCCGTTTTCTTTTTTTTTACAGTCCCAGGATTTTCGCCCGGCTGAGGAGGCAGTCTCCTATGCCGGCGGCCGTGAGGCCGAGCTTTGAAAATTGGAATTTGGTATCTGAACTTACCTTCGAGAGGGAGTATCTGTTCACAGCGGTCTTGATAGGAAGCATAAGGTAGTCCTTGCCCACGATAAGGCGGCCTCCTATTATGACCAGACTCGGGTTGAAGATGTTGATTACACCGGCGATGCCCTGACCAAGGGTGGCTCCCACCTGTTCTATGCCTTCGATGGCGAGGATGTCCTCTTCGGCCACGGCCTTAAGAATCTCGTCGAGGGTGATGTCTCCGTTCTGCTCATAGATGGATGCCAATGAGGATTTTCGGCCCATCTTCAGCTTCTCTATGATGATGCGGTGGAGCGCCCAGCCAGATGCGCCGGTCTCCAGACAGCCTATCTTGCCGCAGCGGCAGATGATGTTGTTGTCCAGGGAAGGGAAGTGTCCGATTTCTCCGGAGAATCCGGATTTGCCGTAGTAGAGCGCGCCGTTCAGGATCATGCCCATACCAAGTCCCCAGGAGAGGTTGATGAAGATGAAATCGCTCTCCCCGGACAGGTCCAGCGTCATATATTCTCCGTAGGTCATCGCACGGGAGTCGTTCTCAATGGTTACAGGCACCCCGAGCTGCTGCTCGAAGAGATTCTTCATGGGGATGTCGTCGCTCACGAAATATGTCAGCGAATATCCCTTCTCGGGGTTCACACGTCCGGACAGGCTCACGCCCACTCCGAGGACCTTTTCCCAGTCTATGCCCTTGGCGGCGACTTCCTCCTTCGTCTTCGCGCATATCTTCTTGAAGGAGTCCGCATTGGCCTCCAGGACGAAAGGAATGTCGTGGATGAAGTGCACAAGGGAGCCTTTGAAGTCGCAGATGGCGATGTGGAAGTGCTGTCTGCTCACGTCCACGCCGATAAAATAGCCTGCTCCGGGGTTGAGACCGAAGGTGCTCGGCCTTCTGCCGCCCTTGGTGTCGATTTTCCCCTCATCCTGAAGCAAACCCTCTTCAATCATCTCGCTCAGGAGCTTCGTCGTGGTAGGAACGCTGGTAGCCAGCTCTTTGCTGAAGTCAGCAATGCTGTTGGCCCTGTTCTTTATGCACAGGCGAAGTATTTCCTTTTTAAGCAAGGTGTTTTTCGTTCCGTCATTCAGGAATGTTTTCATATGAAGTCTGTTTATAATCTTCGCAAATTTATGAATATTTTTGATTATATTTGGCGCTGTTTTAAAAAGTTTTAAAATTATTATGAAAAAAAGAGGTAAGATGCTGACCAAACTCAACCTGAGTTTCGCCGCCATTGCTGTTGTCCTGCTGATTTCCAGCGTCATAACGATCCTGGAATACCGCAGAATGAGCAGTTACATGTCCTCTCTCATCTCCAATGACGTGCACTGCATCAACATTGTGCGCAGCCTCGGGGATGTGTCCAGCGAATACAATCACGACATTCTGGCGGTCATAGGGGACGGCCCCGCAGACAAGGCTCCGGACTTTGACGCCGCCTCATTCAAAAGCGGGTGCGACTCCCTTCGCGAGTTCATCAACTATAAATCCGTGCTTGAACTCACGGACAGCGTGGAATGCTCGTTCGCGACATACCTGCAGACTTCCCGCGACCTCGACAGCGTGGTGGTGTCGGACTTCATCAACACCCGCGAATGGTATTTCGAGACCCTCCAGCCCCGCTACGACAAGTTCCGGGGCGACCTCGACGAGCTGCGCTCTTCGCTTTATGCCAATCTTCACCGCCACACGATGGACTTCGACAGCGGCTTTTACAGGAGCATAATCCCGAGCAGCGTGTCCGTCCTGGTAGCTCTGCTGCTGGTCATAATGCTGCATTATTTCCTGAATTCATATTATACCCGTCCGCTTCTGGCCATACACAAGGCCCTGCACAGCTATCGTTCCTACAACAAGAAATACAGCTGTGACTTCGAGGGCGACGACGAGCTGCAGGAGATAAACGAGGGAATAAGGGAACTGTGCGACGAGAACCAGACGCTTCGCGGCCGTGTGGCGCAGCTCCGTAAAGACAAACCGGCTCCGGAAGATGTTCTATGATGAATTCCTGAAGGCTTTCTCCTTCGAACCCACTCCCTGTCAGGACCGTCTGTTCAGAAAAGCTTCGGACTTCCTCTCTTCGGACGAGGGGGACATACTCGTGGTCAACGGTTACGCCGGCACGGGCAAGACTTCTGCAGTCTCCGCCATCATCAACGCGCTGATAAAGCTCCGCTTCGGATGCACGCTTCTGGCTCCTACCGGCCGTGCGGCCAAGGTGCTCAGCCAGATTTCCGGGCGCAAGGCATCCACCATCCACAAGGGCATCTACCGCCAGAAGGGGGTGGGGGACAACGGCTGGGGCCAGTTCAGTCTCGCGCCGAACAAGTGCAGGCACACGCTCTTCGTGGTGGACGAGGCGTCCCTCATTGGCATAGATTCTTCTTCCCAGGCCAATTTCGGCTCGGGGGACCTGCTTTCAGACCTGATCCGGTTCGTGCGCAGCGGGGATGACTGCCGTCTGCTTCTGATAGGGGACAGCGCCCAGCTTCCGCCCGTGGGAATGGACGAGAGTCCGGCACTCAGCCCCGACTATATGGACGGGTTCGGCGGGGTGAGCTACATAACGCTTACCACTGTGGTGCGCCAGGCGGAGTCCTCCGGAATCCTCTGGAACGCCACCGCGCTCCGCAAGGATCTGGACGCGGGCAGACTGGCCCTGAGAACGGAAGGCTTCCCCGATGTGACCAGGGTCAGCGGCGAGGAACTGGTGGACAGGCTCACCGAGGCTTATGACAGGTATGGCGAGGACGAGACCATAGTGATCTGCCGGTCGAACAAAAAGGCCATACGCTACAATCTGGGCATACGCTCGATGGTCCAGTTCAAGGAGGAACGGCTTCTGCGCGACGACAAGCTGATGATAGTGAAGAACTGCTACCAGTTCGTGGACGAGAATTCGCCCATGGGTTACATTGCCAACGGCGATGTGGCGCGGCTCGAGCGCATCGGCTCGTTCGAGGACCGGTACGGCCTGCATTTCGCCACCGCGGTGCTCACTTTCCCCGACTATGATGACGAGAGGATAACTGCCAAGGTGCTCCTGGACACTCTGGAATCTGAATCCGCGAGCCTGTCCTCCGCCCGGCAGGAGGCTCTCTACGAGGGGGTCAGCGCCGATTACGGGCACATCGCTTCGAAAAAGAAACGCTATGAGCAGGTGCGTGAGGATCCGTTCTACAACGCGCTTCAGCTCAAGTATGCGCAGGCTGTAACCTGCCACAAGGCTCAGGGCGGCCAATGGGAGTGCGTGTTCATCGACTGCCCGTTCTGGGAGGAACAATTCAGCAGAGATGACCTGAAATGGATGTACACCGCTTTGACCAGAGCGAGCAAAGCAGTATATTTGGTAAATTTTAAGGATTCGTATTTTGACGGGAAGATATGAAAGGATTTCTGAAGATATGTTTTATGGCCGTGGCCCTGTTTATGGGCGTGGCGGCAGGGGCTGAGAACCGTAACGGGACATCTTCGCCGGACGGAAGCCGCCTGGCCTATACGAAGGAGGACAACAATCTGTATGTCAAGGATGTAGCCACGGGCCTCGAGACGCAGCTGACCTTTGACGGATCTGAGGTGATTCTCAACGGATATGCCTCATGGGTGTATTACGAAGAGATCTTCGGAAGACCTTCAAGGTACAGGGCTTTCTGGTGGAGTCCGGATTCGAAGAAGCTGGCATTCTACAGGTTCGATAACAGCGGGGTGCCGATGTTCCCGATCTATTCGCCTTTCGGACAGGACGGAAGCCTTAACCGCACCCGTTATCCGAAGGCGGGGGAGAAGAATCCTGACGTGAAGGTGGGAATTATCTCCCTGGACCAGCCTCAGACGGTATGCTGGGCGGATTTTGACTATACTCTGGACCAGTATTTCGGCACTCCTTTCTGGGGCGACGATTCGCAGAGGCTCTTCGTGCAGTGGATGCCGCGTGTCCAGCAGGAGCTCAGGCTCTATGCCGTGAATGCCGCGGACGGAAGCCTGCAGACCATATACACCGAGAAATATCCTACCTGGGTGAACTGGATGGAGGATATGCTGTTCTCTTCGAAGGGCCTTTACATGGTGCGCGACTTCGAGACGGGATGGCAGCAGATTTATTACCTGTCCTATGACGGAAAGACGTTCAGACGCCTTACCGACGGACAGAACTGGAGGATGGAGCTTGTCAAGCTGAACCGGCGGAGCGGCGAGGTCTATTTCAAGGCTTACCGCGACAGCGATGTTCACGCCTGCCTGTACAAGGTCAGCCAGAAAGGCAGAATCACGCGTCTGAGCGAGCCTGACCTGCATGCCGGGAACGTAAGCATAGCTGACGACTTCCTGTCTTACAGCGTGGAATGTTCCGACATCAACACCCCTCCGGTGCTCTACAAATACACCTGGAAAAAGGGAAAATTCGAATGTAAAATATCCAAGATTAACCGCATCGTCCTTCCGAAGGACAGGCCGCACTGGGAGATAAGGTATCTTACCCTGGAGGACGGCCTCAAGGTGCCTGCGGCGGTGAGTCTTCCGAAGGATTTCGATCCGTCACGCAAGTATCCTGTGGTTATGGAGATTTACGGCGGCCCGGACACACCTTATGTGAGGGATTATTGGCGCGGATACGGCGAGAGGGTGAGGTGGTATTACAACCACGGCATCATCAGGGTGGTGGCCGACACCCGTGCGGCAGGGCATAACGGACGTGCCGGGGTTGACCTCATCTACAGGGACGTGGTGAGCGTTCCGGTGGCGGACTGCGTGGCCTGGGCCGGGTATCTGAGCGAACTTCCTTATGTGGATTCGTCCAGGATAGGCGTGGAAGGGTATTCGTTCGGCGGCACCATGACGGCTGTGCTGGTCATGGCCCATCCCGAGTACTTCAGGTGCGGTGTGGCCGGGGGCGGAGTGTATGACTGGACACTTTACGACACCCATTATACGGAGCGTTTCATGGACACCCCTCAGAACAACCCTGACGGATACGCCCGTGCCTGCGCGCTCAATTATGTGCAGGAATATGACGATGAGGCGTCCTTCCTCAAGCTGACCCACGGAACCGGGGATGACAACGTGCATTTCCAGAACACGCTTCAGATGGTGGATGCCCTGCAGAAGGAGAACAGACAGTTTGAGCTGATGATCTATCCTGACGGTATGCACGGCTATTATGGATACCAGGGGAAGCACGATTTTGAGGCCGACTGCAGATTCTGGACTGAACAATTTAAACTTGATGAATAATATGGCAGATTACAAAACAGTGGCTCAGAGCTGGCTCGGCCCTGAGTTTGACGAGAACACCAGAGCGGAGGTGAAGGCCCTGATCGAAGGTGATCAGGCTGCACTTGAAGACGCATTCTACAGGAATCTTGAATTCGGTACGGGCGGTCTTCGCGGCATTATGGGCGTGGGCACGAACCGTATGAACGTGTACACGGTGGCCATGGCCACGCAGGGATTGGCAGAATACATACTCGCCCACAGCCCGGAAGGAAACAGCAGCGTGTGCGTGTCCTTCGACAGCCGCAACCACAGCCGAGAGTTTGCGAAAATTACTGCGGATGTGCTGACTGCCAACGGGATAGACGTATTCCTGTTCGACGATATACGTCCAACGCCGGAACTCAGCTACTCCATCCGTCTGAAGGGCGCCACTGCCGGCGTGATGGTGACCGCTTCGCACAACCCGAAGGAATACAACGGCTACAAGGTGTTCTGGAGCGATGGCGGACAGATCACTTCCCCGGTGGACAAACAGATCGTGGAGCAGGTGGGAAAGATCACCTCTCCTTCACAGGTGAAGTTCACCGCCACGGGCAAGGCCGGAAAGCTCACGATGATGGGAGCCGACGTGGACAAGTGCTATCTTCGCGACATCCTGTCCCTTACGCTCGGACGCGGAACTGACGGGAAGCACGCCGACCTCAAGATAGTCTATACTCCGCTTCACGGATGCGGCGTAAAGCTCGTTCCGGCCACACTCTCTGCGCTGGGATTCAAGAACATAGTCCACGTGCCGGAGCAGGACGTTTCAGACGGTAATTTCCCGACTGTGGTTTCACCTAATCCTGAGGAGGCTTCGGCCCTCAAGATGGCCCTGGCCAAGGCTGACGAATGCGGGGCCGACCTGGTAATCGCCACTGACCCGGACGCCGACAGAATGGGCATCGCAGTAAGGGACGACCAGGGCCGCATGGTGCTTTTCAACGGCAACCAGACCGCGTCCATGATGACCTATTACATCCTTTCCCGCTGGAAGGAGGACGGGCGTCTCGCCCCGGGCAAATACTGCGTGAAGACTATCGTCACCACGGAACTCATACGCGAGATATGCGACAGCTTCAATGTGCCTGTCTATAATGTACTTACGGGATTCAAATACATCGCCGAGGTGGTCAAGCGCCACGAGGCCGGCGGCGAGTTCATCTGCGGGGGCGAAGAGAGCTACGGCTTCAACGTGGGCCAGTTCGTCCGTGACAAGGACGCGCAGATCGCTTCGGCCATCATAGCGGAGACCGCCGCGTGGGCTGCCGAGCAGGGTCTTACCCTGTACGGACTTATGCAGAAGATTTACCGTGAGTATGGCTATCGCAAGGAAGGTCTGGTGAGCGTGGTAAGGAAGGGCAAGAGCGGCTCCGAGGAGATACAGAAGATGATGGCCGATTTCCGTGCCAATCCTCCCAAGACCCTTTGTGGAAGCCCTGTGAACAGGGTGGTGGATTACCTGGAGACGGAAAAGACCGGACTTCCGAAGAGCAATGTGCTTCAGTTCTTCGACGAGGCCGGCGACGTGGTGAGCGTCCGCCCTTCGGGTACGGAGCCTAAGATCAAGTTCTATTTCGGGGCCAAGGGTGCCGATGCCGACGCCAAGATAGAGAA
>CAVBDE010000056.1:0-9070 GCA_963594055.1 Anaerovoracaceae bacterium | reverse complement strand
GTTGAGGTACCAGGATTCGAACCTGGGCAGGCAGAACCAAAATCTGTAGTGCTACCATTACACCATACCTCAATTCCGGACGGCAAATATACGTATTTTACTGAAATCTTGCAATGAAACCCTACTGGGGGCAGGATTTAGGGAACGGCAGACATTGCCCTTACTGGGGCAGGATTTAGGGAACGGCAGACACTGCCCCTACAGGGACAGGATCTTGGCCACGAGCTCCACGAGCAGCTCGCCGTCTGACGTCTCCACTCCGTCACCGCCTTTTCCCAGATAGTCGTAGTCGCAGAGAAGCGAAATGATCTGCATTGTTTTCGGTAGAGGATATTTCTGCACCGCGATGTCGTAATCCCTGTAGAAGTACGGGTTCACGCCTGAGAGTGCCGCGGCCTTGTCGGCAGGGGACAGGGCCTTGCCCGTGCGCTGGAGCATAGCCTCGTAGCGGAGAACCTTGGCGAAGGTGTTGTAGATGACGCTCACCGCCATAGGCATCGCGAACTTGGCGGCAGTCCCCACGTGCGCCGCGATCTTCAGAGCCTTGGCGCTGTCACGGTGGCAGAGCTCCTTGGTCAGTTCGAATATGCTGAACTGCCGGCTTATCCCCACGTTCTTCTCTATGTCGTCTATGCTCACCTTGACGGTGCCCTGCGGCAGGTTCTGCAGCAGCTTGTCGGTCTCTATGGCGATGGCGTTGAGGTTGCACCCCACATATTCCGCCAGAAGATTGGCCCCTCCCGGCTCGAGCGTGAGCCCCTTGTCCCGGTAGTAGCGGTCTATCCAGCGCGGAAGCTCGTAGTCCCTTACCAGCGGACTGTCCACGACAATGCCGTTCTTCGAGGCCGCCTTGTAGAGGGCCTTGCGCTTGTCCGCGGCCGCCCCGTGCATAAGGATGACCAGCACCGTGCTGTCGAGCGGATTCTCGCAGTACACCGAGAGCGATTCCAGGGTCTTCATCATCTGGGCCTCCTTCAGCACCACCAGAACCCTGTCTGACATCATCGGGAACTGTCTGGCCGCACTGATGACCGCGTCGGCAGTGGTGTCCGCCCCGTAGCAGATGAGTTCGTTGAAGTCTTTCGACGCCTCGTCTATGCAGCGGTCGATTATCTCCCTGCAGATGAGGTCGGGATAGAACGCCTCTTCACCCATCAGCAGATACACCGGATGGAAGATGCCGCCGCGGATTTCCTCGACCAGGGCGGCGCACTGCGCGTTTATGTCTGTGCCGGTCTTTGCCATAAGTTATTCCGAGATGAATTCAAGCACGTCCTCCCACACCTTCGGCTCGTTTTCCAGCAGGATTTCGTGCCTCAGACCCGGATAGAGGATGGATGTCACGTTCGTATAGCCGCGCTTTTTCATAAAGTCCACGGCCTTGTAGAAGTCCTTGTCGCTGATCCTGCACGGGTCGTCCCCGCCGGAGATGAAGCGGACCGGAAGCGAAGGATTGGCCATCTTCCAGCCCTTGGGAGCATAGCAGGCCTTCATTATCTTGAACAGGTTCTCGAAGCCGTTCGCCGTGAAGATGAAGCCGCACAGCGGGTCGTCGCGGTAGTCCAGAGTGTTCTGCCTGTTCGCGCTGAGCCAGGCGAGCGGATTCTCCTTTTCGAACATGGTGCCGTATGAGCCGAATGCCAATTTGTTCAGCAGCCTGCTCGGACGGTTCGCGCCCTTCAGCGCCCCTATGATCCGGGCCAATGCGAGCGCAATGCCCTTCGCGGGGTTGTCGGACGGGCATCCGCTGACTATGAGTTTCGCGATGCTGTCGTCGTACCTGCGGGCAAATGCGCGCACGACCATACTGCCCATGCTGTGGCCGAACAGGTACACCGGAAGGCCCGGATATTGTGCTCTGGCCCAGTCCTGCACTTTCTTCACGTCTTCGACAAGCGCCCTGGCGCCGCCGTCATACATATAACCCAGGTCCTGTTCGCTCTTCACGCTCTCCCCGTGCCCGCGGTGGTCATGGATGACGCATACGAACCCGTTCTGCGAGAGGTACTCCATAAACGGATAATAGCGCTCCTTGTGCTCGGCCATTCCGTGCACTATCTGAAATATGGCCCGGGGCTTTTCCGTCCCGGCAGGAACAAGCGCCACGCCCAGGGACAGATCGTCGAAATCTGAAGAAAGTTTTACCAGTGTCATAATGATGAGTTTTGACGTTTCCAGACAAATTTACTATTTTTACGCGATATGAAAAATATAATCGTCTCCCTGGACCAGGGTACCAGCAGTTCCCGCGCTATAGCGTTTGACTCCAACGGAAAAAAGCTGGCGGAAAGCCAGAAGGAATTCCCCCAGATCTATCCTCAGGACGGCTGGGTGGAGCATAATCCCGAAGATATTTGGGCCTCCCAGAATGAAGTTCTGACGGAGGTGGTGCGCCGTGTGGGTGTGGAGAACATCGCCGCGCTGGGCATTACGAACCAGAGGGAAACCACGCTTCTGTGGGATGCTGCCACGGGCGAGCCTGTCTACAACGCCATAGTCTGGCAGGACAGAAGGACCGCGGGGTATTGCGATTTCCTCGCAGCCAGAGGCTATGCCGGGCTGGTGCGCAGCAAGACGGGCCTGCGGATTGACTCGTATTTCAGCGGGACCAAGATCAAATGGATTCTGGACAACGTGCCGGGAGCCAGACAGCGTGCAGAGAGGGGAGAGCTCCGCTTCGGTACTGTGGATACATTCCTGCTGTGGCGTCTGACCGGGGGAAAGGTGCACGCCACTGACGTGACGAATGCATCCAGGACGATGCTTTTCAATATCCACACTCTTCAGTGGGATGCCGAACTGCTTGCCCTTCTGGACATTCCAGCTTCGGTCCTTCCGGAGGTGAAGTCCTCTTCAGAGATTTACGGGCAGGCCCTCATCGACGGGGCAAATGTGCCCGTGGCCGGGCTGATAGGCGACCAGCAGAGTGCGCTTTTCGGGCAGATGTGCCTGGAAAAGGGCTCTGTGAAAAACACTTACGGCACGGGCGGGTTCCTTCTGATGAACACCGGGGACCGCGCCGTGTCATCCAAATCGAACCTGCTTTCCACCATCGCGTGGAAGATAGGCGACAGGGTGACTTATGCGCTTGAGGGCAGCATCTTCGTGTCCGGGGCCGCAGTGCAGTGGCTTCGGGACTCGCTTGGCATAATAAAGAAGTCTTCCGAAGTGGAGGCACTGGCTTCGCAGGTGGAGGATAACGGCGGGGTGTATTTCGTGCCGGCGCTCACCGGTCTGGCCGCTCCGTACTGGGATGCTCAGGCCCGCGGCACCATTATTGGCATAAACCGTGCGACCAGGGCGGCGCACATAGCCCGTGCGACCCTCGAAGGCATGGCGTTCCAGGTCAGGGACGTGGTGGAGGCGATGGAAAAGGATTCCGGTACCGCCATCTGTGAGCTGAAGGTGGACGGCGGGGCTTCGGATAACGCGCTTCTGCTTCAGTTTCAGTCGGATATCCTGAATACGAAGGTGATAAAGCCGTCCGAAAAGGAGACTACGGCGCTCGGTGCGGCGTATATGGCGGGATTGGCAGTCGGAATATGGAAAGACACGGAGAGTCTTCGTGCGCTGGCGGGTCAGGCGAAGGTATTCGCTCCGAAGATGGACCAGTCCCGCAGGGACACCGTGCTGAAGGGCTGGAGGAGAGCTGTGAAGGCGACATTGGAAAAATAAACACAACATATGGCAGACGAAAAGATAATCTTCTCGATGAACGGGGTGGGCAAAGTCCTGCCCCACAATAACAAAACCATCCTCAAGGATATCTACCTTTCATTTTTCTACGGGGCCAAGATAGGCATCATAGGTCTGAACGGTTCCGGAAAATCCACGCTTCTGAAGATCATCGCCGGGGTTGAGAAATCCTACAAAGGCGAGGTCGTGTGGGCTCCGGGCTATTCCGTGGGCTATCTGGAGCAGGAGCCTCAGATGGATCCGGACAAGACCGTGCTGGAAGTGGTCCAGGAGGGCGTGCAGGAGGTGATGGACATACTCGCCGAGTATAATGAGATAAGCATGAAGTTCTGCGAGCCGCTTTCCGACGAGCAGATGTCCGCGCTTATCGAACGCCAGGGCGAACTTACGGAAAAGATCGACCACCTCGACGGCTGGGAGATAGACTCCAAGCTGGAACGCGCCATGGACGCCCTTCAGTGCCCGCCTGCCGATGCGCTCATAAAGACTCTTTCGGGAGGAGAAAGACGCCGTGTGGCGCTGTGCAGGCTGCTGCTCAGGCAGCCGGACGTGCTGCTTCTCGACGAGCCTACGAACCACCTGGACACCGAGAGCATACAGTGGCTGGAGAGCCACCTGCAGCAGTACAAGGGTACGGTCATAGCCGTTACCCACGACAGATATTTCCTGGACAACGTGGCCGGATGGATTCTCGAGCTTGACCGCGGGGAAGGCATTCCGTGGAAGGGAAACTACTCGAGCTGGCTGGACCAGAAGAGCAAGCGCCTGGCCATGGAGGAGAAGCAGGAGAGCAAGCGCCGGAAGACCCTCGAACGCGAGCTCGAATGGGTCAGGATGGCCCCCAAGGCCCGTCAGGCCAAGCAGAAAGCCCGTCTGGGAGCCTATGAGAAACTGGCTTCGGCTGACACCAAAGAGAAGGAGTCCAATCTGGAAATCTACATCCCGAACGGTCCGCACCTCGGGAACAAGGTCATCGAGTTCCACGACGTGAGCAAGGCCTACGGGGACAAGCTGCTGTTCGAGCATCTGTCCTTCGTGCTGCCGCCTGCCGGAATCGTGGGCGTGATAGGCCCGAACGGAGCCGGCAAGACCACGCTTTTCCGCCTTATAATGGGGCTCGAAACCCCTGACACCGGCAGCATAGAGATAGGGGACACCGTGAAGATATCCTACGTGGACCAGCAGCACAAGAGCATCGATCCGGACAAGACGGTGTTCGAGACCATAGCTGCCAATTCCGAATGGATAAGGCTCGGGAACAGGGACATCAACGCCCGTTCCTGGGTGAGCAGGTTCAATTTTTCCGGCGCCGACCAGGAAAAGCTCTGCGGAGTGCTGTCCGGAGGCGAGAGGAACCGTCTGCACCTCGCGCTGACTCTTAAGGACGAGGGCAACGTGCTTCTTCTCGACGAACCTACCAACGATGTGGATGTCAACACTATACGTGCTCTCGAAGAGGGACTTGACTCCTTCGCCGGGTGCGCCGTGGTAGTCAGCCACGACAGATGGTTTCTGGACAGAATCGCCACGCACATCCTGGCGTTCGAGGGCGATTCGCAGGTGTATTTCTTCGAGGGAAGCTACTCCGAATACGAGGAGAACAAGAAGCAGAGGCTCGGAAACATTGAGCCGAAGCGCTTCAAGTACCGCAAACTGATGGAATAGGATGGACGACAGGACTTTCATGGAGGCCGCCCTGGCCCAGGCACGCGAGGCCCTCACCGAAGACGAGGTTCCCATTGGCGCTGTCATAGGCTGCGGGGGCAAGATCATCGGCAGGGGACACAATATGACCGAGTCCCTGTCCGATCCCACCGCCCACGCCGAGATGATAGCCCTCACTGCGGCCACTTCGGCGCTCGGTGGCAAGTACTTGAAAGGCAGTACCATATATGTCACGGTGGAGCCCTGCCCGATGTGCGCGGCGGCCCTGGCCTGGGCACAGGTGGATGCCGTGGTGTACGGAGCTGACGACCCCAAGCGGGGCTATACCATGTATTCGCCTTCGCTCCTTCATCCGAAAACTGAAGTGCGCAGGGGCGTTCTCCAGGAGGAATGTTCAAAGCTGGTAACGGATTATTTCAAATCTAAGAGATGAAACTTTTTCTCATCGACGGACATGCGCTGATATTCAAGATGTATTACGCCTTTCTGGGCCGGCCGATGGTCAACAGCAAAGGCGAGGATACATCCGTCATATTCGGCTTTACCAAATACCTTCTGGAACTTATCCAGAGGGAACACCCCACCCATATGGCGGTCAGCTTCGATCCGCCCGGGGGGACGTTCCGCAACCGTCTCTACCCCGAGTACAAGGCCAACCGTCCCGACACCCCGTCCCTGGTGGTGGCGGCCCTCGAGCCGCTCACCGAGATAGTCCGTTCGCTCGGCATACCTGTCCTTATGGTCAGCGACTATGAGGCGGACGACGTGATAGGCACGGTGGCCCGCAGGTTCGCCTCTCCGCAGATGGATGTGTATATGGTCACTCCGGACAAGGATTACGGCCAACTGGTCGCCGGCCACGTGTTCCAGTACAGGCCCGGCAAGGCAGGAGGGGAAAATGAGATTCTGGACGAGGCTGCAGTGTGCGCCAAATACGGCATCTGCTCGACCGCGCAGGTGATAGATATGCTCGCGCTGTGCGGAGACAGTGCCGACAATGTGCCGGGCGTAAGCGGCGTGGGCCCTGTCGGGGCTGCCAAGCTGCTCTCGAAGTACGGAACCGTCGAAGGCATTTACGCTCATATTGACGAACTTACCGCCAGGCAGCAGGCTGCGTTCCGTGAGGCAGAGCCGTATATCGCGCTGAGCAAGACCCTGGTTACCATAGACACTAACGTGCCGGTGGAGGTGAGCGAGGCTGAATTGGCCTTCCCGGCGAAGGTGGACTCGAAGATTCTGTCCCTTGTCGGCAGGCACGAGATGAAGTCTCTGCTGAAGATGGTGAATGCCATCTGGACGGTGGAGGATTCCGGTCCGGACGGCGGGCTTTTCGCCTCTGACGGGAGTCAGGTGTCCCTGGACTATAAGGAAGTCTCTGCGCAGGTGATAAGGCAGGCCGTCAGGGAGGAGGGCAGTATAACGCTTCTTCCTGCAGGTCAGAGACTTGTGGTGGGCTGCGGACAGCTGGTGTGCTGCGCTCCGGCTGATGTTTTCAGGGACCTGCTGGAGGACGATAGCATAGAGAAGTGCGGATATGACCTGAAGTCGGCAATGAAGTCGCTTTATGATGAAGGAATCGCGCTGAAGGGTCATTTTATGGATGTGATGCTGCTGCATTACGTCATCAATCCCGAGCGGAACCATCATCTGGACGCCGTGGTAAAGGAATATCTGGGCGTGGACCTGGAAGGGGATGCCGCGGAGCCGCAGATGCTCAGCCTCTTCGACGAAGTGGCACCGGCGGCGTCTTCGGAAAGCGATTTCAGAAGGGCGGTGGCGATAAGTCTCGCCATTCCGGAACTTCTGAAAAAGCTTGCCGGGATGAAGGACGTTTACGAGAAGATAGAGGAGCCGCTGATAAAGGTGCTGTTCGGGATGGAACGCGACGGCGTGTACATAGACGTGTCGGTGCTGCGCTCGTTTGCCGATTCTCTTCGAGGCAGAATGACCCGGTGCGAGACCCGCATAAGGGAGGTGGCCGGGGACCCGTCGCTCAACGTGGCTTCTCCCAAGCAGCTCGGCGAACTTCTTTTTGAAAAGCTCAGGCTGGACCCGAAGGTGCGCAAGAGCACCCGCGGAGCATATCCGACGGACGAGGAGACTCTATCCGCCCTTTCCGACAGGAGTCCGGTCATAGAGGACATACTGGAATACAGGGGCACCAGGAAACTGCTGTCCACCTACATAGAGCCTATGCCCGGATACATATCCGAAAAGGACGGCCGCGTGCATACTACTTTCAATCAGGCTCTTACTTCTACCGGCAGGCTCAGCAGCTCGAACCCTAACCTGCAGAACATACCGGTGCGCACCGAAGACGGGCAGCAGATACGCCGCGCGTTCGTGGCCCCGGAGGGGTGCGTGATAATGTCCGCCGACTACTCGCAGATAGAACTCAGGGTGATGGCCCACTGCTGCGGCGATGAGCATATGATCAGTGCCTTCAGGGACGGTCTGGATGTACATTCCGCCATGGCTGCCAAGATCTTCCGCAAGCCTCTGGCGGAGGTGACAGCTCAGGACAGGCGTATGGCCAAGACTGCCAATTTCGGTATAATGTACGGAATCTCCGCGTTCGGATTGGCCCAGAGGCTCAGCGTGCCGCGTGCACAGGCATCGGCCCTGATCGAGGATTATTTCGCTTCGTTCCCAAGCATCAGGCTGTTCCTGGACAAGGTGCTTCAGGATGCGCGGGCGGTCGGTTATGTGCAGACCCTGTTCGGGCGCAGACGCTATGTGCCGGATGTGAACTCCACGAACGGCAATGTGCGCGCCGTGGCGGAGAGGAACGCCATCAACGCTCCTATCCAGGGCACGGCGGCTGACATCATCAAGCTCGCGATGACAGGCGTTTCGCGCGAACTGCACAGGCGCGGACTGAAATCCCGGATGATACTTCAGATTCACGATGAACTGATGCTGGAAGTGCCTGAGGCCGAGATAGAGGAAGTAAAGGAATTGTTAACGGAGCAGATGGAGAATGTGGTAAAACTCTCCGTCCCGCTCACAGTGGAGTGTAATTATGGCAAGAATTGGCTCGAAGCCCATTGATGAACTGGTCCGCAGGGCCATCATCGGAGACGGTATGGCCTTCACGGCGCTGTGGGACGCGTATATAGACTCGCTGAAGTCCTACATCGCTTCGAACATGCATCTGCGGGACGACTTCCTGATAGATGACATCTGTTCGCGCACATTCGAAAAGGCCTTCAGAAGCATCAATTCCTACGACCCCACGCGCAGTTCGTTCTCGACCTGGCTCACGACCATAGCGAAGAACACCACGCTGGACGTGCTGGAAAGCGAGAAACGGCTCAACCGCGAGCGCGTGTCGCTGGACACTTCGCCTTCCGCCGGCAGCGTGATGGACACGATGATGGACCAGAGGGAGACCCCGCTCGAATCCATCATACGTGACGAGGACGAGTCGCAGACCAGAAAATACATAGACTCCCTGCCGGAGCTTTACCGCGAGGTGGCCCGCAAGAGACTGCTGGAAGGTCTTCAGTACAAGGAGATTGCAGAAGAGCTGAATCTGGAGCTCAACACCGTGCGCACCCGCATCCGCCGGGCCAAGGAAATGATAGAAAAGAAAAAGGAAGATGAATCAGACATATAAAAAGGAGGATTTCAGCAGGGTCTGCGAACTGTACGCGGACTGGAATTCGAAGATCAACGTGGTGTCCAGAAAGGACATAGACTGCCTGTA
>CAVBDE010000055.1:0-9466 GCA_963594055.1 Anaerovoracaceae bacterium | reverse complement strand
AAATGATAACTTTGCGTTATGAAAAAGACGCTGAGCATAGAAGGACTTGATCCGGTGAGACTGTACGGAGCCGGGGACACGGTTCTCAAGGAATTCACATCATATTACCCCAATCTTAAAGTGGTCGCCAGAGGTGACGAACTCATCCTGGACGGCAAGGAGAAGGACATCGAGGACTTCACCCAGAAATTCGGGCTTCTGACTCAGAAGATGATGCACAGGACCGCGCTCACCGTCTATGACGTGGAGGATCTCTTCTCGGGCGAAAGCTCAGCCCTGGATTTCAGGGTCAATGCCGGTGCGCCCATAGTCTATAACACTGAAGGCAAGCCGATTACCGCGCGCAACGCCCGCCAGGAAGATATGGTGAAGGCGTATTTCGACAACGACCTGGTATTCGCCATAGGCCCGGCCGGAACGGGCAAGACCTACATAGCCATAGCCCTGGCTGTAAGGGCCCTCAAGAACCGCGAGATCAAGCGCATAATCCTCACCCGCCCCGCAGTGGAAGCCGGCGAACGCCTCGGATTCCTGCCGGGAGACCTTAAGGACAAGCTTGACCCGTACCTCCAGCCGCTCTACGACGCCCTAGGAGACATGATCCCCGCCAGAAAGCTCCAGGAATTCATCGCCGACGGCACCATACAGATCGCCCCGCTCGCCTATATGCGCGGCCGCACCCTTGACCGTGCCTGCGTGATTCTGGACGAAGCCCAGAACACGAACACAGGCCAGTTGAAAATGTTTCTCACCCGAATGGGCGCCGGTGCCAAGTTCATAGTGACCGGAGACGCCACCCAGGTCGATCTGCCTAACCGCGAGGACAGCGGCCTGCTCAAGGGCGTGAACCTGCTGAAAAACATAAAGGGCATCGAAACCATCGTCTTCACAAGCGAAGACATCGTCCGACACCCTTTGGTAGGTAAAATCGTTAAAGCTTTCGAAAAGCAGTAGCGCGACTATTCAGCCGGCACTTCTCCCTTGGCGATAGCGTTGTATTTCTGATACTTGGCCTCGTAAGCTGAATCTGAAGAGAAACGGTAGCATGCGTTTCTGAGGTATTCAGCCACAGCGACCTTGATGTTAGGGTCAGTGGTCACAGCGTAAGCGGTCTCGAAAGGCTCGATACAGTTCTTCAGAGCCACTTCGAACTGTTCAACCAGAGCCTCGTATTTTCTGTCATCGAGCTCATTGGTAGCCTCTTCCTGAATGGCGACAGCCTTGTTGTAGTAAAGCTGGCCGATTCCGATGTAGCCGAACTCATAGTCAGGATTGATCTCCGAGCACTTGCTGTAAGCGGCGATAGCCTCATTCTCACGGCCGAGCTGGAGGTTGATGTTACCCTCTACATAATAGAGCGATGCGTTGTCCGGCTCGTTCTGCTTGGCAGCGTTGACAAGTTCGAACAGACGGTCTGTGTCCTCACCTGAATTCATATAGAAGTTGATAAGACCCACAAGAACGCTCTGGCTCTGAGGAAATTTCTGGAAAGCTTCCTCCAGGTAAGCGCGGCACTGGTCCTTATCACCTTCCTTGGATGCGATGTCGGCGAGCTTGGCATAAGCGTCACCTTCGTCACCGTAATATCCGAGTTCAAGGCTCTTTCCGTAATATTCCTTGGCCTTGTCGTAATTGTTGAGGATATATGAGGTAAGGGCGGTGTTGTATACGGCGTTCGTATCAACCGCTGCATAAGGCTGCTGCTCGGAAGCTTCGACTGCCTTCTCGAAATAGTATGAAGCCTTTTCGAGGTTGCCGAGAGTATAGGCCGTGTAAGCCTCGTCGGTGAACTTGGTGTCGAGAGTCTGGAAAGCGAGCTTGAGATCCTTGGCCTTCTTGCCGTTGGCATCCAGGGAAGCGGCCTGCCGGTAAGCCGAGAGGGCTCTTTCGAGCACGTCCTCATATACAGGCTTGGTCACCTCGATGAGCTGGAGGATCTCGTTGGCATTATAATAATAGTTGCGGGTCTCGAAGACTGCCTTGATGTAGTCGGCGCCTGAAAGATTTACCCATTCCTCGCTTGAAGGCTTGTCGTCACCGAGGATGAGGGCCAGGTCAGCGCGCGGAGCACCGATCCAGGCACTTCCCATAGGTGCGGTGTAGGCATCCAGATAGGCCTTGCCAAGTTTGATCCATGCATCAGGCTTTGCGGCCTGCTTAGGGTTTTCTGTTTTCTCAATCGCCTTTTCTACAGCTTTCTTTGCAGCTTCAGGGCTTTTGACTCCCTGCTGCGCATTGGCAACGGTAAGCGAAGCCAGGAGAGCAAGAGTTAAAAAGATTTTTTTCATAATATTTCAGTTTTATTCGTTAGCTGATTCTGCAGTTGTTTCTTCTGAAGAGATCTCCTCCTCATTCTCGTGGGCGACGACGGACACGGCTGCTATGCTGTCCCCCTCGCGGATGTTGATGAGTTTGACTCCCTGTGTGGCACGTCCCTGAACCTTTACGGTGGACAGCGCAAGTCTTATGGTAAGACCGCTCTTCGTTATGATCATAAGGTCATTGTCTGCCGTAACGGACTTGATGGCTACCAGGTTACCCGTCCTCTCGTTTATCTTCAAAGTGGTTACGCCCTTCGCACCGCGGGATGTGAGTCTGTACTCCTCCACCTCCGAACGCTTGCCGTAACCGTTCTCGCTGACGACCAGAACAGTGTGATCGGCAGCATCCGCTGCATTCAGATCCACGCTGATGGCGCCGGCCACCTCATCATTCTCTGCAATATTGATACCACGCACACCCATCGAGTTGCGTCCGAGCTCGCGGGCCTCGCTTTCGTTGAAGCGCACGCAGCGTCCGTCGCGGGCGGCGATCATTATCTGTTCGCTGCCGCCGGTGAGGATGGCGTCGAGAAGCGAATCCCCTTCCTTGAAGCCGATGGCGATGATACCCTTGTTGCGGCTGCGCACATTGGCAAATTCGGTAAGGCAGGTCCTCTTGATGATGCCGTTCTTCGTGAAGAGCACCACATAGTGGCTGTCGGTGTATTCGCGGCTCTCGATCTTCGCGGCGTTAAGATAAGTCTTTATCTTGTCGTCCTGATCGATGGTAAGCAGGTTCTGGACGGCACGGCCCTTCGCAGTCCTGCTTCCCTCCGGGATCTCATATACCTTGAGACGGTAGCAGAGGCCCTTCTCGGTGAAGAACAGCATCGTGGAATGCATATTGGCCACATAGATGTGCTCGATGAAATCCTCGTCGCGCACGGTGCCGGCCTTCTTGCCCACTCCGCCGCGGGACTGCACCTTGAATTCGTTAAGGGATGTCCTCTTTATGTATCCGAGATGCGAAATGGTGATGACCACATCCTCGTCGGCATAGAAGTCCTCAGGGTTGAACTCGTCGTCGCCGAGAGTAATCTCGGAACGGCGGGCGTCACCGAACTTGTCCTTAAGTTCCTGACATTCAGACTTGACGACCTCGAGCTGGAGCTTCTCGCTGGCAAGTATCTTCTCGCACTCGGCGATGAATTCCACGAGTTTGGTCTGCTCGTCCTGCAGCTTCTCCTTCTCGAGTCCGACGAGCTGGCGGAGCCTCATCTCCACGATGGCGTTGGCCTGAAGATCGGAGAAGGCGAACCTGTTCATGAGCTCGGCCTTCGCATCCTCGACGCTCTTCGAACCGCGAATGATGGCTACAACCTCGTCGATGACGTCTATCGCCTTGAGAAGGCCCTCCACGATGTGCTCGCGGGCCTTCGCCTTGTCCAGGTCGAATTTGGTCCTGCGGACAACCACCTCGTGGCGGAAATCCACGAAGCACTTGATGATGTCCTTAAGGGTGAGCGTGCGCGGACGGCCTCCGACAAGCGCCACGTTGTTGATGGCGAAGCTTGACTGGAGAGCGGTGTATTTGTACAGGGTGTTGAGGACGACATTGGCATTCGCGTCCTTCTTGACCAGGAACTCAATCCTGATGCCCTCGCGGTTCGTGAGTTCCTTGATGTCGGCGATGCCGTCTATCTTCTTGTCGCGGATCATCTCCCCGATACGGGAAATCATCTCGGCCTTGTTCACCATGTAAGGTATCTCGGTGACCACGATGACGCTTCTGCCGTTCTTCTCCTCGATGTCGGCCTTAGCCCTGATGACTACCCTGCCGCGTCCGGTGGTGTATGCGTCGATTATGCCCTGGCGGCCCATGATGATGCCTCCCGTAGGGAAATCCGGGCCCTTGATGTGCTCCATAAGGCCGGCCACGTCGATGTCAGGATTGTCTATGTATGCGCAGATGGCGTCGCAGGCCTCCGAAAGATTGTGCGGAGCCATGTTGGTGGCCATACCGACCGCGATGCCGGACGAACCGTTCAGAAGCAGGAGCGGCACCTTCGTAGGAAGGACCGTGGGCTCCCAGATGGTATCGTCGAAGTTGAGCATGAAGTCAACCGTATTCTTGTCCAGATCGCAGAGCACGCTGTCGGATATACGGGCCAACTTGGCCTCGGTGTAACGCATCGCGGCCACAGGGTCGCCGTCCATACTGCCGAAGTTACCCTGGCCGTAAACCAGCGGATATCTCTGGTTCCAGTCCTGTGCCAGACGCGCCATGGCGTCATAAACGGAGCTGTCTCCGTGAGGGTGGAACTTACCGAGCACCTCACCGACGATTCTGGCCGATTTCTTGGTCTGGCCTCCGAAATTAAGGCCCAGTCCGTCCATTCCGAAAAGGACACGGCGCTGAACCGGTTTCAGACCGTCCCTGGCGTCAGGAAGGGCTCTGGACACTATCACAGACATCGAATAGTCGATGTATGCGGAGCGCATCTCGTGATCTATCTCCACAGGTTCGATTATCCCCTGTGGCTTCTCTTCAATTTCTAAATTATCCGTACTCATTCGTTATTTCTAAAGTGTACAAATTTAACAAAAAAACTCGTGCCGGACAAAAATAATATTGCTATTTTTGTCACGTGCAGACTCAGGTTTCACAGGAAGTTCTAAGCATCCTGACTTATGCCAGGGAAGAAGCTTGCAGAGCGGGAGACAGGGCCATTTCCACGGACCATCTTCTGCTGGGCATCCTGCGCCATAAGGACAACCAGGCCTGCCGCACCCTGCAGGAGCTGGGCATAGACCTTCAGGACCTGAAGGCGCACCTCGAGAAGACCATTTTCAAGCCCCAGAGCATCCCGTACGCCCAGAGCCTGAACATCGTCTTCTCCCGGAACGCACAGAACACCCTTAACCTCAGCATAATAGAGGCCAATATCGCCCTGTCGGACAAGATCATCCCCGTCCACCTGCTTCTGGCCATATGTGCCTGTGCGGGAAGCCGGAGCCTCGAATACCTCAAGGCGCATGGAGTGGACCACGCCAGGATAAAGGCCTGCCTTAAGGAAAGGGGCCTTCTGCAGGCCAGACTCGTAAAAAAGACCGGCGAGGAAAAGTCCTCACCGGTCAGCATTCTCAAAATCATATCCTCGCCGGGCAAAATCGCGAGCTAATCCTCCAGTTTTCTGAAAGCCAGACACCCGTTGTGCCCGCCGAATCCGAACGAATTGGAGATGGCGAGGGTAAGATCCGTCTTCACGGCCTCGTTAGGCGTATAGTTCAGATCCAGTTCAGGGTCAGGAGTGTCCAGATTGATGGTAGGAGGCACTATACCCTCGCGAAGAGCCATGATGGAGGCGATGGCCTCGGCCGCTCCGGTAGCACCCAGCATATGACCGTGCATAGACTTGGTAGACGATATGTGGGCCCTGCAGGCGTAATCGCCGAGGGCTATCTTGCAGGCCTTCGTCTCGCAGAGGTCGTTCAGATGGGTCGCGGTGCCGTGGGCATTGATGTACAGATTGTCCCTTGAAGGATCGAAGGAAGCCTCTTCGAGCGCCTCCGTGATACACTTGGCCTGGGTGGTGCCCTCCTTGTTCGGAGCGGTGGCGTGGTAGGCGTCGCAGGTGGAGCCGTATCCCACCACTTCGGCATATATCTTCGCTCCGCGCCTGCGGGCGTGTTCAAGTTCCTCAAGCACCAGCACTGCGGAGCCTTCGGCCATCACGAACCCGTCGCGGCGGGCGTTGAACGGCAGGGACGCCTTCTTCGGGTCCTCTATCTTCGAGAGGGCCTTGGCATTCGCGAAAGCGGCGATGCCGATAGGGATGACGGCCTTGTCGGTGCCTCCTGAGAGGATGGCGTCGGCATATCCGTGCCTTATGGCCCTGTAAGCCTCTCCTATGGAATGGGTGGAGGTGGCGCAGGCGGTCACCACATCGATGCAGGGACCGTTGGCATGGAACTTTATGGCCACCTGGCCGGCAGCCATATTGCCTATGATGCAGGGCACGAAGTTAGGCGAAATCCATTGGCCTGTAGGATCTTCTATGATCTTGGAAACCTCCCTCTGGATGGTCTCGAACCCTCCGATGCCCGAGCCGATGTACACGCCGAGCCTGAACGGGTCTATGTTCTCGCCCGAAACCAGACCGCTGTCCTTTATCGCCTGATACGCGGAAGCGACGGCGAAAGTGGTGAACTTGTCCTGCTTGCGGATGAACGGCTTGTCCATTCCGTAGTTCTCGGGGGTGAAATTGCGCACTTCGCCTCCTATCTTCACGGCGAACCCGTCCGTAGGGAAACTTTCTATATAGTCTATTCCGCAGACACCGTTCACGAGATTGCGCCAGAACGTATCTACGTCATTACCTATGCACGACAGGACTCCAAGCCCTGTAACGACAACTCTTTTGTCCATATTGAAAACAATTACACTTCGGCAAAGATAGCATTTTTTTGTATCTTTGTCCTGTATGGCACTGACGAGCACGCTACCCAAATATATCCTCGGCAAGAAACAGCTGTCGTTCAACGCGGTACTCACCGCGCTGTTCTCCCTGGTGTCGTCGCTCCTGCTGACCATCTCCTTCTCGGGGTGGTTCGACCTGTCTCCGGGACACGCGATGTGGCTGACCCTGGGATTCTGGGCGTTCTGCTTTCTGGTGTTCACTCTTTCGAGGATATGGCTCTACCACCTGCGCGAGCGGAACATCACCATACTGGGCTATGTGTTCTGGTGCCTGGGCGAAGTGGTCGTCATCAGCCTGACATACACGTTCATAACGCATTTCGGCGTGACGAACGGCTGGATCTCCTCCCCTGTCCACGGCTTCTGGATACACTTCCTTAACTGCCTCACGTTCTGCATCTTCGGGCTTGGCATACCGAACACCATATCCATCCTGTGGTGCGCGGTCTCCGAGAGGGACCAGACCATAAGGCTGATGAACTTCAACAACGTCGTTTCCGACACCGTGCCCACGCCGCAGAACGACAAGAAGATAATGCTCTACGACAACTCCGGCTCGCTCAAGCTGGTGGTCAACCAGAACAACCTTTTCTACATAGAATCGGACGACAACTACATAAAGGTCTGGTACCAGGACAGTTTCGACGAGCTGAAGCAGTTCATGCTACGGTGCAAGCTGAAGACCATAGAAGAGAGTTTTTCGGACAGCGACCTCGTGCGCTGCCACAGAAAATATATAGTGAACATTAACAAGATCGAGCAGATGATGCGTCAGAAGGACGGTTCGTTCAGCATAAATCTCGGACTGAAGATAGATCCCATCCCCGTGTCCAGGACTTATGAGGAAAAATTCATCGCGAGATTCAATTCCAGATAAACTATGTGGCAAAGAATACAGACACTTTATTTTGCTTTGGCAGCGGGGCTGCTCATAGCACTTGCTTTCGGCAACGTGGGCACCATCTACACGCCTGACGCTCCCATCGAAGACATCAGATACATAAGCAAACTGCCTTACGCGATTCTGATCATCCTGTCCCTGGCGGCCAATCTGGTCGCTCTGTTCAGCTGGTCAAGACGCAGCCTGCAGATAAGGCTCGCGGGTGCGTCGGCCACCCTGCTGCTGGCCCTTCAGATCTGGCTCATAGTGGATTACTTCACGATGGGCGAGGGCTTCGTGTTCAGGTGGACGGCCATACTCCCGGCATTTGCGTTCGTCTTCGACCTGCTGGCCATCAAGGGCGTGCTGGCGGACGAACTGCTGGTGCAGAGCGCGGGAAGACTCAGATCAGGCAAGAGAAAGAAATAAACGATACTAACCATGAGAATAGCAGAATCAGAACTTATCATCAATTCGGACGGATCGATTTTCCATCTGCATATCCGTCCCGAACAGCTGGCCAGAAACGTCATCCTGGTGGGAGATCCCGGCAGAGTGGCGATGTTCAAACCTTATTTTGAAACCATAGAATGCGAAGGCGCCTCACGCGAATTCGTCTGGGCCACCGGAACCTACCGCGGAAGCCGCATAACTGCGCTCTCCACCGGCATAGGCACGGACAACATCGACATCGTGATGACCGAACTTGACGCCCTGGCCAATATCGACTTCGCCACCCGCGAAGTGAAGACCGAACACACGACCCTGAATATCGTGCGACTTGGCACCTGCGGCGCTCTGCAGCCGGAAATTCCGCTCGGAGCGTTCATCCTGTCGCACATCTCCATAGGATTCGACGGACTTATGAACTGGTATGCACACCGCGAAGAAGTCACCGACACCAGGATGGAAGAGGCGTTCATGAAGCATATGAACTGGCCGAAGGAACTCCCTACCCCTTACTTCGTGAAGAATTCGGAGAAGCTTATCCACCTGTTCGAGGATTCGACCGTAAGGGGAATGACCATCTCGTCTCCGGGCTTTTACGGGCCTCAGGGACGCGTGGTACGCCAGCAGCTCGCCATGCCGAACATGCTTGAAGACATTGAGTCATTCAGATACGAAGACCGCAAGATCACGAACTTCGAGATGGAGGGCTCGGCCATCGCAGGCATTGCAGGACACCTCGGGCACGAGGCCATCACAGTATGCTGCGCCATCGCGCACCGCTACCTCAAGGATGCCAATACAGACTACAAGCCGCGCGTGGCGCAGCTTGTAAAACTGGTATTGGACAAGGTTTCCAGCCTTTAGAAATTATTCGCCGGCTTCCTTCAGACGCTCGGCGTTCTCCGCTATCTGCAGCTGATCTATAACCTCCTGGATGTCTCCGTTCATGAACACCGGGAGGTTATACATGCTCCAGTTGATACGATGGTCAGTCACACGGCCCTGAGGATAGTTGTAGGTGCGGATCTTGGCTGAACGGTCTCCGGTAGAGACCATGGTCTTGCGTTTCGACGCTATCTCGTCGAGATATTTCTGATGCTCCAGGTTGTAGAGTCTGGTACGGAGTTCCTCGAACGCGCGGTCCTTGTTCTTAAGCTGGGAGCGCTCCTCCTGG
The DNA here is from genome assembly GCA_963594055.1 of Anaerovoracaceae bacterium. GTDB lineage: Bacteria > Bacteroidota > Bacteroidia > Bacteroidales > UBA932 > Cryptobacteroides. The sequence continues at coordinate 221 of CAVBDE010000055.1, read as the reverse complement.
CACTGGACCACGAGTCCTGAAGGGATATGGGTAAGACGGACGGCTGAATAGGTGGTGTTCACACCCTGTCCGCCAGGTCCTGACGAGCAGAAAAGATCCAGACGGATATCGTCCCATTTCAAATCCACATCGAATTCTCCGGCCTCCGGGAACACAGCCACGGAAGCGGCTGAAGTCTGGATGCGGCCCTGGGTCTCGGTCTGAGGCACCCTCTGCACGCG
>CAVBDE010000054.1:0-9473 GCA_963594055.1 Anaerovoracaceae bacterium | reverse complement strand
AGAGGAACTGAGCTTGAAGACTATCTGTTTGAATCCGCCTGAAGTGCCCGGAGTCTGGTCCGTCACCTCGAGCTTCCATCCCTTGTTCTCGGCAAAGTGCTGATACATACGGAAAAGGTCCCCTGCGAAGATGGCAGCCTCGTCGCCGCCGGCACCGCCTCTGATCTCCACGATGGCATTCTTCGAGTCGTCAGGGTCCGCAGGAATGAGAAGAAGCTTTATCTGCTCCTCCATCTGAGGGACCTTGGGTTCCAGTTCCGCGATCTCCTCGCGCGCCATCTCACGGAGTTCGTCATCCTTCTCGTTCACCAGGATATCCTTCGCTGACGCGAGGTTGTCCAGGGTCTTCTTATACTCAAGTCCAGCCTTGATGATAGGCTCCAACTGCTTGTAATCCTTGTTAAGCTGAACGAACTTCTTCATATCCGACATCACTTCCGGGCTGGCCAGCTGATCCTGAAGGCTCTGGAACTTGTCCTGAAGTGAGAGGACTCTCTCTAATAATGTATTCTGTGCCATAAGGCTGCAAATTTAGCAATTTTTTTACTGTATAAAAAACTGTATTTTTGCACCCGGTTTCATTCAACTCGGTTATGCACACCTTACAGGAAAAGAAAGACGCCTTCCAGAATCTGCTGGAAGTGATGGACGCGCTCAGGGACAGATGCCCATGGAACGCGGAACAGACCATGGAAAGCATCCGCCCGATGACGGAAGAGGAAGTTTACGAACTCAGCGACGCCATCTTGCGCGATGACCCTAAAGACATCTCGAAGGAGCTGGGCGACCTGCTCTACCATATAGTGTTCTATGCCAAAATAGCCGAGGAGAAGGGCGAATTCGACATCGCCGACTGTCTGAAGAAAATCTGCGACAAGATGCGTTTCCGCCATCCGCACGTGTTCGGGGACCTCGCCGGCAAGGCTCTGTCCGCCAAGGAGATAGCCGACACATGGGAACTCGTGAAGGCCAAAGAGAAGGACGGCAACAAGAGCGTGATGGGCGGCATCCCGCAGACCATGCCCGCACTGCTGAAAGCCCTGTCGATGCAGGAGAAGGCCCGCGGATGCGGATTCGACTGGGAAGAGCCGCACCAGGTGCTGGACAAAGTCCGTGAAGAACTCGGCGAAGTGACCGAAGCCATAGACGAACGGTCACAGGACCATATAGAGGAAGAGTTCGGGGATCTGATGTTCTCCGTCATCAATGCGGCCAGGCTGCATGGCGTGGATCCTGAAAAGGCACTCAACAGATGCTGCGACAAGTTCCGCAGAAGATTCACCTATCTGGAGGAAAACACTATCAGGAAAGGCCTGTCGCTCAAGGACATGACGCTGGCCCAGATGGATGAAATCTGGGACGAAGCCAAGAAAAAAGGCCTCTGAAAAGGCCTATTTGAAAAAGGTAAAGTGAACCTTGCCGTAGCTGCGCTGCCTGAAGAAGCGCGGATGTGAACTGAAGTCGTGCCCCGGACCGTGCTCCAGGATAAAATAGCAGTCCGGATGCAGAATGTTCTTCTCCAGGACCCTGTCCGGAATGGTCTCCAGACCTTCAAGGGCATAGGGAGGATCTGCGAAGATGATGTCGAACTTCTCGTGGCACACGTTCAGGAAATCGAACACATTGTCCCGCACCATGGTGACATTGCCAAGGCCAAGCCTCCGGGCCTCGGTCTTGATGAACGAAGCGTTCTCCCTGGCCATCTCCACGCAATAGACCCTTCCCACTCCGCGCGACCCGAATTCAAACGACACGGCGCCGGTCCCTCCGAAAAGGTCCAGCACCTGAAGGTCGGCAAATTCGTATTCGTTGTCCAGAATATTGAAAAGAGCCTCGCGGGCGAAGTCCGTGGTCGGGCGGGCCTTGTAGCCGGCCGGCGGAAGGATGGTTTTCCCCTTCAGTCTGCCCCCGATGATTCTCATAAGGCCTTCACCTCCATAAAATAATGGTAAAGGCTCACCTGCTGTTCGGAAGAAAGCGGGCTGCGGAAATATACGGTGGACACTTCAGGATTAAGCTGAAGGGACTTGAGGGACAGAAGGACATAATACATCACCGTAATGAAATCCCCCGCCTGGAATGTATTGGACAGAAGCAGCGATTTGCCCTGAGCTATACACAGGCTCAGGACCGCACCGTCCCAGTGGCACAGGATCTTGTTGTATTCCTTTATGGACAGAAGGGAGCACAGCGAATCGAGCAGTGCGGGCCTTTCCTCACCCTCATATATGAAATACGCGTCGAGTTCCGGAAGGAAAACCGACTGGACCTGCGCGTCGGGTGCCATATCAACGACTTGTGCGAGATATTCTCTCGCACAAGCCTTATCGTAAAATGATGTGGGAACTAAAGTCACCTTGATACTATTCCCAGTTACCTGCGTTGTTGTTAGGAGCGCTTACGCTGCCGACCTGAAGGCCTTCGTAACGGTTGGAGTTACGGCAGTCCGCGTCAAGGTTGATGCGGAGCTGGTTGTCAAGTCCGAGGAGGAGCTTCTTGTAAGGCATACGGGCCTCGAAGAGAGGAACCTTCACACCTGAAACGGTCTTCACAAGCTCTTCCATCTCCACGGCCTGGCCGCCTGAGAAAGGAATGGTGCGCAAAGAGTCGATCGCGAAATCCGCACGTGCCTTGAAGAGGGTGTCCCTGACAGGGATCTTCTGATCCACGGTGAATACGAGATTCTTGTCACCCTGAAGATATCTCTGGTGATAGAAATTGTTAAGGCTCTCGCCTCTGAGCCAAGGAACGGTCTTGCGGACTTCCTTGGTGTGAGCCATGGAAAGTGAGTCATCCTTCGAACCGATCTGCATCTTCACGACGATGTTGCCGGAGAGGTAGAAGGTCTTGAGAGAGTCGAAATCATCGGTATACTTACCGTTAACGCTCTTGTATGCATCCTGAAGCGTACGGATATCCTTAAGACGCTGTATACCTACCTGCTCGCGGGCAGATTTCGCCTTGTTGAATTCAACAGGCTGGGAAATGCTGTCGACAAGCACATAGACGAGTGCAAGTATACATACAGGAAGGATGAACCAGGTAACGAGTCTATTGAGTACCTTGTTCTGCATAAACTTAAGCCAAGTGTCCTTTGTAATCATTTTTTTATCTTTTGATTTTATATTCCTTTAAACCTAGCAAAGTTAACAAAATCATTTATTAAATGCAATATTCTTACTAAATTTGCGCCGATGGAAAATGCACGGAATCTCACCCTGCTGGCCTCTCTGACGGAGCAGGCCGGCGATATCGTAATCATTACGCACGAGCATCCGGACGGTGACGCCGCCGGAAGCAGCAGCGCGCTGCACGAGTATCTCCGCTTCATGGGGAAGACGTCCGTGACCATAGTCCGGGAGGAACTGCCTCAGACATTGGCATTCATAGATCCGGCCCCTACCCTTTACGGGGAAGAGGCCCTCGGGGCCATCGCGAAGGCGGATCTCATTCTCTGCACCGACTTCTGCGACCCCGCACGGTGCGGCTACCCGTCCGAAGCGCTTCTGGCATCGAAGGCGAAGAAGGTTCTGTTCGACCACCACATTGGCCCGCAGGAAGACAAGTTCGATCTGGTGTTCAGCAAGACGGACATTTCGTCCGCGAGCGAGGTGGTCTATTATATATTAAAAGTTCTGTGCGCGGACGAGCGGCAGAGGAAGGCCCTTTTCTCGGGCAGGTGCGGGTTCTGCCTCATGTGCGGAATGACCACCGACACGAACAACTTCTCCTGCGCGACTTTCCCGTCCACCCTTCAGATGGCCGGTGAACTGCTGTCATACGGAGTGGACCGCGACTACATCATATCGGAACTCTACAACAGATACCGCGAGAACCGGGTCCGCGCCTTCGCATACATCCTTTCTGACCGGCTGACCATAAGGAAAGACGGCATATCCATAATAAAGGTAAGCCGTGAAACGTGGCACAGATTTGGCTTGATGGAGGGCGAACTCGAAAATCTGGTGAATGTACCGCTGTCCATAGACAAGGTCAAGGTCTCCATCTACCTGCGCGAAGACACGGACACGGTCAGAGTGTCCATACGCTCAAAGAAGGGATGGTCGGCCAGGGCTCTGGCGGGGAAATACTTCCACGGCGGCGGGCACGAACTGGCTTCCGGAGGAAAACTCTTTCTGGGACAGGACATTGCACGGTTTGAAGGGATCGACGCATATTTGGAAAAAGTTACATTATGAAACATATCACATTGGTACTCGCCGCAAGCGCGCTGCTGCTTGCATCTTGCGCAAAGGAAGGTTCGACCAATTCCGGCGAACTGCTCAAAAACCAGTACGACGCATGGATATCCTTCAACAAAGAATCCACGTGGACAGAGACCGCACTGGGGTCCTGGGTCATAAGCCTGGACCCGGGCGATGTCACGAACCGGAGCGTCAGCTCGGTGGAGGACAATCCGTTCCTCAGACTCGACTATACTGTCACCTACCTTGACGGCACAGTGGTGGAGACCACTTCCGAGGAAGTTTCCAAAAGACTTGGCGAGTACGAAAAGAGCAATTACTACGGTCCGAAGTTCTCATACCGCGGGTCGAACAGCGCCTATGCCGGAATAGAAGAGCTTCTGGCCCGGATGGGTGTGGGCGGCAGCTGCAAGGTCATAATCCCCGGCTGGCTTCTCACCACCGACCGCTACGACACGAAAGAAGAATATGTCTCGGCGTCAAGCTCGAGCACCACGGCGCAGATATACGACTTCACCATAGCTGAATCCGTCAAGGATACCGAAGAATGGGAAATGGCCCTTCTGAAAAAGACCATGGGAGACGAATGGGAGAAGGCCGATTCTCTGGCTCCCGGAGTCTATTACGTACAGGACAAGCCTTCAGACAGTCCTGACACCACATACAGTTCATCCGCAGAGGTTTACATCAACTACATCTGCAGAAGAATTGACGGAACCGGCGTCGACACGAACCTGGCGGACTCCGCCAAGGTATTCGGCTGCTCGGCTACCGGAGAGCCGGTCCTCATCAACTGGGGAGAGTCTGCAACCGACCTCACGATGACATCCAGCAATTCCAGCATCATAAGCGGATTCGCCTACGGACTGTACCAGATGAGGCCTCACGAGAAGGGCCGCATCTATATGACCTCATCATACGCATACTCTTCGAGCGGCTCCGGCACGGCCATCCCGGCATACTGCCCTATCTACTTTGAAGTCGAATTCACGGACGAACCTGAAGACTGACAGTTTAAAAAGACAACAATTCGTAAATGAACAACGGAGCGCCTACCGAACTTGGCACAGAAAAAGTCGGAACCTTGCTTAAACGATACGCCACCCCGGGAATCATAGCGATGACCGCATCGTCGCTGTACAACATGGTGGACAGCATCTATATCGGAAACATCCCCGAAGTCGGAACTCTGGCGATGTCCGGACTCGCGGTCACCTTCCCGCTGATGAACCTCAGCGCCGCCATCGGCACGCTTGTAGGCGTGGGCGCGGCGACGATGACTTCAATGCTGCTCGGGCAGAAGAACTATGAAGTGGCCAACAAGGTCCTGGCGAACACGATGACCCTGAACACGATCTTCGGTATCCTGTTCTCCGTCCTCGTCCTGACGTTCCTCGACCCGATACTCTATTTCTTCGGAGCGTCGGACGCCACCATTCCATACGCCAGGGACTACATGACCTATATCCTGATAGGAAACGTGGTGACCCACCTGTACATGGGTCTGAACAACATCATACGCGCAAGCGGGAATCCGAAGACTGCGATGGGTCTCACCCTGTTCACGGTGATTTCGAACGCCATAATGGACCCTATCTTCATCTTCACTTTCAAGATGGGCATCAAGGGCGCCGCCATAGCCACCGTGCTGTGCCAGCTGATAGCGCTCGTGATAGCGATAATTTTCCTCAGGGACAGCTCGCGCATCATACATTTCAGGCGCGGAGCGTTCGGATGGGACAGGAAGATAGCCAAGGCTTCGCTCACCATAGGAATGGGGCCTTTCCTTATGAACTTCGCGAGCTGCATCATCTCGATGCTTATCAACCAGCAGCTCAAGGCGCACGGCGGAGACATAGCCATCGCCGCATACGGAGTGGCGAACAGAATCACCTTCTTCTTCCTTATGATATGCATGGGATTCAACCAGGGAATGCAGCCTATCGCCAGCTACAACTGGGGAGCCAAACTGTACTCGCGCGTGAGGAAGGTTTACTGGCTCACCACAGGGTGCGTCGCCGTGATGACCATCCTGTGCTTCATCTTCTCCGTAGTCTGCCCTCAGGTGCTGGTTAGCATCTTCACGAGCGATCCGGTGCTGAAGGAACATTCCATCTACGGACTCAGAATCATGAACATGGCAGTGGGCGTCATCAGCGTCAACCTGGTGGCCGCCAACTTCTACCAGAACATAGGAATGGTAAAGAAGAGCATATTCCTGTCTTTGAGCAGACAGATCATCGTGCTGGTACCACTTCTCTATATTTTGCCTATATTTATGGGTGAAAACGGTGTTTGGTATTCGTTCCCTATTTCGGACGTGGCATCTGTAATTATCGCATTCATTTGCATATCAATCACTTTCAGAAAGCTTGACAAAATGAAGGACGGAGAAGGTGCGACAGCCTTCGAAGGAAAAATTTAGCTATGGACAAAAAACACATAATTATCAACATCGGAAGACAGTTCGGCAGCGGCGGCAAGGCTACCGCGGATGAACTGGGCAGGCTGCTTGGCATCAACGTCTATGACGGGGAACTTCTGACCGAAGCGGCGAAGAAAAGCGGCATCCGCAAGGAACTGTTCACGTCAAGCGACGAAAAGCACAGATTCTGGGCGTTCGGAACGGGACTCGGGGACAACGAACTCTTCAAGATTCAGAGCGACACCATCAGGGACATCGCACAGAGGGAAAGCGCAGTGTTCGTGGGACGCGCGTCGGACTATGTTCTCAGGGACATGGACTGCATAGACGTGTTCATCAGCGCCCCGCTTGAGGTCAGGGTAAAGAAAATGATGGCCGAGAAGAACCTCAACGAGCGTGAGGCGGAGCTTCTGGTACAGAGAAAGGACAAGGAAAGAGCCGACTACTACAACTTCTTCACATTCACGGAATGGGGAGTGGCGTCGAACTATGACCTGTGTATAGATTCGGCCATCCTCGGTATAACGGGGACAGCCGAATTCATAATAGAATATGCGAAGCGCAGAGGCTTGCTTTAGTCTTATTTAGCGCACATGACTGCGGCAGCGATGGAATTGAGCTTGGTCTCGGCGCTGTCGGCACGTGATACGAGAAGGCAAGGTGCGGATGTTCCTACGAGCATTCCTCCTTGCTTTACTTCTTTACAGAGTTTCGAATTGGTCTTCCAGAACACATTGGCGGACTCGATGTTAGGGAAGAGCAGGCAGTCAGCGTCTCCAGCAACCTCGCTCTTGAGCCCCTTGATGTCGGCAGACTCCTTGTCAATGGCTACGTCGAGCGCCAGAGGGCCGTCACCCAGGCAGGAGCCCAGCTGACCGCGGTTGGCCATGGAAGAAAGCATCGCGCCCTCCATGCAGGCAGGCATAGAGTCGAGCATCTGCTCTGAAGCGGCGATGAAGGCGATCTTAGGCTTGGCTATGCCGAAAGACTTGGCGGTGGAAAGCAGGAACCCGGCTTCCTTGACCTTCTGACGGAAGTCAGGCGCAGGGATTACGGCCATATCGCTTATGAACATAAGCTTGTGGTAGTTGGGGTTGTCGATGATGCCCACGTGGCTGAGGAGTCCCTTGGCAGGAAGAAGTCCGGTCTCCTTGTTGAGGATGGCGCGGAGGAACTTGTCCGTGGAGCAGAGGCCCTTCATAAGGACATCTCCCATCTTGTCGTGAACGAGAGCCACGGCAGCGCTGACGGCCTTGAGTTCCACAGGCTCGTCAACTATGGTAAATCTGTTTACGTCGAAACCCTGCGCAGCGCAGACGGCCTCGATCTTCGACTTGTCACCGACCAGCGTGGCCTGAACGAAACCCATCTCCACAGCCTTGTATGCGGCTTCGATACTGTGCTCGTCCACACCCCAGGCGACTACGAGTTTCTTGCAAATACCCTTCTCCTTAAGTTCGGTGAAGAGTTCGGAAAAATTGCTTACCATAACGTTATCTTAAATCTTTTGTTAGTCTCATTGTGTCGCGGGCAATCATAAGTTCCTCATCGGTAGGGATAAGGGCGACCTTGACGGTGGAATCCGGAGCGGAGATTATGGCGGCATCGCGTGTAACGTCGTTAACCGCCTTGTCTATCCTGATGCCCATATAGGAGAAGTTCCTGCAGACATCCTCGCGGAGCCACGGATTGTTCTCGGCGATGCCGGCGGTAAAGCAGATAAGATCCACTCCGCCGAGCTCGGCGATATATCCGGCCACGAGTTTGGTGATGTCCAGGACAAGCTTGTCAACCACCAGCTGCGCGCGCTCGTCGCCCTGCTCTGCAAAGCCCACCACGTCACGCATGTCCGAGCTCTTGCCAGACAGTCCGATGAAGCCGGATTTCTTGTTCATTATGTCCGTCATCTGGTCCGGAGTGAGGTTCTCCTTCTTCATGATGTAAGGGACGATATTGGCATCGATGATACCGCACCTGGTGCCCATTATCATGCCCTCCAGAGGGGTGAATCCCATGGAGGTGTCCACACACTTGCCGTTCCTGATGGCGGTAACGGAGCTGCCGTTGCCTATGTGGCAGGTGATTATGCGGCTGTCATTGATGTCCAGGCCTGCGACCTTGGCACCCTCACGGCTCACATACTGGTGCGAAGTGCCGTGCGCACCGTAGCGGCGGACCTTGTATTTCTGATAATACTCGTAAGGAAGGGCGTACATATAGTTCTTCGGCGCCATCGTCTGATGGAAGGCGGTGTCGAACACCACTACCTGTGGCACCTTCGGAAGCACCTTCTGCATGGCTCTGATGCCCAGGATGTGGGCAGGATTGTGAAGCGGGGCGAAGTCGCAGCAGATTCTGATCTTCTCCATCACATCCTCGTCGACCACTACAGAGCCGTTGAAATAATCCGCGCCCTGCACGATTCTGTGGCCCACCGCGTCTATCTCGTCGAAACTTTTGATGACGCCGTGTTCAGGATCCGTAAGGGTGTGCAGAACCACCTGCATGCCCACGGTATGGTCAGGCACGCTCCGGGTCTTCACCACAGGGGTCTTTCCCGTAGGCTTATGAGTGATTTTGCTGTCCGGAAGCCCAATCTTTTCCAGGTTTCCCTTGGCCAGAAGGGAATAATCCTCCTCGCTGCGCATATCCAGAAGCTGGTACTTTATGGACGAACTTCCACAGTTGATTACAAGAATTTTCATATATCTTTCAAATTATTTCCAAAGACGGATTTTTCGGCCGCAAATTTAACAAAAAAAGCCGTACCTTAGCACAAACTGAACTGCTATGAAAAGCAAATTGCTTCTTTTTGCTTCGCTTCCCTTCGTTTGCGGAGTGTT